>JAAURK010000079.1 GCA_012032275.1 Tabrizicola sp.
AGCGCGCGGCCCGGATCGGCGCGTTTCCACGCCAGCATCGCGCCCACCGGCAGGATCAGCGCCAGCGCCACGAAGAACGGCGTGAAGGCGGCATTGAAGAAAGGCTCCCCCACGCTGAGCGCCCGATCCATCAGCAGTTCCGCGATCAGCGGCCAGATCGTTCCGATGAAGACCACGAAGGCCGCCACTGCCAGAAGGATGTTGTTGGCGACAAGCGCGCTTTCCCGGCTGACCACGGCAAAGAGCCCCTTCGCCTCCATCGAACCGGCCCGCAGGGCAAAGAGCATGAGCGCGCCGCCAGTGAAAACACCAAGGATCATCAGAATGAACACCCCCCGTTCGGGATCGTTCGCGAATGCGTGGACCGAGGTGATGACGCCCGAGCGCACGATGAACGTGCCGATGAGGCTGAACCCGAAGGCCATGATCGCCAGAAGGATCGTCCAGGCCTTCAGCGCCTCGCGCTTTTCCACGACGATGGCCGAGTGCAGCAGCGCCGCGGCCAGAAGCCAGGGCATGAAGCTGGCATTTTCAACCGGATCCCAGAACCAGAACCCGCCCCAGCCAAGTTCGTAATACGCCCACCACGATCCAAGGGCGATGCCGATGGTCAGGAAGATCCAGGCGGCAAGCGTCCAGGGCCGGACCCAGCGCCCCCAGGCCGCATCGACCCTGCCTTCGATCAGCGCGGCCACCGCGAAGGAAAAGGCCATCGAAAGGCCGACATAGCCGAGGTAGAGGAAGGGCGGATGAAAGGCGAGACCGGGGTCTTGCAGCAGCGGGTTCAGATCCTGCCCGTCAAGCGGCGGGACGGCAAGGCGCCAGAAAGGGTTCGATGTCAGCAGCATGAACAGCAGGAACGCAACGCCGATCGTGCCCTGCACCGCGATCACCCGGGCCCGCAGCGTCGGCGGCAGGTTGCCCCCGAACCGCGCCACCGCCGCCCCGTAAAGGGCGAGGATCAGCACCCAGAGCAGCAGCGACCCCTCATGGTTCCCCCAGACCCCGGCAATCTTGTACAGCATCGGCTTCAGCGTGTGGGAATTGGCCGTCACCACCGCAAGGGAAAAATCCGATCCGACAAAGGCATAGGTCAGCGCCGCGAAAGAGAAGGCGACTAGGATCAGCTGTATCACCGCTGCGGGTTCGGCCACGGCCATCATGCCCGCGTCGCGCCGATGTGCCCCCCACATCGGCAGCACGGCCTGCACCACGGCCACCGACAGCGCGAGGATCAGCGCGAAATGCCCCAATTCGACGATCATGACCGCTCCACCCCGATTTTGCCCGATCATATGCCGAAGCGCGCGCCGATCCAAGACGCCGCGCCGATAGGTCGCAAGGATGTCACCGCCGCCCGGCCTTGCGGGTCGAGAGCAGGAGGTTCGTCTCCGACGTATTGACCCCCTCGATATTGCGGATGCGGAAGATCGTCTCGTCCAGCTCCTGCAGGGTCTGCGTGCCAAGTTCTGCGATCAGATCCCATTTCCCATTCGTCGAATGCACCGCCTGAACGGCGGGCAGGCCGCCAAGCCGCGCCATGATCCGCTCGGCCCCGCGCCCCTCGATCCCGATCAGCATCAGCGCCCGCACCGGCGCGGCCAGCACATCCGCCCGCGTGAGCACCGTGAAACCGGCGATCTCTCCCCGTTCTGCCAGCCGTTCCATCCGCACCCGGACCGTCGCGCGGCTGAGCCCCAACCGCTCGGCCAGATCGGACAGCGCCGCCCGCCCGTCGCGCCGAAGCTCGGCGATCAGCCGCTGGTCGGTATCGTCCATCATGCGCGAAAGCCCCGCCGTTTTGCACAAGCCACTATGCGAACCGACAATAACGGGGGTAGGATCTGCCGCAAGTCGGAAAGAACGTCCTGCGGGAAAGGAAACCTCATGCCCAAGATCATCCTCATCGGCGCCCCGATAGACACCGGCCAGAAACGCCAGGGATGTCGCATGGGCCCGGCCGCCTACCGGGTGGCGGGCATCGAAGCCGCGATCCGTGATCTTGGTCACGGGGTGGAGGATTGGGGCGATCTGTCGCTTCCGCCGCTCGGCGAGGTCACCTGCGCCAACCCGGCGGTTCATTCCCTCGCCGAAACGCTCGGCTGGACCGAGGTGCTGGCCGACCGCGTCGATGACGCTTTGTCCGAAAGCGGCCTGCCGATCCTGCTTGGCGGCGACCATTCGCTGGCCCTCGGCTCCGTCAGCGGTGCTGCTGCCTTTGCCGAACGGCAGGGCCGTCCGCTCGCCCTCATCTGGCTTGACGCGCATTCCGATTTCCACACCCCCGCCACCACCACCTCGGGCAATCTTCACGGCACGCCGCTTGCCTATATCGCCGGGCGCGATGGCTTCGATGCCTTCCCCCCCTTCCCCGCCCCGGTGCCGGCCAACCGCATCTGCATGTATGGCATCCGCTCGGTCGATCCGGCCGAACATGCCGCCATGTTGAAACACGACATCGCCATCAATGACATGCGCGTGCTGGATGAGCGTGGCATCGTCGCCCCCTTGAGGGAGTTCCTTGACGAGGTCAGGGCAGATGGCTGCATGCTCCATGTCTCGCTGGATGTCGATTTCCTCGACCCCTCCATCGCCCCCGCCGTCGGCACCACCGTCCCAGGCGGCACCACCTTCCGCGAGGCGCATCTGGTGATGGAGCTGCTGCACGAATCCGGGCTCGTCACCTCGCTCGATCTCGTGGAACTGAACCCGTTTCTCGATGACCGCGGCATGACCGCGCGCCTGATGGTCGATCTTGTCGGATCGCTCATGGGCAAGAAGGTCTTCGACCGCCCCACCCGTGCAAAGTGATCGGATCATGACCCTGAACCTCGTTCCCTTCGTTTCCGTCGACCACATGATGAAACTGGTGCTGCGGCTCGGTGTCGAGCAGGTGATGATCGATCTTGCCGCCGAGATCGAAGCCGATTTCCGTCGCTGGCCGAAATTCGACAAGACGCCGCGCATCGCCTCGCATTCCGATGTCGGGGTGATCGAACTCATGCCCACGTCGGACGGCGAGACCTACGGCTTCAAATATGTGAACGGCCATCCCGCGAACATGAAACAGGGCCTGCAGACCGTTACCGCCTTCGGGCTGCTCGCCGATGTCGCCACCGGATACCCGCTGCTGCTGTCCGAGATGACCATCCTCACCGCCTTGCGCACCGCCGCGACCAGTGCGATGGCCGCGAAATGGCTGGCACCCGAAGGCTCCACCACCATGGCGCTGATCGGCAATGGCGCGCAGGCCGAATTTCAGGCGCTGGGCTTCAAGGCGGTCTGCGGCATCACCGAAGTGCGGCTGTACGACATCGATCCCGAGGCCACGGCGAAATGCGTCCGCAACCTCGCCGGGCGCGGGCTGAACGTCACGGCATGCCGCACGGCGGAAGAAGCGATCCTCGGCTCGCAGATCATCACCACCGTCACCGCCGACAAGCAATATGCCACCATCCTGACCGACAACATGGTCGGCGCAGGGGTGCATATCAACGGCGTCGGCGGCGATTGCCCCGGCAAGACCGAGCTTCACCGCGACATTCTGCTCCGCTCGTCGATCTTCGTCGAATACCCGCCACAGACCCGGATCGAGGGAGAGATCCAGCAACTGGCCCCCGATCATCCGGTGACCGAACTCTGGCAGGTCATGTCCGGCGAGGCCCCGGGGCGCACGCGCGCCGATCAGGTGACGCTCTTTGACAGCGTGGGTTTCGCCATCGAGGATTTCTCGGCGCTGCGCTATGTGCGGTCAAAGCTGGCAGAGACCGGCCTTTGCGAAAATCTCGACATGATCGCGGATCCCGACGACCCACGCGATCTTTTCGGCATGATCCTCCGCGCGGCATGACCTGAAGGATAGGCCCCGGCCCATCTAGCCGCTCAGTCAACCCCTTGTTTCGCCAGGCAGGCATCCGTCGCGGCGAAACCGGCGTTCGACAGTGCATCCGCCGCCACCGGGTCATAGGTCGCACCATCGACTTTCTCGATCAGCTCCGGCGGAAGTTTCGCGACGAACTCTGTCTGCATGCAGGCCTTGATGGCCTCCAGCTGCTCCGCCGTCGCATTGCGGGATTGTGCCACGCGGACCGAATTCGTCACCATGCTGCCGATCAGAGCCTCACTCATCGCCGGACCTACCGCGTTTGGATCAAAATCCGGATCACAACCATAAGGTGCCCGGCCGGTACCACCGATCACCGCTGCCTCACGCTCCAGAAGCGTCTTGCAGGCCCACTTCCGCATCGGGGCGGGCATCCGGGCGTTGATGTCGATCCAGACTTCAAGATGATCGTTCCCGAAGATTCCGCGTTTTGGATCGATCTCGGAATACTTGGCAAAGCGGTACCAGTCCTGAAAGATGAAGACGAGCGTCAGCACCGCAACCCCGGCGACAAAAACCAAAGCCTTCTTGACCACGTGTCCCTCCCAGAAAACTTTCGTCGGGTTGTTCACCGGTCTGTGAACGGAGTCAAGCAAAGGAGTCGGCCGCCCCGCAGCACATCTATCCGCCGGGCAGTCTGGTGGCGGTGAGGCAAGGCTAATGCAGCCGGAACTCACCCACCACGTTCCGCCATTCGCCCGGCGCGATCAACTTGCGATGCGTGAACCGCACCGAATGCAGCGGTCCCTCGATGTTGCCCTGCCAGAATTCGATGAACCGAAAAAGCTCTGGATAATCCGGAGCAAGATCGTAATCCTGCCAGATGAAGCTATTGATAACGCTTCGATAATCCGGCATCCGGTAGTAAAGTTCCGCCGTCGTCAGCCCGTATCCCTTCAACATCATTTCCGTTTCGGATTTCTGCATCGATGTCCCTCTGTCGTCTGCCTGGTGACGGAAGGATGCCAAAAATCCATTAAGTTTCAATAAAAACAAGATATTGTCACTCTCCCTCGCTGGCTGCCAGGTGAATCCGAACCTGCCATTGCACCCCATAGCTTGGATGGTGTAATGTGCCGACAGCTAGATATTGACCAGAACGCAGAGGCACGGCGCAGCGTGGCTGACATCCCAGAAAACGATGAAAATACAGGCGAAATTCCTGAACGGCCGGGCTATCACGGGCCGCAGGTGGATATCGCCGCCGAGATGAAGACCGCCTATCTCGATTACGCGATGAGCGTGATCGTGTCGCGCGCGATCCCCGATCTGCGCGACGGGCTGAAACCGGTGCATCGCCGCATCCTTTATGCGATGCACGAGGTCGGGAACACTTTCGACAAACCCTACCGCAAATCCTCGCGCCCGGTGGCCGATGCGATGGGCAAGTATCACCCGCATGGCGATAGCGCCATCTATGATGCGCTGGTGCGGATGGCACAGCCGTTCAGCATGTCGGTCATGCTTCTGGACGGTCAGGGCAATTTCGGCAGCATGGACGGCGATCCCCCCGCGGCCTTTCGTTATACCGAAGTGCGGATGGCCAAGGTGGCCGCCTATCTTCTGGCCGATATCGACAAGGAAACCGTTGATTTTCAGGACAATTACGATGGCAAGGACCGTGAGCCGACGGTCCTGCCCGCCCGGTTTCCCAACATGCTCGTCAACGGCGCGGAGGGGATCGCTGTCGGCATGGCGACCCGGATCCCGCCGCACAACCTTGGCGAGGTGATCGACGGCACGCTGGCGCTGATCCGGGATCCCGATCTTTCCACCGAGGCGTTGATGGAGATCATCCCCGCCCCCGACTTTCCCACCGGCGCACAGATTCTGGGCCGTTCCGGCGCGCGCAAGGCCTATCTCGAAGGCCGCGGCTCGGTCATCGTGCGCGCCAAAACCCATGTCGAGGAAGTGCGCAAGGATCGTTTCGCGATCATCGTCGACGAGATTCCCTATCAGGTGAACAAGGCCTCGATGATCGAGAAGATCGCCGAAATGGTCCGCGACAAGCGGATCGAGGGCATTTCCGGCGTTGCCGACGAATCCGACCGGATCGGCGTGCGCGTGGTGATCGAGCTGAAGCGCGACGCGACCGCGGATGTCGTGCTCAACCAGCTTTATCGCTTCACGCCCATGCAGATCAGCTTCGGGTGCAATATGCTTGCGCTGAACGGTGGTCGGCCAGAGCAGCTGCCTTTACGTGATTTTCTGACGCATTTCATCACCTTCCGCGAGGAAGTCGTCGCCCGCCGAACCGCGTTCGAGCTGCGCAAGGCCCGCGAGCGGAGCCATGTGCTCTGCGGTCTCGCCGTGGCCGTGTCGAATGTGGATGAGGTCGTCCGCACCATCCGCGGCTCGGCCGATGGAGGAGAGGCGCGCGAGAAACTGATGACCCGGCGCTGGCCCGCCCAGGATATCGCCGCCTATATCAAGCTGATCGACGATCCCTCGCATACGATCAATGACGACGGTACCTACAATCTGTCGGAAATCCAGGCGCGCGCGATCCTCGACCTCCGGCTGCAGCGGCTGACCGCCCTTGGCGTCAAGGAAATCACCGACGAACTTGAGGAACTGGCCGCAAGTATCCAGGATTACCTGGCAATCCTTGGATCGCGTGAGCGGATCATGGCCATCATCGCGGCGGAACTGCGGGAGGTGCGGGATCTCTTTGCCGTCCCCCGCCGCACCGAAATCGCCGATTGGTCCGGCGATATGGAGGATGAAGACCTGATCGAGCGGGAGGATATGGTCGTGACCATCACCTCCGGCGGCTACATCAAGCGCACCCCCCTCGCCGAGTTCCGCGCCCAGAACCGCGGTGGCAAGGGCCTGGCCTCGATGGCGACGAAGGAAGACGATGTGGTCACCACCCTCTTCGTTGCCAATACCCATACCAACCTTCTGTTCTTCTCGACCGGCGGCATGGTCTACAAGCTGAAGACCTGGCGCCTTCCGCTCGCGGGCCGTCAGGCCAAGGGCAAGGCGATCATCAACATCCTGCCCATCGACCAGGGCGTCTCCATCGCCGCCCTGATGCCCGTGGACGTCCCCGAGGAAGACTGGGACAGCCTTCAGATCGTCTTCGCCACTTCCGACGGCGATGTCCGGCAGAATGACCTTTCGGATTTCACCAATGTCAAACGCAACGGCAAGATCGCGATGAACCTGCCCGAGGGCGTCAGCCTGGTGAATGCCGCGATCGCCGACGAGAATGACGACATGATGCTTGTCACCGAACTCGGCCGCGCCATCCGCTTCTCGACCACCGAGATCCGCGTGTTCAAATCCCGCGGCTCGACCGGCGTTCGCGGTATCCGGCTCGCCACCGGCGACCGCGTCGTCTCCATGGCCGTCCTGCGCCATTTCGAGGCAGACCCGGCCGAGCGTGCGGCCTATCTCAAGCAGCGCCGCCTGATGGCAGGGATCACCGAGGAAGAGACCGACGACGAGGAAGAGGCCGCGCCCGCGGGCCAGCTTTCCCCCGACCGCTACGCTGCAATGTCGGCGGCCGAAGAACTGATCCTCACCGTCACAAGGGGCGGCTCGGGCAAGCTTTCCTCCTCCCATGACTACCCCGTTCGCGGGCGCGGCGGCATGGGCGTCAAGGCGATCTCTCCCGGCCCGCGCGGAGGCCGCATCGTGGCCTCCTTCCCCGTGACGCTGTCCGATCAGATCATGCTTGCCACCTCCACCGGCCAGTCGATCCGCGTGCCGGTCGACCAGATCAGCTTCCGCTCGCGCAGCGCAGGCGGCGTGCGGGTGTTCAACGTCGGCGGGGACGAAGAAGTCGTATCGGTCGCCCGCGTGGCCGATCAGGGAGAGGAGTGATGTACCCGTTGCTGGAGTTTCTGAAGGCCTGGGCACCCTTCATCATCCTGCTCGCGGTGTGGATATTCTTCATGAAACGCGCGGGTGCGGGCGGCGGCTGGAAGAAGACAATGGACGAACAGGCCGACATCCAGCGCGACATCGCCCGCCACCTCGACCGCATCGCCACCGCCCTTGAAAAGCGCCCTTGAAACCCGCCTTGCGGCCCTCGCGGCGGCCGGCGAGACAGTCGCTTACGGCGCGCTCGCCAGGGATCTTGGCCTGCGGATGGCCGAGCTCACGGCGCAGCTTGAAGCGCTGATGGAAACCGACGCAGCCCAGGGCCTGCCATTCCGCGCCGCCGTCCTTCGCCAGCGGCTTTCGCCCGACCAGCTTCCCGCGCCGGGATTTTTCCTGAAAGCCCAAGCGCTTGGCCATGACACCAGCCACCGACAGGCCTTTACCGCGGACCATCGCAAGCGATTAAGGGCTGCGTAACGCCTTTCTGCGATCATGACGCGGAAGGGAGACACTGATGAACCTCTACCATTGCATGATCGAGCTTCGCCCCGAGGCGCGTGCCCTGGCGTTTTCGCAGGCGTGCACGCAGTGGATGGGCCACCTGCAGGCGCAAGGCCTGATCACCGGTTGGCGCCTTCTCCGCCGCAAGTTCGGGCTTGCGTCGGGCCAGCACACCGATCTTCTGCTGGAGATCGAGATTCCGGGGCTTGCGACCCTTGACACCGCCTTCTCAGCGCTCGCCACAGCCGATGACGAAACCACCCGCCGCTATGACCTGCTGCACGGGATGATCGCCCGGGTCGACGTCGGGCTCTACCGGCCCTACCCCGATCCCGCGCAACGCGAACGCATCGCCCTGATCTGACCGGTTGATCTGTCGCCGCCCGGCGGCTACATCCCGCCCATGGAACAGCTTCACATCATCGGCGGCGGCATGGCCGGGTCCGAAGCGGCCTGGCAGGCGGCCGAGGCGGGCGTTCCCGTCGTCCTTCACGAAATGCGCCCCGGGGTCGGCACTTTCGCCCACCGGACCGGCGATTTCGCCGAAATGGTCTGCTCGAATTCCTTTCGTTCGGATGATGACGAGCGCAACGCCGTAGGACTGCTGCACTGGGAAATGCGCGCTGCGGGGGGGCTGATCATGGATATGGCGAGCCGCCACCGCCTGCCTGCGGGCGGCGCACTGGCCGTCGACCGCGATCCGTTCGCCGCCGCCGTCACCGAGAAGCTGAAGTCACATCCGCTGATTTCAACGACATATGAAGAGGTTACCGATCTTCCCTCATCCGGTCACTGGATCATCGCCACCGGCCCTCTCACCTCTGCCGCGCTGGCAACCAGCATCCGCAATACGACCGGGGCCGATGCCCTCGCCTTCTTCGACGCCATCGCCCCCATCGTCTATGCCGAGACGATCGACATGGGGCAGGCCTGGCTGCAAAGCCGCTATGACAAGGGCGAGACGGAGGACGAGCAGAAGGCTTACATCAACTGCCCGATGACCAAGGACGAGTATGAGGCGTTCATCGACGCCCTGCTGGCGGCTGAAAAGACCGAATTCCATGAAGGCGAGACTGCCGGTTATTTCGACGGCTGCCTTCCGATCGAGGTGATGGCGGAGCGGGGCCGCGAAACCCTGCGGTTCGGCCCGATGAAACCCGTGGGCCTGACCAATCCCCACCGGCCGGAAAAACCCCATGCGGTCGTGCAGCTTCGCCGGGACAACAAGCTTGGCACGCTCTACAATATCGTGGGCTTCCAGACAAAGATGAAGTACGGCGCGCAAACCGCTGTCTTCAAGATGATTCCCGGGCTTCAGGACGCAAATTTCGCGCGGCTCGGCGGGATCCATCGCAACACGTTCATCAACTCGCCGACGCTTCTTGACCATCAGATGCGTCTGAAATCGCGGCCGCACATCCGCTTTGCGGGCCAGATCACCGGCGTCGAAGGCTATGTCGAAAGCGCCGCGATGGGCCTTCTTGCCGGTCGCATGGCCGCCGCCGAGATCATGGGCCGGACGCTTCCCCCGCCGCCGCCGGAAACCGCGATGGGGGCGCTCGTGAACCATATCACCGGCGGGGCCGAGGCGAAGACCTTCCAGCCGATGAACGTCAACTTCGGTCTTTTCCCCCCGATCGATGCCAAAGGCGGGCGCAGGGGCCGGAAAGACCGCTACAAAGCCTATACCGACCGCGCGAAACTGGCGTTCACGGAATGGCTTTCGTAACCCGCTTCGCCCCGTCGCCCACCGGGCCGCTGCATCTTGGCCATGCCTATTCCGCGATCCTTGCGCATGACATGGCGCGCGCCGAGGGCGGTCGTTTCCTTCTTCGGATGGAGGATACCGACCTTGAACGCTCCAAGCGGGACTATGACCTTCAGATCCAGGAAGACCTGCGCTGGCTTGGTCTTGCCGTCGATGGCCCCATCCTTCGTCAGTCCGAGCATATTGCCAGCTATAACTCCCGCCTGGAAGCTCTTGTCGCGCAAGGCTTTCTCTATCCCTGTTCCTGCTCCCGTGCTGATATCCGCGCCGCGGTTTCTGCCCCGCAGGAGGGGGTGGCCTTCCCTGTCTATCCCGGAACCTGCCGCCATCGCAGCATGGCCAGCCGCCAGCCCGGCGATGCCCTGCGCCTGAACCTTGGCGCCGCGTTAAACTCTCTCGCGGCCGCCGATCTTGCCTTCGCCGAGACCGGCCCGGCCCATTCGGGCACGCAGGTCATCGACCGCGATAAGGCGCTCACCCGAATCGGCGACGTGGTCCTTGGCCGCAAGGGCGAGGATATCGTTGCCTATTTCCTGGCTGCGGCGCTCGACGATGCCGGTCAGGGGGTTACCCATGTGATCCGGGGCGAAGACCTTTTCGATTTCACCCCGGTGCAGGTG
The DNA here is from genome assembly GCA_012032275.1 of Tabrizicola sp. Lineage (GTDB taxonomy): Bacteria > Pseudomonadota > Alphaproteobacteria > Rhodobacterales > Rhodobacteraceae > JAAURK01. The sequence continues at coordinate 10,604 of JAAURK010000079.1, forward strand.
ATCCTTCAGCATCTCTTCGCCTTGCCAACCCCGATCTACCACCACCACCGCCTGATCCGCGACGATCAGGGCATGCGTCTGGCCAAGCGCGATGACGCGCGGGCCCTGTCGAAATTCCGGGCCGAAGGTGCAACGCCGGAAGACATCCGGCGGATGGTCGGGTTGCCAGAGAGCTGACCGGCGCCTCAAGCCATTGATTTTCATGTGGTACTCATGCGCGGTCGACGGACGGCGCCATGATCTCCACCTCTGCCCCCTGCCGGATCGCCGTATAAAAGCAGGACCGCCGGTTCGTATGGCAGGCGGGCCCCTCCTGCATGACCTGCACCAGAAGACAATCCCGGTCGCAATCGACCCGCATCTCGACCAGCCGCTGATGGTTCCCCGACGTCGCGCCCTTGACCCAGTACGCCTGCCGGGACCGCGACCAGTAGGTCACCTGCCCCGTCTCCAGCGTTGCCCTGACCGCCGCCTCGTTCATCCAGGCAAACATCAGCACCTCGGCCGTAAGATGATCCTGCGCGATGCAGGGGATCAGCCCGGCTTCGTTGAAAACCAGCGTTGCGGGATCGAAAGCCATCGCAGTTCTCCTTGGCGGCGGACCCCTCGGGGATTACATAGGGGGCGGTAGAAGGACAAGCCATGAGCGACAGCGACCTCATCAAGCTATATTCCAGGCGGATCCTCGAACTTGCCGCCGACATCCCGCATCTTGGCCGCCTCTCCGCGCCCCAGGGCAGCGCGCGCAAACGCTCTCCGCTTTGCGGTTCGACCGTGACCGCCGACGTGCGTCTCGCCGATGGACGTGTCGCCGAATTCGCCCAGGATGTAAAAGCCTGCGCCCTTGGTCAGGCCTCCGCCGCCATCCTTGGCCATGCTGTCCTTGGACGGAGCCTTGCCGAACTTGCCGCCGCCCGTGACGCGCTGCGCGCCATGCTGACCGAGGGCGGCCCCCTGCCTGCCCCCCCGTTCGCGGGCTATGAGGTGCTGCTTCCGGCGCGGGATTACAAGAATCGCCATGCCTCGATCCTGCTGGCGCTCGACGCGGTTTGCGAGGCGATTGCCGAAGCCGAAAAGGCAGCATGAAAAAACCGCCGCACGTCTGGGACGGCGGCGGCAGTGGCGTGTCTGAGGGCGGGGCCGCATCACCATGGCTCACATGGGGGACAGATGCAGCGCGGACGCACCTTGGGGAACAGACAGCGGCAGACTCTCAGGCGGAACCCGACAGGGACAGGATGGCGAACAGAAAAGCAAAGAGCGAAAGCGCACCGATCAGATCGTCAACGGCCGTTGCGGAGGCCCGGTTGATGACGGATTTCATGGTCTCGAACATGACTACCTCCTGTTGTTGCCGTATTGTTCTCATACTCGAAACCAAAAGTAAAGAACTTTAAGGGAACATCCGTTAACTTTTCAGGAACGTTTCAGCCGACGGAGATCAGGCGGATCGCCCGATCCTGATCCAGCAGCCAAAGGAGCGTGCGCGCCGCCTGCCGCGGGGGCTGGTCAGTCGCGGATCATCGGCCAGCAGCTTGCGCGCATCGCTTTGCGCCAGGGCCATCAGGCCGGCCTGCCGTTCCAGATCGGCCACGCGGAACCGCGGCAACCCGGACTGGGCCGTGCCGATCAGATCGCCCGCCCCGCGCATCGCAAGATCCTCTTCGGCGATGCGGAACCCATCTTCGGTATCCCGGATCACTTTCAACCGCCGCTCCCCCGCCTCGCCAAGCGGCGTCTGATACATCAGGAGGCAGGTCGATTGCGCCTCGCCCCGGCCGACCCGGCCGCGCAATTGGTGAAGCTGCGCCAGACCGAAGATCTCGGCCTGTTCGATCACCATGATCGAGGCGTTGGGCACGTTCACGCCCACCTCGATCACGGTCGTGGCGACCAGAACCTTGGTCCGCCCGGCGACGAACGCCGCCATCGCCGCGTCTTTCTCGGTCGGCGGCATCTGGCCATGCACCAGTCCGACGACCCCCTCACCAAGCGTGGCGCGCAAATGCTGAAAGCGGGCCTCGGCGCTGGCATAATCGACAACCTCCGACTCGTCGACGAGGGGGCAGACCCAATAGGCCTGCCGCCCCTCGGCCGTCGCCTGCGCCAGATGCGCGACCACCTCGTCGATGCGCGATGAGGGCACCAGCGCCGTCCGGATCGGCTTTCGCCCCGCGGGTTTCTCGTCAAGCACCGAGACATCCATATCGCCATGGGTGGCAAGCGCCAGACTGCGCGGGATCGGGGTCGCCGTCATCACCAGCACATCGGCTACCTCTCCCTTCGCGCCAAGCTCCATCCGCTGGGCAACGCCAAAGCGGTGCTGTTCGTCGACCACGGCAAGGCGGAGATCGTGGAAATGGACGTCCTTTTGAAAGACCGCATGGGTTCCGACCAGAATGTCCGTGCGCCCCGCCGCCAGATCGCCAAGCTTCGCCTCCCGCTCGCCCCCCTTGTCGCGCCCGGTCAGAAGCACGAGCCTGACCCCCGCCGCAGCCGCCAGCGGTTCCAGCCCCTCGTGATGCTGCCGCGCCAGAATTTCGGTCGGTGCCATCATCACACCCTGACCGCCCGCCTCGACCGCGATCAGAAGCGCCATGAACGCGACCAGCGTCTTTCCCGAACCGACATCGCCCTGCAGCAAGCGGTTCATCCGCAGACCCGAGGCCATATCGGCCGCAATCTCGCTGATCGCGCGGGTCTGGGCGGCGGTTGGCGCATAGGGCAGGCTTGTCATCACCTTCGTCTGCAATTCCCCGGTTCCAGCACTCGCCCGTCCCTTGCCGCGCCGCAGCTGCGCCCGGGCAAGCGAGAGGGTCAACTGATGCGCGAAAAGCTCGTCATAGGCCAGCCGCTGACGCGCCGGATGCGCGACGGCCAGTCCCGCAGCATCGGCGGGGGCATGGGCGGCGACCAGCGCGGCATGCCAATCCGGCCAGCCCTCCCGCCGCTTCAGCGCGCCATCAACCCATTCCGGCAGATCGGGTGTCCGCTGAAGGGCGGCGGCGACGGCCTTTGCCACCACCCGCTGGGTCAGCCCCGCCGAAAGCGGATAGACCGGCTCATATCCGGCCAGCTCATCCGCCTCGTCAGGGCGGAGCACATGGTCGGGATGAACCATCTGCGCCACGCCGTCGAAAAGTTCCACCTTCCCCGAAATCAACCGTCGCTGACCGGTTGGCAGCAGCTTTTGCAGATAATCGCCGCGGGCATGGAAGAAGACCACCATGAACTCCAGAAGCGTGTCCCGCACCATCACCCGGTAGGGCCCGCCCTTCCGGCGCGGCGGAAAATGCCCTCCGACCGTCACCTCCACCGTCAGCACCGCGGGCGGCGTGATCTCGCGAACCGAGGCGCGGCGGGTGCGGTCGACACCGGACTGTGGCAGATAATACAAGAGATCCTTCGGCCGAGACATGCCAAGCGCCTGGAAAACCTGGGCAGTCTTCGGACCAACGCCATCGAGCGTTTCCATTTCGGCAAAAAGCGGGAAAAGAACCTCCGGCCGGCTCATGCGGCGCCGATCAGGGCAAGCCAGCCATCCTCGTCGATCATCCGGATGCCAAGCTTCGCCGCCTCCCTGGCCTTGGAACCCGCACCGGGTCCGGCGACGACGAGATCGGTCCTGGCGCTGACCGATCCTGCGACCTTCGCGCCCAGGGCTTCGGCGCGGGCCTTGGCCTCGGCGCGCGTCATCTTTCCAGTCTGCCGGTGAAGACCACCGTCAGGCCC
>JAAURK010000080.1 GCA_012032275.1 Tabrizicola sp.
GAAAGGAGGCTGCTATGATCAACAACCCGCTTACAAAGACTCTGAGCTTCGCCGCCGTCCACTTCACCGTCGCCTTCATGGTCGCCTATCTCCTGACCGGCAGCTTCATCGTTGGCGGCCTGCTCGCGCTGGTGGAGCCGATGTGCAACACCGTCGCCTATCATCTGCACGAGAAGGCCTGGGCGCGCATCCACAGGCGCCGCGATGGCCCCGAGGCGCTGGCGCGGCTTTTTGCCGGGGCGACGGTGACGCTGGAGTGGACGCCGGGGCTGGCCCCTTGACGGACTTCCTGCGGTCGATCGAAGGCACCCGGCCGGGCATGATGCGGCGCTGGCTTTGGCGCTGCTGGCGGCGGTGCTGCATGCGCTTTTCGGCGCTTTGCAGAAGGGGCGGCATGACCCCTGGCTCAGCCGGGCGGCCATCGATGCGAATTATGGGATCATCGCGGCGCCCTTCGCGCTTTTCGTCGTGCCCTGGCCCGAACCCCATATGTGGCCGATCTTTGCCGGAGCGGTCGGCATCCATGCGGTCTACAAGGTGCTGCAGGCGATGACCTACACCCGCGGCGCCTATACGGTCGTCTATCCGGTGGTGCGCGGGACGGCACCGGCCTTCACGGTGCTGGGGGCCGGTCTCGTCTTTGGCGAGCACTTCGCGCCCGGGCAATGGATCGGCCTTGGCATCCTGCTGACCGGGATCTTTGGCCTTGCCCTGTGGAACCTGCGCCATGTCGAGGTGGACCGGCACAGCCTTGGTCCGGCGCTTGGCTTTGCGGTGGCCACCGGTGCGATGGTCGCGCTTTACACGACCTATGACGCCTATGGCATCCGGGCGACGGCGGATCCCTTCACCTTCCTTGCCTGGTTTTTCATGCTGGACGGCATTTTCATTCCCATGGTCACCCGGCGGCGATGGCGGGAAATTCCGCCGAGCGAGGTGTTGCCCCTGCTGAAAAGGGGTGTATTGGGTGCGTTCGTGGCCTATTTCTCCTTCGGCTCCATCATGCTGGCAACGCGGTTGGACAAGGTGGGCGAAGCAGCGGTGCTGCGCGAAACCTCGGTCGTCTTCGCCGCACTGATCGGCTGGCTGGTCCTGGGTGAAAAGGTCGGGCCGCGCCGGATGGCACTGATGGCGCTGATCGCGATCGGCGCGGTGACAATGGAATGGACGGGATGACGAGGATGCGCGAGAAACCCATTAGCCCTGTGCTGCGGCAGGCGCTGGAGCTTGGCCCCTCGCTCCTGTTCTTCGCGGTCTACATGTGGATCAAGGAAGACACCTTCGTGATCTGGGGCACCAGCTATTCCGGCTTCATCGTCGCGGCGGTAATCCTGGTGCCGGTCCTTCTTGCCTCAATTGCGGCGCTTTGGTGGCTGACGGGCGTGCTGAGCCGGATGCAGATCTTCGTGGCGATCATGGTCATCGTCTTTGGCGGGCTGACGGCCTGGTTCAATAACCAGAGCTTTTTCAAGATGAAGACGACCATCGTCTACGCCATGTTCTCGATTCTGCTGTGGATCGGGATCTTGCGCGGGAAAAGCTATCTTCAGTGGATCATGGGCGCGGCACTGCCGCTGAAGCCGGAAGGCTGGATGATCCTGACGCGCCGACTGGCGATGATGTTCGCGGCGCTCGCGGTGGCTAACGAATTGATCTGGCGCACACAATCCGAATACACATGGGTCGTGCTGGAAACCTTCGGCATGCCGGTGGCGCTGTTCGTGTTCCTGATGGTGCAGATCAGCCTGCTGGAACGCTTCATCATCGAGCCACCGGACGACAAGAGCTGAGAATGCGGCACAGGAATGTCGCCGGAGCGTCGTCATCCCGCCCAATGACCGCCCAAATGCGCCGTTAGATCGATGGGGAAGCGACGAAAGGCTGCCCCATGTATCGTGACCCGTTCGACATCTTCCGCCTGTTCTTCAGCCTGTTTCAGGATCTGCCGCCGCTGCCGCGCACCATCTACATTCCCGGTGCGGTTCTGGTAACCTCCTATCCGGTTCTGGCGGTGATGCTCGGCGGTGACGGCAACGGCCATGCCATGGTGACGGCCTTCCTGATCGCGCTTTCGGTGCGCATCGCCCTTGGCTTCGAGGGCATGGTGCGGCGGATGCTGATGCAATACAGCGTCAGCCGGACGGTGGTTCTCGCGCTGGTCTTCTCGATCGCGCCGCTTGCCGTTCTGGCCCTGGCCAGCGACCCGCTCTGGTGCCAGCGGATGCAGAGCGCGTTCTACGTGATCATCGGCGGGGTCTTCTTCGCCGACTACCTCCGCGGCCGCAGCACGACCGCCGCGACCTTCTGGCCCGCGCCGGAAATGCAGGGCCATCTGATGGGTCTGACGCGGATGATGGTCGTCTACAACTTCGCGTTCCTCGTGCTGAACGAGACGATGATCCGGTCGGTCGATGTGTCGCACTGGCTGTTGTTCTGGGCGGTGCTGCCCGTCATCGGCCACACGGTGCTTCGGGCGCTGGTGCTGACCGTGATCAACGCGGATGACGATCAGGGTCATCCGGTCTGACCCCGGTCATCCTGCGACGGCGCAGTCATTCTTCCTGACGTCGATACAGCGGCGAAGGGCGGTCAGAACGCCCTCGGGCGAGTTCGACAGCGGCAGAAACCCAAGCTCCGACAGCTTTTTGGCATAGACCCGTGACAGTCCCGGACTGCGTTTGAGCGCGGCCTGAAAGTTCGCATACCCCGCATCAAGCCTGCCAAGCGCGATGTCGATCTGGGCCAGCGTGTCATAATAGGCCCCCTCCATGTCGCGGCCATCGGTGTTCTGGCGCATCGGTCCTGCGGCGGCATCGGCTTCGGCAAATCTTCCGGCGGTGACGAGGGCCATCGCCTTCACATTGATCGCGGCGAGGTTGCCCGGATAGGCGTTCAGCAGGGCGTCGGCCTCGGCCGAAACCATGTTCGCGGCCCCGTAGAACGAAAAGGCCAGAAGCCGCTGGGCGCGGATGCCCTCTTCAAGCCATGGCACGCTTTGCTGGATGATGCCGGGCTGCAGCACGTAATCGGCAAGCTGGACAACCTCTTGATATCGTTCAAGCATCATCAACGCGGTGATCTTGTCGAAATAGGCGCGCTGGAAACCAGCGTCCTGACGGATCGCCGTATCGAAATAGTTCAGCGCCTGCTCTGGCTGGCCAAGGTCCAGAAGACAGCGTCCCTTGACGTCATTGGCGAAAGGATAGTCGGGCTGGATCCGCAGGGCCTGATCTGCATCGTCAGAGCAGCGCTGCGCCACACGCAGGAACCACCAGCTGTCCGCGCGGTTGGCATAGGCGTTGCCGTCGTCGCTGAGGGCGATCGCGGCGGAATAATAGGCGATGGAGCCCGGCACGTCATTCTGGTTGAACCGCACGAGGCCAAGCTGAACCCAGAGCCAGCCGTCTTCCGGCGTCAGGTTCACCGCCGCTGCCAGCGTCTGGGACGCGCCGTCCAGATCGCCCGTGACGCGCTGGGCATGACCCTTGACGCTCAACGCATAGGCCGCGGCGGCATTGTCCGGGGCGGATTGGTAGGCCTGCTCGCAGACCGCGATCCGGGAGGCGACATCGGGGTTGTCGAAATCGCAGGTTTGCCCGAAGACCGGCAGGGCCCCGGCCGCCGAGACTGAAAATCCAAGAAGAAGAGCGCGCTGCATCCGTGGCCTGCGATCAGAATGCCGAAACTGGTGGGGGCAAGGTTCAACAGGAAATCGGGAAAATCAAGTGCGCTCTCCCGACCGGCACGATCCGGCCCGATCCTGGTCAATCGGGTGCCGCATGCTTCCATGTTGCATCTGCGCGGCGAATACCCATCTCTTTTTCATGAGAATGCTTGGAAAGATCTTCGGCGCGGTGCTGATCACCGGCGGACTGATGGGGGGCGCGGCCCCTGCGATCACCGTGGACGAGGCGGTCACGGCCCTGCTGGCCGAGACCGAGGCGCCTGGTGTTGCGATGGGCGTCTTCCGGAAAGGGGCGGTTGCAAGCGGCTTCGGCGGTTTGCGCATCCTGGGGCAGGAGGCGGAGATTGGCGACAGCGATCTTTGGCACATCGGATCGAACACCAAGGCGATGACGGCGACGCTTGTCGCGCGGCTGGTGGAGGCAGGGGCGGTGTCCTGGGACGATACGGTGGGCGAGGTGCTGGGCGCCAGCATACCGGGCATCGACGCCGCCTATCGCGATGCGAGCTACATCGATCTTCTGTCGCATCGGGCCGGACTGGCGCCGAACATCGGCCGGTTCGCCAGCATGCGGCTTTCCGGGGCGCTTGCCAGCCGGGACATCCGCGCGGACCGTCTGGCCTATGCGGCCGATATCCTGGCGGATCCGCCGGCCGGGGCGGTGGGTGACTTTCTCTATTCCAATGCGGGCTATGTGGTTGCGGGCGCGATGCTGGAGGCCAGCACCGGCGAAAGCTGGGAGACGCTGCTCCGGACCGAGATTGCCGAACCCCTCGGCATGACGGCGCTTGGCTTCGGCGCACCGGGCACGCCCGGAGCGGCCGATCAGCCAAGGGGTCACGCGCCAGCGCTTTTCGGCGGGTTGAAGCCTGTGGAACCGGGGCCGGGCAGCGACAATGTTCCCGCGCTTGGCCCGGCGGGGACAGCCCATCTGTCGGTGGCTGACATGATGCGCTTTCTGCGGGCGCATGTCGACGAGGATCCGGCGTTCCTGTCGGCGGACAGCTGGGCGCTCCTCCACCGTCCGGTGGCAGGGGGCGACTATGCGCTTGGCTGGGGGATCGACGGGGAGTGCCTTGTGCACAACGGATCGAACACCTTGTGGTTCGCGCGCATGGCGATCTGCCCGGGGAGCGGAACGGCGGCCCTGATCTTCACCAATGACGGCGATTCCGATGCCCTGCGCGATCCGGTCGCGCGGATCATGGACGGGCTGTTGGCGGATTGACGACGGCTGCAAACGCGCCTATCCCATGCGGTGTGGCGATTTGTTACCGGATTGCGGGCCACGTTAAACAAGCCGCTAAAGAGGTTCAGGGTTCAGCCCCGGCGCCTCATTGCGTCCGGGGTTTTTTCTTGGCCGGAGGCCTTGCGATGACGAAGGACTGGAAGACACGCACAACGCTCGTGCATGAGGGAAGCCGCCGCAGCCAGTATGGCGAGATGGCCGAGGCCATCTTCCTGACCCAGGGGTTTGCCTATCCGTCGGCCGAGGCCGCAGAGGCGCGGTTTCTCAAGGCGGGGGAAGACGAGTTCATCTATGCCCGCTACGGCAATCCCACGACCCGGACGTTCGAAGAGCGGATCGCCGCGCTGGAAGGGACGGAGGATGCCTTTGCCACCGCGAGCGGGATGGCGGCGGTCTCGGGTGCGCTGATGTCGATGGTCCGGGCCGGGGATCATGTGGTGTCCTCGCGGGCGCTTTTCGGCAGCTGCCTTTACGTGCTGGAAGAGGTGCTGCAGAAGTTCGGGGTCCGCGTGACCTTTGTGGACGGGGCCGACCTTGATCAGTGGCGCAAGGCTGTGGTGCCGGGCACCAAGGCGGTGTTTTCGAATCGATGTCGAACCCGACGCTGGAACTGGTGGAGATCCGCGAAGTGTCGAGGATCGCCCATGCGGCGGGGGCCATCGTGGTCTGCGACAACGTCTTCGCGACGCCGATCTATTCCCGCGCGGTGGAGCAGGGCGCGGATGTGGTGGTCTATTCCACGACAAAGCATATCGACGGGCAGGGCAGGGCGCTTGGCGGCGTGGTCTGCGCGAGCAGGGAGTACATCCGCAAGACGCTTGAGCCCTACATGAAGCATACCGGCGGGTCGATGAGCCCCTTCACCGCCTGGATCATGCTGAATGGCATGGCCACGCTCGACCTGCGCTGCCGGGCGATGGCAGAAGCCGCGGCAGGGATCGCGGCGGCGCTGGAGGGGCATGCGGCACTTGGCCGGGTGATCTATCCGGGCCTTGCAAGCCATCCCCAGCACGGGCTGGCCATGGCGCAGATGGGAACCGGCGGCACGCTGGTGGCCTTCGACATCAAGGCAGGCAAGGAGGCGGCGTTCCGCTTCATGAACGCGTTGGAGATCATCAAGATTTCCAACAATCTGGGCGATGCGAAGTCGATCGCCACCCATCCCGCGACCACCACCCACCAGCGCCTGCCGCAAGACCAGAAGGACGCGCTTGGCATCACGCCGGGGCTGATCCGGCTGTCGGTCGGGCTGGAGGATCCCGGCGATCTGACCCGCGACCTCATGCGGGCGTTGGCGGCGATCTAGGCGCACCGGACCCGGAGACGGGGGCAGGCGGCGCGGCCTCCCTCTCTTCTTGACGGGGTGACCGGTTCTGATCCGATTGCCCCGGTGCTGCGTATACCTGATGACATTGACGGCCGGGCCCCACAGCCCCGCCCGAACCGAAAGGACTTCCCATGAACATCCACACTCCCGAAATCGACCGCAAACCTTCGCGTGCCGAGGCAGAGGCGGCCCTTTCTGTGCTGCGCCAATGGGCGGGGAAGTCGTCAGATGACGAGATTGCGCTCCTTGACACCGCAGTGGGCCATCTGGTTCCGGGGGCGGGCTACCCCGCGCTCTCCCGGCGTTATCCTGCCGATTTCCGCGTGAGCGACGCCTACAAGGCTGGCCTGCCTGATCTGCAGAATGGGCCGTCCAGCCTGATCGTGGGCGAAAGGGCGGTGATCCAGCATGTCGGGATCTCGAACTTCCGGCTGCCGATCCAGTACCGGACCCGCGACAACGGGACGATCGTGCTGGAAACCAGCGTGACCGGCACCGTCAGCCTTGAGGCCGAGAAGAAGGGCATCAACATGAGCCGCATCATGCGGTCCTTCTATGCCCATGCCGGGCGCGAGTTTTCGTTCGGCGTCATCGAAGCGGCGCTGGACGATTACAAGCGCGACCTCGGGTCTTTCGATGCCCGGATTCAGATGCGGCTTTCGTTTCCGATGCAGGTGGCATCGCTGCGGTCGGGGCTTTCTGGCTGGCAGTATTACGGCATCGCGCTCGAACTGGTGGAACAGGCTGGGCTGCGCAAGAAGATCATGCATCTCGACTATGTGTATTCCTCGACCTGCCCCTGTTCGCTGGAACTGTCGGAACATGCGCGTCAGACACGCGGCCAGCTTGCCACACCGCATTCGCAGCGATCGGTCGCGCGGCTGTCGGTCGAGGTGAAGGGCGACGATTGCCTGTGGTTCGAGGATCTGATCGGGCTTGCCCGCGATGGCGTGCCCACCGAAACCCAGGTCATGGTCAAGCGCGAGGATGAACAGGCCTTCGCCGAGCTGAATGCGGCCAATCCGATCTTCGTCGAGGATGCGGCGCGCAGCTTTTGCAAGGCGCTGAAAGGCGATCCGCGCATCGGCGATTTCCGGGTGATCGCGAGCCATCAGGAAAGCCTGCACAGCCATGATGCGGTCAGCCTTCTGACCGAAGGCCCGACCTTTGCGCAGGAAAGCCTTGACCCGCGGCTCTTCCAGTCGCTGATCCACGCGGGCTGACATCGCCGTCCAGCGCCTTTGCCCGACGTCCCGATGATTTTCCGGCCCGCCAATCCTGCGTCGCGGTTGCCCGGCTGATTGACTGCCGGGATGCCAGCGCGTAGCCATTCGGGATCATGGTGGATTTCCGGCCCGTCGCCTATGTCATCGGACGTATCCTGATCGTCCTCGCCATCCTGATGATGGCGCCTGCCGTCATTGACTGGCGGGCGGGTCTGGAGAACGGCACCATCTTCATGCAGACGGCGGTGCTGACGGGCGTGGTCGGCGGTGCGATGGCGCTTGCCACGGGCAACGCGCTGGGCGGGTCGCTGGATACCCGGCAGGCCTATGTGCTGACCGCGGGCATCTGGATCGGCGTTCCCGTCTTTGCCGCACTGCCCTTCATGATGGGCGCGCCGGGCCTTGTGTTCACCGACGCCTATTTCGAGGCGGTCTCCGGGCTGACGACGACCGGCGCTTCGGTCATCGCGAAGGTGGAAGAGCTGCCCACCGGCACGATCCTGTGGCGCGGGATGCTGAACTGGCTGGGTGGCCTTGGCATCGCCTTCATCGCGATGATCTTCCTGCCGCTGATGCGCGTCGGCGGGATGCAGTTCTTCCGCACCGAGGGGTTCGACACCTTCGGCAAGGCCCTGCCACGCGCGACCGATATCGCGCGGCAACTGCTTTGGGTCTATGCCGGGCTGACGGTGATCTGCGTCATCGTCTATGCGGCGGTGGGGATGACGACGCTGGACGCCGTCGTGCATGGCCTGACCACAATCTCGACCGGCGGGTTTTCCACATCGGATCAGTCCTTTGGCAGGTATCGCGGGGCAGCGGAATATGCGGGCGCGCTGTTCATGTTCCTCGGCAGTCTGCCCTATATCCGCTATGTGCAGCTGGTGAACGGATCCGCCACGCCGCTCTGGCGCGACAGCCAGACCCGGGCCTATTTCCGCTGGCTGATGGGGGCGGTGCTGATCGTGTGGATCTGGCGGATCAATACCTCCGGCATGGCCTGGGAACCGGCCTTCCGCGAGGCGCTGTTCAACCTGACCTCGATCATGTCATCCACGGGATACGGCACCGGCAGTTTTGGCGGCTGGGGCGGGTTCATGCTGGTGGTGGCCTTCGTCATCGGGATCGTCGGGGCCTGCTCCGGGTCGTCGGCAGCCGGGCTGTCGGTGTTCCGGGTGCAGGTGGCCATGGCGGCACTGCGCCGGGAAATCCGCCGGATCACCAACCCCTCCAGCATCGATCCGATCAAGTATGAAGGGCGGACCGTGGGGGAGGATGTGCTGAACGCCCTGATCATGTTCATCTCGGGCTTCATCCTGATCCTTGGGGTGATGAGCGTCGCGATGTCGTTGATGGGGGTCGATGCGCTGTCGTCGCTGTTCGCCGTCTGGACGAGCATCGGCAACATCGGTTACGGCTTCGGCCCGCTGGTGGCCGAGACGGGCACCTTCATCGATTATCCGCAGGGGGCGATCGTGATCATGACCTTGTGCATGATCCTTGGCCGCCTTGGACTTCTGACGATCCTGGTCCTGGTGCTGCCGCGTTTCTGGCGCAGCTGATCATTCCCAGCAGGAGACGAGCGCGGTCATTCCGGTGGCGGCAGTCGACAGATCCTCTGGTGCGAGCGCGCCTTGCGGGCGGGCCTCGACCGGCGTGATCCCGGCACTGACGAGCGTTTCGGCGATGAGCGCGGCAGAGGCGGCGAAATGTACGTCCGGCGGCAGTTGCCGCCCATTCCCGGCCGCCTCGGGCAGCAGAAGGCCAAGCACCGCGCCCGTGCCATCGACGACCGGCCCGCCCGTATCGCCGGGAAGCGTAGAGATGGCGAGGCGCTTCAGCCCCGGCTCGCCGTTCAGGCCCTGGGTATCCTCCAGCTTGCCGAAGGTGAGGGCGGGGCTTGGCAGCGCATCCTCGTAGGAATAGCCCGCAACGGCGACTTCCGTCCCGATCCGGTCAGGCGTGATCTGGAAGGCTGCGATCTTTCGCGGCGACAGCGGCTGCCGGGGGATCAGGACGGCAAGCCCGTTGCGCGCATCGGTGACCTTCACATCCGCCTCTTCGGCGCGGTCGATGGTGATCCGCCCGCAGCCCGTGACCGCCTCGACCGTGGTCAGCACGGCACCGCTGGCATCGACGAAAATGCCCGAACGGCTGAACTTCGGTTTGCGGACCTCCAGCCCCGCGAGAAGCCCGCGCTTGGTTTCGGCCGACATGGCGACAAGTCCGGGATCAAGCGCGCGGTCGCTGGAGGACCGGAAGCTGGTTTCAATGGCGCGGATCACGCGGCCGTCACGCAATTCGTTGCCGGGTCTGGAGACGACCATCCACCCCTTGATCAGGCCCGCGTTGAGTTCGGCCGCCGCCGTCGTATCGGTGGTGGCCGAAGTGCCACGGATGCGGAACGCGCGTTCGCCGCGCGACCGCTCGCCCGTCAGGGGAACCGCCTCGAGCGTCTGCAGCACGTCGTAAAGCCCGAAGAGGTTCGACTGATCGCCAGGTTGAGAGATCAGCACGATCCCGAGACCGGAGCCGTTCCTTTCCCGGAAATGCACGAAAGGCGGTTCGTAATGATCGAATTCCACCAGGCCAAGCGGCAGCGTCACCTCGATGCCCGCTTCGGCCTCGGTGATGGTGGAAAAGCCGAAGCTGGCCACTTCGGCGTTGTAATCGGCGATCAGCCGGGCGCGCTGGCGGGTGGTGAGCACGCCCGTCGGCTCGATCGCATTGGCCTCCTGCCAGGCGGCCATGGAATTGCGCGTGCCCGGACCATAGGCGCCATCAATGCCGCCCGCATAAAAGCCGAACCATTGCAGCGCGGTCTGCAAGAGCTTGCGATCCTCCTCGGTCAGAAGCGCCTCTGACCGTCGCGCTTCGGCGCGGCTTTCATCAGGTTCGGCAACCGGTTCGGCAACCGGCTCCGGGGTGGCGACAATCTCGGGTGCTACCGGCTCCGTCAGTGTTTCGGGCAGCGGCGCAGCGCCGGACACCGGCCAGAACTGATCGACAAAACCCGCGCCATCGGCGATGAAACTGTCGGCGGGGATCAGGTTCTCGCGCCGCAGCCCGGTCAGTTGCGCCGCACCTTCGCCGACGGAATAGGGGCCAAGCACGATCGCATACCACCCCGAGCGCAGCCGGTAGCCCGAGGTTTCGGGAAACACCCGCGAATAGGCCCGCGCCCGCGCCTCTGCCTCGACAAGCGTCGGTTGCGCCTCGATCTGCACCCAGATGCGATCCTGGGCAAGGCTGACCGTCCCCCAGAACGCGGCTGTCAGGGCGATCAAGATGACACGAAGCATGGCGGGCGGATCCTTGGCTGCCGAAATTCCGCGCCACATTAGACACGGGGCCTGCGAGGGCAAGGTCTTATCCACAATACTTGCGGGGAATTGACCCTCTGTGGCGTTCTGGATAGGGAGGGCGCACTTCAACCGAAGGGCAAGCCCATGGCCGATGCAAGCGCCAAGCCGCGCAGTTTCCAGGAGGTGATCCTCCGGCTTCAGGCCTATTGGGCCGAGCGGGGATGTGCGGTGCTGCAACCCTATGACATGGAGGTCGGTGCGGGCACCTTCCATCCGGCCACCACGCTGCGGTCGCTGGGCACCAGGCCCTGGGCCGCGGCTTATGTGCAACCCTCGCGCCGTCCCACGGATGGCCGCTATGGCGAAAACCCGAACCGGCTCCAGCATTACTACCAGTATCAGGTCATCATCAAACCCTCGCCGCCCGACCTGCAGGCGCTTTATCTCGGCTCGCTGGAGGCGATCGGCATCGACCTTCACCTTCATGACATCCGTTTTGTCGAGGATGACTGGGAAAGCCCGACGCTGGGCGCCTGGGGTCTGGGATGGGAGGTGTGGTGCGACGGGATGGAAGTGAGCCAGTTCACCTATTTCCAGCAGGTCGGCGGGCATGACTGCCACCCGGTCTCGGGAGAGCTGACCTACGGGCTGGAGCGGTTGGCGATGTATGTGATGGGCGTGGATCACGTGATGCAGATGCCGTTCAACGACCCGCAAAGCCCGATCCCGCTGCTCTACGGCGACATCTTCCGCCAGACCGAAGAGGAATACAGCCGCCACAACTTCGATCAGGCCGATACCGGGATGCTTTTTCAGCATTTCAAGGATGCCGAGGCCGAATGCGGCCGCATCCTCGCGGCGGCGCAGCCCGACAAGGCCGGGCGGACCATCGTGATGGCACATCCGGCCTATGACCAGTGCATCAAGGCCAGCCACATCTTCAACCTGCTGGACGCGCGCGGCGTGATCTCGGTGACCGAACGGCAGGCCTATATCGGCCGGGTCCGGGCGCTGGCCAAGTCCTGCGCCGATGCCTTCCGGCAGACGGCAGCGGGGGCGGACGCGTGAATGGCAAGATCGTGGGAGGGGGCATCGTGCTGATCGGGGCGGTCGCGGGGCTCGCGATGTACTGGCTTCAGGTCTATGCCTTCTATGAAGAGGTATCGTTCCACCCCGGGCAGGAGATCATGCTGACCCCGATCGTCGGTGGCGTGCCGGAACCGATCCTGGCCGAGAACATCACCGGGATAGACGCGGAAAGCTCTCCCCTCCGCTTCCGCGCCTGTTTCACCACACCGCAAAGCCTGGCGATGCTGACCGAGACCTACCGCATCCAGGAAAACGCGGTGCCCCTGAACGCGCCCGGCTGGTTCGAGTGCTTCGACGCCGCCGCCATCGGTGCGGCGCTTGAATCGGGCGAGGCGATTGCCTTTCTGTCGCAGGCCGAAATCAGGCCGGGTGTGGACCGCGTCGTCGCCGTCTTCGCCGACGGGCGGGCCTATGCGTGGCATCAGTTGAACGGCAGCGAGGATTCCGCGGCGTCGAATTCCAGGGGCCGGGAGGGACCGCAGGAATGAGCAAGGATGGCAAGACGAAGGGCGAGCCGTCCGCGAAGAACGCCGAGGAAAGCGTCTTCAAGCGGGCCGCGCGCGAGGCACAGCAGCTGGCAGGCGGGACCGCGCATGTCGAGGACGGGCTGACGCTGTATGCTTACCCCGATTATGACACCTATCGGGCGGTCCAGACTGCGGGAAACAAGGCCAAGCTGAAGCGCCAGTTCGTCAAGGAAAGCCATGTCGTCACGCTGTCGCAGGCCATCGACGCCGCCATCGGGCCCGTCAGCTTCGGCCTTTGCCACGGCACCCGGCGGGGGCTGGAGCAGGCCTGGTTCACGGCACATCTGACCGGCGCGCCGCATGTCCTTGGAACCGAGATTTCCGATACCGCCACCGATTTTCCGAACACCGTCCAGTGGGATTTTCACGACAGCAATCCCGATTGGCTGGGCCGGGCGGATTTCGTCTATTCCAATTCATGGGACCACGCCTTCGATCCGGGGCGCGCTTTTGCCGCCTGGGTCGAAAGCCTGCGCCCCGGTGGCTGGCTTTTGCTGGACCACAATCGCAACCAGGCGCCTGAAAGCGCCAATGCGCTTGATCCGTTCGGCGTGACCTACGAGCGGCTGGTGGCCATGCTGGAGGACCAGTTCCGCGATACCGCCCGCCTCTTGCCGGTGATCGACACCCGCAAGACCAATCCCGACTACAAGGTGCGGACGGTCATTCTGCAAAAGAACGCCTGATCCCGCCAATCGAACGGAACCGCCACGATGCCCGATCTTCTCATCGAACTCTTCTCGGAAGAGATACCCGCCCGGATGCAGGCCCGTGCGCGCGAGGATCTGCAAAGGCTGGTCACGGACGGGCTGGTCGAGGCGGGGCTGACCTATGCCTCTGCCGGGGCTTTCTCCACGCCGCGCCGGCTTGTCCTTGCGGTGGAGGGGCTGACGGCGGAAAGCCGGGCGGTGCGGGAGGAGCGCAAAGGCCCGCGAACGGACGCGCCCGCCGCCGCGCTGGAAGGGTTTCTGCGCTCTACCGGCCTGACCCGCGATCAGCTTGAGCTGCGCGACGACAAGAAGGCTCAGGTCTGGTTCGCGGTGATCGAACGGCCTGGCCGCGCGGCTGCGGCCATCGTGGCCGACGTGCTGGAAACGACGATCCGCAATTTCCCCTGGCCGAAATCCATGCGCTGGGGCAAGGGCAACCTGCGCTGGGTGCGGCCGCTGCAATCGATCCTCTGCCTGCTTGGCGATGAGACGGGTGCCCATGTCGTGCCGCTGACGGTCGACGGGATTGCCGCGGGGAACAGCACCGAGGGCCACCGTTTCATGGGTATCGGGCGGTTCACGGTCTCGGGCTTTGACGACTACGTGGTCAAGCTCAAGCGCTCCCATGTCGTCCTCGACACGGCCGAGCGTGAGGCCGCGATCTGGCAGGGGGCGCAGAACCTGGCCTTTGCCGCCGGACTGGAGATGGTCGAGGACCGGGGTCTTCTGACCGAGGTGGCGGGGCTTGTCGAATGGCCCGTGCCGTTGATGGGAAGGATCGGGGCAGAGTTCCTCGACCTGCCGCCCGAGGTCTTGCAGACCAGCATGCGCGAACATCAGAAGTTCTTCTCGGTCAGAAATCCGAAGACCGGCAGGATCGAGGGCTTCGTGACCGTGGCGAATATCGAGGCCCCCGATCATGGCGCGACGATCCTGAAGGGAAACCAGAAGGTGCTGGCGGCGCGGCTCTCGGATGCGAAATTCTTCTGGGAGAATGACCTGCGGGTGGCCAAGGGCGGCATGGGCGAATGGGCCGAGGGGCTGAAGGCCGTGACCTTCCAGGCAAAGCTCGGCTCGCAGGCGGAACGGATCGACCGGATCGCGGATGTGCCGGAACTGGTGCGCGCGTTCGCCGACCTGGAGCGGGGAGGCGTGACGGGGCCGATCGGGGCGTTTATCAACGTCGACTCGCGCAACTCGATGGAG
>JAAURK010000081.1 GCA_012032275.1 Tabrizicola sp.
GGAGGCCTTCGAGGCGGCCCTTCTGGAGCCGATCCTGGCGGTGCGGCCGGATATCCTTTGTCTTGCAGGATTCATGCGGGTGCTGACCGCGGGCTTCGTGCGCCGGTTCGAAGGGCGGATGCTGAACATCCACCCGTCGCTCTTGCCGAAGTATCCGGGGCTGCGGACCCATGCGCGGGCATTGGAGGCCGGGGACCGGGAGGCGGGTTGTACGGTGCATGAGGTGACGGCAGAACTAGACGCGGGGCCGATCCTCGGCCAGGCGCGGATTCCGGTGCGGCCGGGCGAGACGGCCGAAACTCTGGCCGAGCGGGTGCTGGTTCAGGAGCATCGGCTTTACCCGGCGGTTCTGCGCCGTTTCGCGGTGGATGACCACCGGCCGGTTTTCCTTTAGCGGGGTGCCGCCCGGCCGGGCATCGAGCCCGCCCGTGCGGCGTTGCCACGGCAAGGCCGGGCGGCGGATCGCCTTCGGGCAGGCGACGGAGCCTCCGGCGGGGATATTTTTGCCAATGTGAATGGGGAAGGTGCCGGACTGCGGGCTTTCCAATCCGGTCATTCGGGGATAAGGCTGCGGTTCCTGCGGGATGAGCCCGCGCCCCGGACCGCGAAAGACGCCTGATGCGAACGATAACCACGACTGACGACCTCGCCGCTTTCTGCGAGGCCGCAAGATCCGCCCCCTATGTCACGATCGACACGGAGTTTCTGCGCGAGCGGACCTATTGGTCGAAGCTTTGCCTGATCCAGATGGCGCTGCCGGGGGTGGACGGCGAGGCGGTTCTGGTGGACCCGATCGAGGGATCGGCGATGTCGCTGGAGCCGCTTTATGCGCTGTTCCGGCATGAGGCGACGGTGAAGGTGTTCCATGCCGCGCGGCAGGATCTGGAGATCTTCTTCGTGGAGGGCGGGGTGTTTCCCAAGCCGCTTTTCGACACCCAGATCGCCGCCATGGTCTGCGGCTTTGGCGAGCAGGTCGGCTATGAGACGCTGGTCAAGAAGATTGCCAAGGAAAACCTCGACAAGACCTCGCGGTTCACCGATTGGTCGCGGCGCCCGCTGTCGGAGGCGCAGAAGGATTATGCGCTGGCCGATGTCACCCATCTGCGGGTGATCTATGAGTGGCTGGCGGCGCAACTGGCGAAGAACGGGCGCGGGCCCTGGGTCGCGGAGGAGCTGGCCGTTCTGACGCAGCCGTCGACCTATACCACGCATCCCGACGAGGCCTGGCTGCGGATCAAGACGCGGACGAGTTCGGGGCGGTTCCTTGCAGTGGTGAAAGCGCTGGCCGCCTTCCGCGAGACCTATGCGCAGGCGCAGAATGTGCCGCGGGCGCGGGTGATGAAGGATGACGCGCTGCTGGAGCTGGCCTCGACCCGGCCGACGAGCATGGAGGAGCTTGGCCGGTCGCGCCTGTTGCTGCGGGAGGGGCGCAGGCCCGAGATCGCGGAGGGTATTCTTGCTGCGGTGAAGGCGGGGCTGGAGATGCGGCCGGAGGATATGCCGAAGGTCGACCAGAGCCGTGAGCAGCTGCAGGTGAACCCGGCCTTGGCCGACCTGCTGCGGGTGCTTTTGAAGGCGAAGTCGGAGAGCCTTGGCGTGGCCCCGCGGCTGATCGCCTCGAGCAGCGATCTGGATGCGATTGCGGCGGGTGAGCGCGGTGGAGAGGCCCTGACCGGCTGGCGGGCCGAGGTCTTTGGCGAAGATGCGCTGCGGCTTTGCAAGGGAGAGATCGCCCTGTCGGCGAAGGGGAACGAGGTTCGGGTCGTGCGCCTTTGATCCCGGCTGCAAGCGTGAGAGGCTGACCATCCGGACTGCCGGATCGCCCTGTCAACGAGGCATGTGACGGAGCTGGGCCTGCGATCAGCGGCGCGAGGCGCGGGCGTTGTTCGCGCCCTGAACCACGATCTCGCGCACCTGTTCCAGCTTGATGTCGGAGAGAAAGATCGCCGCCGTGATTTCGCGCGAACGCGGCGTGTTCACATCCGTCCGCTCGATCGGCGGCAGAAGCCGGAACTCGAGCACGAGCACTCCGGTCTCGGTGACGGGCAGGGGCACCAGCTCTGCCTCCCACCAGCCTTGCGTGGGCGTCTGGCCCGTAGCCCGGATGATCGCCCCGCCGGGCATCGGTTCGACCGCCATGGCAAGCACATTGTCGATGAGCGCGCGGGGATCCCCGGCTTTCTGCGGCACGGCAATCGTCTCCCGCGGCTCGGACCGGCCGAACCAGTTGAACGGGTTCAGGCGGCTGTCGCGAAGCCCGCCGCAGCCGGCAAGGACAAGCGAAAGGGTCAGGGCGGCGATCAGGCGGGTGGTCATTCTATCTGTCCTCGAACTGCCCCCTTGGGTAGCCTAAGGCGCGGGCTTTGAAAAGGCGCTGTTGCGCGGCGGAGGGCGATCAGCGGGGGGGCCGGGGCAATGGCGTCTCCATCGCCGCAACCACGCGGATTTCGACGACCGCGCCCGGCCTGCGCAGTGCCGCGACCTCGACTGCCGTCCAGGCGGGGTAGGGCGCGGTCACATAGCGGGCCCTGACGGCGGCGAAGAGGTCGAAGTGGTCGCGCAGGCCGATGTGAAAGCTCGTCATCTCGACAATCGCGCCGAAACCAAGACCTGCCTCCTTCAGAACCGCGCCGATCTTCTCGAAGGCACGCCGGAACTGATCTTCCGGGTCTTCTGGCATCGAACCGTCGGGAGCGCTTCCCGTCATGCCGGTCAGAAACACATGGTCGCCCGAGATCATGCCCGGCGATGCCTTGATCTCGGCCATCGCAGCCGCCGATCCCGCCGGAAAGAGTGCCCGCCGCGCCATGTTTGCCCCCTTTGCCCCGCCCGAGGGTGCAGCATGCCCGGCCCTGCGCCGCCCGGTCAATGCCCCGATCGGCGGCCTGCCGCAAGTGCTGCGAAGGTGCCATCGCCCCGAGCCATTTCTGCGCTGCGGGCTGGACCTTCGGCGGTGGCGCCGCTACGTCAGGGGGGCCAACCGGAGAGGTGCAATGGCCACGCCAGCCTTTGAAGACATTGCCGAGACCTTCGAATTCCTTGACGATTGGGAGGATCGCTACCGCCATGTGATCGAACTTGGCCGGGCGATGCCGCCGCTTGACGACAGCTTCAAGGTGCCGGCGCTGAAAGTGGAGGGCTGTGCAAGCCAGGTCTGGCTTCGCCCGATGGTCGATGCCGGGCGGTTCGATTTTCAGGGTGACAGCGATGCGATGATCGTGCGCGGGCTGATCGCTATTCTGCACGCGCTTTATGCGGGGCTTGACCTGACGGAGGTGGGCCAGGTGGATGCGGCGGCAGAGCTTCAGCGGCTTGGCCTGACCGACCATCTTTCGGCCCAGCGGTCCAACGGGCTTCGCGCGATGGTGGAGCGGATCCGGGAGGTTTCCGCTAGCCCTTCGTGATCGTGACTTTGTCCGGATAGAAGGCAAGATGGCCCGCGATGGCCTGCATGTCGGGCGTCGGGGCTTCATAAGACCAGACGGCATTGTCGAGGCGGCCTTCGGGGGTGACAATCGCATAGTAGCTGGCCTTGCCCTTCCAGGGGCAGGTGCTGCTCCGCTCGCTCCGTTCGAGGCGGCTCATGTCGATGTCGGCGCGGGGGATGTAGAGGACGGGCGGATAGCTCCCCTCCTTCAGCTCCAGCGCCGCGGCCGAGGTGCCAAGCAGGGTGCCACCGGCGCGGATGGTCACGGGGGAAGGGGCGGCGGTGATGGTGATGTGGGTGACCATGATATCCTCAGATCCTTGCGCAGGCGGCGGTCAGCCAGGCCAGGGTCGGCGGGGTGAGACGAGGCCCGATCCGCTCCAGCACGGTGGCGTGATAGGCGTCAAGCCACTCCTTCTCACCCGCTGACAGACGGTGCGGCAGGATCAGGCGGCGGTCAAGCGGGGCGAAGGTGATCGTCTCGACCGACAGCTGGGCGCGGTTGTCGCCAAGGGCGGGCGCGGTCTGCACCACGATCAGGTTCTCAAGCCGGATGCCAAAGGCGCCCTCGCGGTAGTAGCCGGGTTCGTTCGACAGGATCATGCCGGGTTCCAGCGGCACTTCGGAAAGCCGCGACAGGCGCTGCGGGCCTTCATGGACCGAAAGGAAGACGCCCACGCCATGGCCGGTGCCGTGATCGTAATCCTGCCCCGCAAGCCAGAGCGGATAGCGCGCGATGGCATCCAGATCGCGCCCGGCGAGGCCCTTGCGCCAGCGCAACCGGCTGATCGCGATCATGCCCTGCAGCACGCGGGTATAGCATTCCCGCGCCTCCTCTCCCGGATCGCCGATCGCGATCGTGCGGGTGATGTCGGTCGTGCCATCAGCATATTGCCCGCCGCTGTCGACAAGCAGCAGCTCGTTCTGGCGAACGGGGCGGTTGCTCTCTGACGTGACGCGGTAATGCATGATGGCACCGTTCGGCCCGGCGCCCGCGATCGTATCGAAACTGATGTCGTGAAGCGCATTCGTCGCTCGCCGGAAGCCCTCCAGCGCCTGCACGACGGCAATCTCGGTCAGCTCTCCTTTCGGCGCCTCCCGGTCCAGCCAGCAGAGAAACTCCGCCATCGCCGCACCGTCGCGCAGATGCGCCTCGCGCGTGGCGGCAAGCTCGACCGGGTTCTTCAGCGCCTTCGGCAAACGGCAGGGATCCTCGCCCCAGACGATGGCAACGCCCGCCGCCGACATCCCCTGCGAGATGGCAAGCGGGGCGGTCGCCTTGTCCACCCGGACCGGCCCGGCAAGCGCGCAAAGCGCGGCATCAGCGCCTCGGGCCCAACGACGCTGACATCGGGGCCAAGATGGGCGCGGACGGTTTCGTCAAGCTTGGCCGGGTCGGTGAAAAGGCTGACCGCGCCGGTGTCGTGAAGGATGGCAAAGCCGTGCATGACGGGGTTCTTCGGCACATCCGCACCACGGATGTTCAAAAGCCAGCAGATGCTGTCGGGCAGGGTCAGCACCGCCGCCGTCTGCCCCGCCTCGCGCAGGGTTCTCGCAAGCCGCGATCGCTTCTCGCCGCTGGAAACTCCGGCCAGATGGTCAGGTTGAACAAAGGCCCGGCCGATTGGCGGGCCGGGCTGGTCTGGCCAGATCGCATCGACGAAATTCCTTTCGGGAGCGAGGGTTGCCCCCGAACCTTCCAGCGCTTTCGCCAGCGTCTCGATCTCTTCCGCGCTGTGCAGCCAGGGGTCGAAGGCAATCTTTCCTGTAGTCCGGGTCTCGCGGATCCATTCCCCGGGCTTGGTGTCCGGCCAGGGGACCGGCGTGAAATGCGCGAGGTCGATCTGGCCTTTCACCTGCGTCTGGTAGCGACCGTCGATAAAGACCCCGGCCGTCTGCGGCAGCACGATGCAGAAGCCCGCCGAACCGGTGAAACCGGTCAGCCATTGCAGCCGTTCGTCGCGCGCGGCGACATATTCGCCCTGATGCGCATCGGCGCGGGGCACGATGAACCCGGCAAGCCCGGCCTGATGAAGCACCTGCCGCAACGCCGCCAGACGCGGAGGGCCTTGTTCTGGCGAGGCGACGACATCAAAATTCTGGAACATCCCTCGCCCTTTCATCTTGGCGAAAATATCCTCGGGGGGTCAGGGGGGCAGAAGGCCCCCCATACGGCCTCTCTATCCCGCACGCCGCAGGCCCATGGCGCGGGCCCGCTTCTTCGGGTCAATCTCGAACAGCCCGGCCAGTTGCTCGGTCATCGCGCCCGCCAGTTGCTCCACATCGGTGATCGTCACGGCCCGCTGGTAATAGCGCGTCACATCATGTCCGATGCCGATGGCGATGAGTTCGACAGCGCGGCGGCGTTCCACCATCGCGATCACGTCGCGCAGATGTTTCTCCAGGTAATTCGCGGGGTTGACCGACAATGTGCTGTCATCGACCGGTGCACCGTCCGAGATCACCATCAGGATCCGCCGCGCCTCTGGCCGCGACAGCATCCGCCGATGCGCCCATTCCAGCGCCTCGCCATCGATGTTTTCCTTCAGGAGCCCCTCTTTCATCATCAGCCCGAGGTTGGGCCTCACCCGCCGCCACGGCGCATCGGCACCCTTGTAGACGATGTGGCGCAGGTCGTTCAGCCGGCCCGGCATCTGCGGCCGCCCCTGTGCCAGCCAGCGTTCGCGGGCCTGGCCTCCCTTCCAGGCGCGGGTGGTGAAGCCGAGGATCTCCACCTTCACCGAGCAGCGCTCCAGCGTGCGCGCCAGCACATCGGCGCAGATCGCGGCGATCGATATCGGGCGGCCGCGCATGGAACCGGAGTTGTCAAGAAGCAGCGTCACGCAGGTGTCGCGGAATTCTGTATCTTTCTCCTGCTTGAAACTGAGCGGCGTCGTCGGGTTCGCGACCACTCGCGCAAGGCGGCCCGCATCAAGCGTGCCCTCCTCCAGATCGAAGAGCCAGGACCGGTTCTGCTGGGCCTGCAGCCGCCGTTGCAGCTTGTTGGCAAGGCGGCTGACCGCGCCCTTCAACGGGTCAAGCTGCTGGTCCAGATAGGCGCGCAACCGTTCCAGTTCGGCGGGTTCGGCCAGATCTTCGGCGCGGATTTCTTCATCGAAATCGGTTGTATAGACCACATAATTCGGATCGGCGTCGGAATGTGGCGGTGGCGGCGGCGGTTCCAGCGGCGCCTCGCCTTCGGGCAATTCGGTCTCGTCGCCCTGCTCCATGTCGGCGCTGTCGTCCATGGTGACTTCGGCCTGGGATTGATCCTGCTGATCCTCCTGGCTGCGTTCGGGGGAGGCGTCGGACTCGTCGCTTTCCTGATCGTCTTCGCCTGCGCTGTCGGGCGCGTCCTCGTCTTCTTCGGCCTCGTCCCCGGCTTCGTCCTCTTGCGGTGCGTCCGGGTCGTCGCCCAGCTGATCGCCGTAGCCGAGATCGGCGATCACCTTGCGGGCCAGGCGGGCGAAGGCGGATTGATCGGCCAGCGCGAGATCGAGGTTCTCCAGCGTGCCGCCCGCCTGATCCTCGATGAAGCCACGCCACAGCTCCATGACATTGGCGGCGGGCTTCGGCAGGTCGCGTCCGGTGGCCAGATGGCGCACAAGATAACCCGCCGCCACCGCCAGTGGCGCATCCGAGGCCTGGGTGATCTGGCCATAGCCCTTGCGGTCCGCCTCATGCGCGATCCTGGCGTCGATGTTGCCCGCGGTGCCGGGCATGTCACGCGCGCCCATCGCCTCGCACCGGGCGATCTCCATCGCCTCGTAGATATCCCGGGCAAGCTGACCGGAAGGCGCATAGCGGTTCGAGACGGCCTCGTCATGAAAGCGGCGGCGCAGCGCGAAGGCATCCGCCGTGCCGCGCGCCAGAAGCACCTCATCGCGCGTCATCCGGCGGCTCACCTGCGGCAGACGCACGCCTTCCTTGTTCATCCCCGACGGATCGACCGAATAGGTCACCGTCATTTCGGGATCATCGGCCATGGTCCGCGTCGCCTCGGCGAGCGCTTTCTTGAACGGGTCGGCGGGATTGTCGCTGGGCTTGTTCATACCGAAGATAAAGCACCTCGCCCAGGCCGCGGCAAGCCCGCCCCGGGGGGAGGGGGAAGGAAAAACCGACTGTGCGCCCAGGCGCGGGCAGGGTAAACCACGGCCACTCGAGGATGGAGACCCCGATGCGTGCGTTGATCGTTCTGCTGGTGACTGCCCTGCCGCTGCGGGCCGAGACTGTCGATCCGGTGCCTACCTTCGATCTTGGCAGTTCCATCACCTGTCTGGCCTACACCCTGCATTCGATCGAGCGGAACCCGGACAATGCCTCCAGCCGTGCCGAGTGGTTGGTGTTCTTCTCACGCCTGATCGCGGTCAAGTCCGGTCCCGAAGATCACGCCGCTTTTGAAGCCCGTTTCGCAGAAGCGCTGGACTCGCTTCGCAACCCGATGATCGATGAGGGCATTGCAGCCACTCCCGAAGAAGGGGATGAGATCCTGACCGGCACTGCAAAGATGTGCTGGTTCCAGGCGCTTGCTGCCGAGGGCGGGCCTTATGCTGATCAGTAAGCTCCCCCTGCGCCCCTGAACAGATCGGGCGCAACTGGTTCGCGCCCGGCGGCAAGCGCGGTGTGACAGGGATATGGAAACGGCCGACCGGATCGGCGGGAATGTCGGCAGGCTTGCCAATTCTTCCGGCAGCGACCGGTTGCGAAGCGGGAAAGGAGGGTTGAGAGGCAAACCCGCCGCCGATATGGTTCCGTAGCGGCACTAAGAAAGGGCGACAGGAATGGGGTTGAATGTGCGCCGAGCGGGCCTCCGCACCTTTCTGACGAATGTCGCCCTTGGCTTGATGTTCCTGCCCGTACTTCTGGTGCCGGTACATGCCGAAAGCGCGTCTTGCGATAGTATCATGCAGGCCATGCGCATACCGCAGCCAGAGGCAGAGCCAACCCTTAAACTGCTTCCGCCAATTGCCGATTGCACACAGGCTCAGTCGGGCATGTTCGCGATGAATTCCAATGCTCTGGCGCGTGCGACCCCGGCCTCGCCCGACCAGATCTACGGCACCTGGCTTGGCGACGACGTTTACCACTACAGCCTTGGCCTGACGTTGCCCGGGCAAGAGGTGATCACCATTGCCGAAGGCTCCGCACCGGGCGAGATCATGATCCGGCAAGCCTGGTTTCATCTCAGCTATGAAGCTGCCGATGCCGCAAACTTCGACGATGAAGGCCGATGGATACCCTATGTCGCGAAAGGCGTCCTGTTGGCGGCCGACGATCCCGGCAGCTACCGGCCCGACCACATGAACCCGATCGACTATC
Organism: Tabrizicola sp.; assembly: GCA_012032275.1. GTDB lineage: Bacteria > Pseudomonadota > Alphaproteobacteria > Rhodobacterales > Rhodobacteraceae > JAAURK01. The sequence continues at coordinate 8,747 of JAAURK010000081.1, forward strand.
CAGCGCTTCCGATGAGCGGCGAGCGTGCGTTGGACCTTTGGCGCATGGAACGGATCAACCATTTCGATGGCGTTGTTAGCTTTGCCGTTGACGGTGAGACCCTGGTTCTGTCCACCGAATTTCTGGCGCAGCCCTTCCGCACTCCCGAACGCCGCACGGCAACCTTTTCGCGCGTGTCTCCCGGGGCACCCGATCTGGCAATTGCGACGATCGACGCAATCGGCCTGACGGTCTCGGGCAATTTCGATTGCCTGACGCATCAGATCAGTGAAGGGCATGGACCTTTCATCGATGCACTTGGGCCGGACGGGCTGAAAGCTTGGCGCGAACATATGGCCAAACTTCACGTGGCCACGTCCGAAAGGAACGCTTTCATGGCCCGGTTCAAGGGTCAGAAGCCGTCGCAAGCAGAGATGGACGGGTTTAAAGAACTGCAAACCCGCATTCAGGATCTCAGCCAGTCGGAGCAGATGACAAACCTCAAGATCATCGCTGCAGGTCCGGCAACCCTGTGTCCCCCTCTGTAGCTCTGCGGCAGTAACGCCCGGAAAAGGGCCCGCACTTCGCTTGGCCGGTCTCGTTCCCGCCAGCCATGAAGCCGGCTTCATCGCCGTGCGCACCCGCACAGCGGCGGCGCGACTTTGCCGGATTGGCATTGGCCGAAGACAGGCTAGGTTCTGACCTGTCTTTCAATCTTGCAGAGGATGTCACGGACATGACCGCCAAGCCAAAGATCGCCCTGATCATCGGATCAACCCGGAAAACCCGCTTCGCGGACAAACCAGCGCAATGGATGCTGAAACAGGCCCAGGCGCGGGAGGATATGGAGGTGGAGCTGGTCGACCTGCGCGATTTCGACCTGCCGCTCTTCGACGAGCCCGCCTCGAACATGTGGATGCCGTCATCCGATCCGCGTGCGGTGGCCTGGCAGGAAAAGCTGGCGGGCTTCGACGGCTATATCTTCGTCGTCGCCGAATACAATCGGTCCATCACCGGGGCGCTGAAGAATGCGCTGGATCAGGCCTACAAGGAATGGGTCAGAAAGCCGATGACGGCGATTGCCTATGGCTCGGTCGGGGGCACGCGCGCGCTGGAGCATCTGCGCCTGATCGCGGTGGAATTGCAGATGGTGCCAACCCGGAATGCCGTTCACATCGGCATGGGTGATTTCTTCAAGGTCCATCCGATGGGATCGAACGCGCCGATCGAGGAGATCGAGGCGAACATCCTGCCCGCCACCAAGGCATCGCTTGACGATCTGGTCTGGTGGGCGAAAGCGACGATGGCCGCGCGCTAACTCAGGATCATCGCACGACATTCGGCGGTCAGGGCATCGGCTCTGGCCGCTGCCGCTTTCGCCATCCTGCGATCCTCGCCGAACCGCGCCTGATTCAAAAGCGACCGCTGCGCGACCTTGGCGTCGATCCTCCAGGCCAGAACCCGGCGCCCCTCACCCGGGGCGATCGACGCCGTGATCAGCGAGACCATGGCCGCCAGCTCTGCCCCGGTCCGCTCCGACCCCGGCCCGTCGAACATCCACTGGTCTTCCATCAAGGCCGAAAGCCGCCCCGCACAGACCGCAAACTCGCGCAACAGCAGATCGGCCGTCGCGGGGCCACTTGCCGAAAGCCCCACGGCAAGGACGGCCAGAAAAGTTCCCAAACCGCGCGCCATTTGAGCATGAGGCGCCTAAAATCGCACTTTTTCAAGGCGGAGTGGAAATTTGAATGTGCGGGCAGCTGCGAGCGGCGCCTTGACATCAAGCAGTTTTCGCCATTTATATACACAAAATCGGGTGGTGACGTGATCCTGACCAACGGCCGCGACATTGTCCGCCGTCTTCAGGCCGAAGGGTGGATCCTTGTCTCGTCCAAAGGCTCGCACCACAAGTTTCGCAAGGACAGTCAAAGCCTGATCGTCCCGCACCCGAAGAAAGACCTGCCGCTTGACACGGCCCGAAGCATCGCGCGGGTGGCCGGCTGGCTAAAGGATACGACATGAAGACCTACCTCGCCCTTGTCCAGAAGGACCCGGACAGCGCCTACGGCCTGACCTTCCCCGACCTGCCGGGTTGCTTTGCCGCTGCGGATACGCAGGGCGACATCCTGCGCAACGCCGTCGAGGCGCTGGAACTGTCGTTCGATGACGCGACCCCGGTCACCCCCCGCGGCCCCGAGGCAATCGCAGCGGAAGTCGCCGACGATCTCGCGCAGGGTGCCTTCCTGATCGCGGTGCCGCTGGTCCAACCGTCCTCCCGGCAGAAACGGGTGAATATCAGCCTGGATGCAGGGACGTTGGGGGCCATCGATGCGGCAGCTGAGGAGCTTGGTCTGACCCGGTCAGGCTTCCTGACCATGGCCGCGTTGAACGAGATCAAGGGTGGGCATTAGGCGCCTTGGCCCGGCAATCTGGTTCGGTCTGCGCGCATGACTTTGAGATTAAGAATGAAAATCAACATGATGCTCAGAAGGTGCAAAGCCACTGACCAAAGCAAAAGGCGTTTGCCAAGTATGAAAAGATCACAGTGGTAAAGGAACTCTAGATTACTGCAGGTAAGGAAGGCCCATAGTGTGGCCACCACAAGCCAGCCCACCAGAAGTACAACGAGCGCGGTACCTAGCCTGCGCGAGCGGGGCAGCCAGACCAACACAATCACCGCAAACGAAGCGCCTAGTTCGATCTGTGCCAATGCTCGCAGTTGGAAGTATAGTGAAGAGTTTAGAATTTGGCCGCATCCATCAGATGATAGAAGCAATGCGTTTCCAAGATTTGCTTTGGCCACGATGACAGAGGGTATGGACGCGAAACAGCAAACAGTCCGCAACAACAGTAGACTGCGCTGAGTGCCTCTCACCGCATCGCCATCGACGCCGCGCTCTCTGGCAGCTCTTCCGCGAAACACCGCTGGTAGAACTCCGCCACCGTCTGGCGCTCCAGCTCGTCGCATTTGTTCAGGAAGGTCAGCCGGAAGGCATAGCCCACGTTGCGGAAGATCTCGGCGTTCTGCGCCCAGTTGAGGACGGTGCGCGGGCTCATCACGGTGGAGAGATCGCCGTTCATGAAGGCCGTCCGGGTCAGGTCTGCGACCGTCACCATCTGGCCGATGGTCTTGCGGCCTTTTTCGGTGTTGTAGTGCGGCGATTTGGCCAGCACGATCGCGGCCTCGGCGTCATGGCTCAGGTAGTTCAGCGTCGCCACAAGGCTCCAGCGGTCCATCTGCGCCTGGTTGATCTGCTGAGTGCCGTGATAAAGGCCGGTCGTGTCGCCAAGGCCCACCGTGTTCGAGGTGGCAAAGAGCCGGAAATAGGGGTTCGGGGTGATGATCTCGTTCTGGTCGAGAAGCGTCAGCTTGCCGTCATGTTCCAGCACCCGCTGGATCACGAACATCACATCGGCCCGGCCCGCATCATATTCGTCAAACACAATCGCCACGGGGTTGCGCAGCGCCCAGGGCAGAATCCCCTCGTGGAACTCCGTCACCTGCTTGCCATCGCGCAGCTTGATCGCATCCTTGCCGATGAGGTCGATCCGCGAGATGTGGCTGTCAAGGTTCACCCGGACGCAGGGCCACTTCAGATGCGCGGCAACCTGTTCGATATGGGTTGATTTCCCGGTGCCGTGATAGCCCTGGATCATGACCCGGCGATTGTAGTGAAAGCCGGCAAGGATCGCGAGGGTGGTATCGGGATCGAACTTGTAGGTCGGGTCGATGTCGGGAACCCGATCCGTCCGCTCGGCAAAGGCGCGGACCTTCATGTCGGTGTCGATGCCAAAAACATCGCGGACCGAAATCTCTTCGGTCGGTTTCACGGCTTGATCCAGCATACCCACGCCCACTTTCCCGCGTCCTTCACGCCAATCCGCGATCTTTGGAGCATATTGCCGGGGGGTTCAAGGGGCGGGGTGCGCGCAAGCTGCGAACGCCGCCTCAGAACGTGCCGAAGAATTCGGTGATGTCGAAGTGGATCTGTTCCTCTTTGCCGCCCGACCGCACTGTCAGCACATCATAGTAGCGGCCTTCGTCCTGGATCAGCGCCTGACTGATGACCTCGGCCTCCGGCCGCATGCGCGACAACCAGTCATATTCGGCCTGGATGCCGTCGGACGAACCTTCGGCGCCAAGGATGACGATGGCGGTTTCGGCAGTGCTGCCATCGCCGCCCTGATACCGGATCTCGGCAAAGGCGGCGGGCACGGCAGCAAGCAACAAGGTGGCGGCGAGGGCGAGCGGGCGAAGCATCGGGTGTCCTTTCATCTGGCAGGGGGAACCTCGCATCGGTGGAAGGCGGGCACAACTGCGGCAATCCTGACCATTGTCACGGCACTGCCGCCCGGGCATCGTCGACCTCGGCGAGGATAGTGTGATGTCCCGGTTCGATGATCTGATCGTGTTTGATGCCCAGTGCATTTTCTGCTCGGCTTTTGCCCGGCTCGTGCACCGGCAGGACAGGAAGGGGCGGTTTCGCTTTGTCACCGCGCAATCGGCCACGGGGCAGGCGCTTTACCGCGCGCATGGGCTGGATCCCGCAGCGATGGAGACGAATATCGTCATCGTGGACGGCACGGCGCATGTGAAGATGCAGGCTTTCGCGGCGGCGATGAGGGCGCTTGGCGGGCTCTGGCCGGTGATGGCCTTTCCCGCGCTTCTGCCCCGCGTCCTTGGCGACTGGATCTATGACCGTATTGCCCGCAACCGCTATGTTCTCGGGCGGAAATCCTGCCCGGTCCCGCCGGCCGAGCTGAAAGCGCGCCTGATTGAGTGACCGGATCCTGGTCATCGGCGGCAGCGGCGTCTTTGGCGCAAGGATCGCGATTGCGCTTGCGGGGGTGACGGGGGTCGATCTGATCGTGGCAGGCCGCGATCCTGCCCGGACCGAAGCTTTCTGCCGGGCGCATGGCGGGCGGGCTGTCCGGCTGGACCGCAGGGATCCGGCGCTGGCAGGCATTCTGGCCGGGCTTGCGCCTTTCGCGGTCATCGATGCGGCGGGGCCGTTTCAGGCCTGATGCTGCGGGCCATGTGGTGCAGGCGGCGCTGGATGCGGGGGCAAGCGTCGACGACTTTGATGGGTACGCAACGCCGCTCTATTATGCGGTCAATAGGCAGCATCTAGCTGCAGCCAAACTGCTTGTCGAGCGCGGCGCAGACGTCAACGCTGGAACGAAGATTTATGGCACGTGTCAGAAACGCCACCTGCCGGGTTGGACAGCCGCTTGTGATTCAAGGCCGGACTATCTCGCGGGTCGGAACCGGCCTGAATCTAAGCTCATTTCCCAATATTGGCGCAAGAATTTTCCGACTGTGGCGTCGCGCAATCGCGTGATCTCCTGCTGAGAAGGAGTATGCTGTAACGCTTTCTTCTTTCTCAATTCTCGGCATCTCCCTGCGTGCGGTCTAGCCTCTCTCAGGAGCGCAAACATGGCGTCGCACACCGAGTCTGCTTTGAACCCAACACGCCCAACTCACACGCTCTCGACCGAAGAGCTCTACGACGTTGAAACATCCGATCAGGAGACCATAAATCGGATGGCCGAGGAAATGGCATTGCGCCTGGCATGGCCGCGACAGCGTGTGCTGGA
>JAAURK010000082.1 GCA_012032275.1 Tabrizicola sp.
CGGACATGGCGCGCGAGAGAGAGTGTAGGCGCCGCCCATCATGAACAAGGTGCCGTACATGATAAAGGTGACGTCGAAGGCCCAGCTGGTCGGCGCGCGTAGGACGTAGCGGACGAACACCTCGTAGCCGACGCCGAATACCATCATCAGAATCAACCAGGCAAAGGCCTTGCCGAACCAAGCGGAAAGACGGTCAGCTTTGGAGGGCAGGATGCTGACGGCAACCTGATTGACCAAGGCCATCACCCCCTGTTCGGCGATGTGCGCGTGCGGCAGGCGTTGGCGCTTTTGCCTGCTAAACCCTGGACGACGGCGACCTGGGGGGAATGGACGGCGGCGGTCAAGGAGGCCACGGGTCGCAAGGGCAAGGACCTGTTCCGCCCCTTGCGCCGGGCGCTGACGGGCCGCGATGCCGGGCCGGAGATGGCCGACGTGATGCCGCTTCTGCGCAAGGTGCCAAGCGTCTGAGCCCTGGGTTGACCCCGGAGGGTTTCACACCCTCCGGACCGTCCCGTTGGGATATTTGGGGAGGGAAAGTGTGACGGTGGCGGAGGCAGCACCTGTCGCGCGCGACGTACCGATCCGGAGGGAGTTGCCGGGATTGGGCAGGCCGGGTGGAAGGCGCGGACCGAGATGCCTTGAGGAAATCGGGTGAACCACTATCGCAGGGTGCGCTACATCATGACAAACGGCGGGCACTGGCCCGCCGTTCCGCCTTGGTCTGCCAATCTCAGATCAGCTGCAGCCGGTGGTTCCGCCGCAGCTGTTGCACTTCAGGCACGACCCGTTCCTGACCATCGTGTAATTGCCGCATTCGCCACATGAATCCCCGGTGTAGCCCTGCAGCTTGGCCTTGGAGCGGGCGTCGGAGGGGGCGGTGCCGATGGCGAAGGTGCTTGTGGTTTCGGCAAAGCCCATCGCGCGGGTCTGCGGGACAAGCATGTTCAGCGTCGCGACCGGATCGGTGCCGGTGGACAGCGCCGTCGCGCCGGAGCCGCCCTGAAGCACGACAAGCTCCTGCGGCAGCCGCTTGCGCAGATAGCCGGTGGAGCTGATCTGCTTCAGCACCTCGAGCCCGCGCGTCGCGGCGGCATCGGTGACTTCACCGATGTTGCGCTTTCCTTCCTCTTCACCGCGGCCGAGATCGTCGAAGCTTTGCCCGCCCGGTTTCACATGTGCAAGATCGGTGCGGTCGAGGTAGCTGACGGCCAGTTCGCGGAAGATGTAGTCGAGGATCGAGGTCGCGTTCTTGATGCTGTCGTTGCCCTGCACCATGCCCGCGGGCTCGAACCGGGTGAAGGTGAAGGCCTCGACGAATTCATCGAGCGGCACGCCGTATTGCAGGCCGACCGAGACCGCGATGGCGAAGTTGTTCATCATCGCACGGAAGCCCGCACCTTCCTTGTGCATGTCGATGAAGATCTCGCCCAAGGAGCCGTCGCCGTATTCACCGGTCCGCAGGTAGACCTTGTGGCCGCCGACGATGGCCTTCTGGGTATAGCCCTTGCGACGTTCGGGCAGCTTTTCGCGGTGGCGGCTGACGATTTCCTTGACGATCACCTTCTCGACGATCTTTTCGGCGATCATCGCCGCCTTTTCCTGTGCCGAACCGGAGGCGAGGATCTCTTCGGCCTCATCATCATCCTCGACCAGCGCCGAAGCAAGCGGCTGGCTGAGCTTGGAGCCGTCGCGATAAAGCGCGTTGGCCTTGATGCCGAGCGAGTGGGAAAGCTCATAGGCCGCCAGTGTTTCGGCGATGGTGGCATTGTTCGGCATGTTGATCGTTTTCGAGATCGCGCCCGAGATGAAGCTTTGCGCGGCGGCCATCATGGTGATGTGGCTGTTCACGCTCAGGAACCGCTTGCCCGTCTTGCCGCAGGGGTTGGCGCAGTCGAAGACCGGGTAGTGTTCCGGCTGCAGATGCGGCGCGCCTTCGAGCGTCATCGTGCCGCAGACATGGTCATTGGCGGCGTCGATCTGGGCCTTGGTGAAGCCGAGGTGGCGCAGAAGGTCGAAGGTCGGGTCGTTCAGCTTTTCCGCCGGGATGCCAAGGGTGCCCTTGCAGAAATCCTCGCCGATCGTCCACTGGTTGAAGACGAAGCGGATATCGAAGGCCGAGGGAAGCGCGGCCTCGATCTTCTCGATCTCGCGCGCGCCGAACCCGTGGCCGATGAGCGAGGTGTGGTTGATGCCGGGCGCCTGGCCGATCGAGGCATGGCCGACGGCATGGGCGACGATCTCGGCCGATTGCGCGGTGGAATAGCCAAGCTTTTCCAGCGCCGCCGGAACCGACTGGTTGATGATCTTGAAGTAACCGCCACCGGCGAGTTTCTTGAACTTGACCAGCGCGAAATCGGGTTCGATCCCGGTCGTGTCGCAATCCATCACCAGGCCGATGGTGCCCGTTGGCGCGATCACCGTGGTCTGAGCGTTGCGGTAGCCGTGCTTCTGACCGAGGGCCAGAGCCTCGTCCCAGGCTGATTTCGCAAGGGCGACAAGGGCTTGATCAGGGCAATTCGCATGGTCAAGCGCCACCGCGGGGACGTTCAGGTCTTCGTAGACGGCCGTCGCATGAGCGGCCGCGCGGTGGTTGCGGATGACGCGGAGCATGTGCTCGCGGTTGCGCTGGTAGCCGGAGAAGGGGCCAAGCTCTGACGCCATTTCGGCCGAGGTCGCGTAAGAGATGCCGGTCATGATCGCGGTCAGGGCGCCGCAGAGGGCGCGGCCTTGGTCGCTGTCATAGCCAAGCCCCATGTTCATGAGGAGCCCGCCGATATTGGCGTAGCCAAGGCCAAGGGTCCGGAAATCATAGGAAAGCTGGGCGATTTCCTTCGAGGGGAACTGCGCCATCATCACCGAGATTTCAAGCGTGACGGTCCAGAGCCGGGTGGCGTGGACATAAGCGTCGGCGTCGAATTTTCCGGCATGAAAGAAGGTGAGAAGGTTCATCGACGCGAGGTTGCAGGCGGTATCGTCGAGGAACATGTATTCCGAACAGGGGTTCGAGCCCCGGATCGCGCCGTCTTCGGGGCAGGTGTGCCAGGCGTTGACGGTGTCGTGAAACTGGATGCCGGGGTCGGCGCAGGCCCAGGCGGCATGGCCGATCTGGTCCCAAAGCTCCCGCGCCGAGACGGTCTTGGCGACCTTGCCGTCGGTGCGGCGGATCAGCTCCCAGGACTTGTCTTCGCGGACGGCGGTCAGGAAGGCATCGGTGATACGGACCGAGTTGTTGGAGTTCTGGCCGGAGACGGAGATATAGGCCTCGCTGTCCCAGTCGGTGTCGTAGGTCGGGAATTCGATCGAGGTGAAGCCTTGCCGCGCGTATTGCAGGATACGGTTGGTGTAGGTATCCGGGATCATGGCCTTTTTCGCCGATTTGATCGCCGCGCGAAGTGCTGGGTTCGCGGCCGGATCGACGGCATCATCGGGCGCGCCGTCCCAGGTGCGGATGGCCGAGAAGATCTCGTTCAGCTTGACTTCATGGATCTTGGAACCCGCGACGAGCGAGGCGACTTTCTGCTCTTCGATGACCTTCCAGTTGATGAAGGCCTCTACATCCGGGTGATCCATGTCGCAGATCACCATCTTGGCGGCGCGGCGGGTGGTGCCGCCGGACTTGATGGCCCCTGCGGCGCGGTCGCCGATTTTCAGAAAGCCCATCAGCCCCGAGGATTTGCCGCCGCCGGAGAGTTTCTCGCCCTCGCCCCGGAGCGAGGAGAAGTTGGTGCCGGTGCCGGAGCCGTATTTGAAAAGCCGCGCCTCGCGGACCCAGAGGTCCATGATGCCGCCGTCGCCGACGAGGTCATCCTTCACCGACTGGATGAAGCAGGCGTGGGGCTGGGGGTGTTCGTAGGCGGAGGCGGATTTGGTAAGCTTGCCGGTGGCATGGTCGACGTAGAAGTGGCCCTGGCTCGGGCCGTCGATGCCATAAGCCCAGTGAAGGCCGGTGTTGAACCATTGCGGAGAATTCGGTGCGGCCATCTGGCGGGCCAGCATGAAGCGCATTTCGTCATAATAGGCGCGGGCGTCGGCTTCGGTGGTGAAATAGCCGCCCTTCCAGCCCCAATAGGCCCAAGCCCCGGCGAGACGGTCGAAAACCTGCTTGGCAGAGGTTTCGCCAACCATACGGTCATCTTCGGGCAGCCCGTCAAGCGCCGCATCATCGGGAACCGAGCGCCAGAGAAACTCCGGAACCCCCTTTTCCTTCACGCGCTTCAGGCGCGCCGGAACCCCCGCTTTGCGGAAATACTTCTGCGCCAGCACGTCCGAGGCGACCTGGCTCCAGCCCTCCGGCACTTCGACCGCGTCGTTACGGAAGACGACCTTTCCATCGGGATTGCGAATCTCCGATGTGGTGATCGCAAAGGCCATGGCCCCATAGGCGCCAGTCGCTTCGGTGGTGAACTTCCGCTCGATCTTCATGCCCCTGTCCTCTTTTGCGGCCGTTGCGCGATCTCACGCAATGTTACCGATGGGTCTCGTTTCACTCTGCACCGATCGGCAACGGCTTCCCCGCTCCTGCCCACGACTGCGGACAAGATTCTTACGCCCCTGCCGGGCGTATTTTCGCTGGATTCGCCATCTGCCTCACGACGACACTAGATTTTGTGTTCTTCCGTGCCGCTTTGTCAAACTGTCGTATTTGCAGGACGGGATCAACGAGTTTTTTTGCCCCGGATGCGGGATTTTTTTCTTGACGTTTTCATGTCACATCACCCGATCACACGCCGCCGTGATCGCCCTGGCGGGCCCTGGCTGTGGATGGCGGTGGGGACAAGTCTGAAGCAATTTGTGAACAACGCGCATTTCTCAAATCAACCGGCCCGGTTGGCGTGCGGGGCTCAGAGACCGGTTGAATCCCCAGCACGGCAATCTGAACCGGCAGGTCGATTCTCCGGCGGTCAGGCGCGTGCGGGGCGGTTGATCAGGATGATGCCGATGGCCACCAGCGCCGCCGCGCCGAGAATCGCCCAGGAGAGCGGTTCATCGAAGACCAGCATCCCAAGGGTCAGCGCAAGAATGGGCGTGAGAAAGGAGAACGAGGCCACTGTCGAGGACGGGTAGACCGACATCAGCCAGAGCCAGGCGATGAAGCCGCCCGCCACCACGACAGAGGCCTGAAAGACGAGCCATGCCAGATGCACGGGCTGCAGATCGCGGATCAGCGGGCCGAACAGCGGGGATACCAGCAAGAGAACTGGTGCGGAGACGAGGACCATCCAGAACAGCTGCAGCTCCGGCCCCTCGGCGCGCATCACCGGTCGGCGCGCCAGAAAGGCGGTGCCCGCCCAGCCGAGCGCGCCCCCAAGTGCAAAGAGGTCGCCGGTAAAGCTGCCCGCCTCGCCCGCCCGGCCGGAATAGCCCGCAAGGATGGCCCAGGCCGCCCCGCGAAGGCAAGCGCAAGACCTGCCGCCTTCACCGGCGTCACCCGCTCTGCCAGACCGAAATGGGCGAGGACCGCATACCAGACCGGCATCGAATAGAAGATGACCGAGGTCCGCCCCACGGTGGTCAGATCAAGCGCCATGAACAGGCAGACGAATTCGGCGGCGAAGATCACGCCCATGAACGCGCCCGGCACCCAGGCGGCGCGGTTGAGCCGGGGCGGGCGCCCGCGCCACACAAGCCAGGCCCAGACGAAGAAGATCGCAAGAAACGACCGGGCCCCCGCGAAGAACACGGGCTGAAGGCCGGTATTGACGATCTTCACGATGATCTGGTTGAACGCAAGAAGCAGGGTCACCGCAAAGAGAACCGCAGCGCCGGTACCGTCGAGATGATCCTTTTGCATGCCGCGCCCCCGTTGCCGCACCGGTGTCGCGGGCGGCAGGGCTGGGGTCAATAGCCAAAGCGTTGCGGGCGGGATTATGGGGACAAGCGGGCGTTCCGGCTCAAACGCGCTTCCCATGCCCGGTTCAGCGGGGTAAAGGGGCGGCTGAGAGCACCGTTTCAGCGCAAGGGAGTGCCCCATGAGCACGATCATCGACATTCATGCCCGCGAAATCCTGGACAGCCGGGGAAATCCCACTGTCGAGGTGGATGTTCATCTGGAAAGCGGGGCGATGGGCCGGGCGGCAGTGCCTTCCGGGGCGTCGACCGGGGCGCACGAAGCCAACGAGCGGCGCGATGGCGACACGACGCGCTACAAGGGCAAGGGCGTGCTGGAAGCGGTGGCCGCCGTGAATGGCGAACTGGCGGAAGAGCTGGTCGGTTTCGATGCGACCGAGCAGGTGGGCATCGACCGCACGATGATCGAGATGGACGGAACCCCGAACAAGTCGCGGCTGGGGGCGAATGCGATCCTCGGCGTTTCGCTGGCGGTGGCGAAGGCCGCGGCAGAGGTCACCGGGCAGCCGCTTTTTCGCTATGTCGGCGGCACAAGCGCGCGGGTGTTGCCGGTTCCCATGATGAACATCATCAACGGCGGCGAACATGCCGACAACCCGATCGACATCCAGGAATTCATGATCATGCCGGTGGGGGCGTCCGACATTCGCGAGGCGGTGCGAATGGGCTCGGAAGTGTTCCACACGCTGAAGAAAGAGCTGCAGAACGCGGGCCACAACACCGGGATCGGCGATGAAGGCGGGTTCGCGCCCAACCTGAACTCTGCCCGCGATGCACTTGATTTCATTCTGAAATCCATCGAGAAGGCTGGCTACAAGCCGGGGGAAGATGTCTATCTCGCGCTCGACTGTGCGGCGACGGAATACTTCAAGGGCGGCCGCTACGAGATGAAGGGCGAAGGGAAGTCGTTGTCCATCGAGGAGAATGTGGATTTCCTCGCCGGGCTGGCGGCGGACTACCCGATCATCAGCATCGAAGACGGCTGTTCCGAGGATGACTGGGCGGGCTGGAAGCTGCTGACCGACAAGCTCGGGTCGAAGATCCAGCTGGTGGGCGATGACCTTTTCGTCACCAACCCGAAGCGGCTGGCCGAGGGGATCAAGGCCGGTTGCGCGAATTCGATGCTGGTGAAGGTGAACCAGATCGGCACGCTGACCGAAACGCTGCAGGCCGTCGATATGGCCCACCGCGCGCGGTATACGAACGTCATGAGCCACCGGTCGGGCGAGACGGAGGACGCGACGATTGCCGATCTTGCAGTGGCCACCAACTGCGGGCAGATCAAGACCGGGTCACTTTCGCGGTCTGACCGGCTGGCGAAGTACAACCAGCTGATCCGGATCGAGGAAATGCTGGGCGAGACGGCGGAATATGCCGGGCGCAAGCGTCCTGAAAGGCTGACGGAGGCGCGTCAAGGATTTTCGAAAATCCTTGCAAATCTTTCGAAAAGATTTGCGGGCACCCTCGGGTGGCCCTTTGCGGTAGATGCCAAATCACCATGGTTCGAGCAACATGGGTGTCAGAAACTACCTCATCGAAGGCGTTTCGGGGTCTGGCAAGACCTCGGTCGCCGAGGAACTTCAGCGGCGCGGCTATCAGGTGGTGCATGGCGACCGCGCCTTGGCCTACAAGGGCGACCCGGTAACCGGAAAGCCGCTGGGGGATTCTGTTGAGGTGCAAGGTGCCGCGAGCGTCGCTTTCAGCCACAAGCATCATCTTTGGGATGTCGAGAAGGTCAGGGCGCTGACCCTCGACACGCGGCATCCGATGACGTTCTTCTGCGGGGGTTCAAGGAATTTTCATCAGTTCGTCCACCTTTTCGATGGTGTGTTTGTTCTTGAGGTCGATCTCGACACCCTGATGCGGCGTCTGGCCAAGAGACCCCCGGATGAATTCGGCGGCGTGCCTGCCGAACGCGCCTTGATTGCGCGACTGCACGCAACGAAAGAGGACCTTCCACCGAACGCAATGACCATCGATGCCACAGCCGCGCTGGTATCGGTCGTCGATGCCATTCTGTTGGCCTGCGGTGGGGTCGAGGGCGGGCACCCGTAGGGTAAGGCGCAACGAGTGCGACCGGCTAGGGCGCTTTGCTTAGCTGATGGTAGATGCTTTGCTTCCGCGGATCTCCCAGAAGTTCGTGGAGAACTGCCAGCTCTTCAAAGACATGGCGGTCGGGCTGTCCAGCGGCGGCGCATTCCGCTTCCAGCTGTTCCTGCATTGCGAGGGCTTCGTCCAGCTGGCCGAGGGAGCGCAGCGTCCAGGCGATCATCCATTTGGCAATTCGAACCTGTTGCGGGTTTCCCTGCCGCTGCCTTGCCGCCAGCGCAGCTTCGAACTGCTCCAAAGCTTCTGGCAGACGGCCAAGCTGATGCAGCGCATAGCCGATATTGTTCAGAAGGGCGGCCTCCCAAGCTTTGGCCCTGTGATCGCTGGACGACCGCGCCAGATCAAGAGCCGCCTGTCCCCATTTCAGTTGCAAATCGGGTGCGGTGTCGACCACTGCCATCATGTGAAGGGCGTCGATGGCCAGATCATCAAGCTGCGCTGCTTTCGCGGTATCGTGGGCCAGCATGTAGGACTGGCGCGCCTCGTTAAGGTCGGCCTCTGGGATATCCGCGTGCCGGTGCGTGGTCGAACAGAGTGTCCGCCCCCACTCCAAGGCAAAGCGCGCGCGCGCTTCGGGGCCGGACATGCAGGGTGAGAGGCGCAACTCCTCCAGAACCGCACGCGCGCCCTGGAAGTCCTGTCGAAGTCCAAGGCATCGCGACAGTTGCAGGCTGCAGGCAAATCTTTCTTCGTCGTTGCCAGTCCTGGCGATCCGATCCCGCAGGCGTTTTTCGCTGCCATCCAGGTCATTGAAATCAAGCATGTCAAAGCGGATCATGCGATTAACCCGCCAGGGCAGCTGCGGGCCATGCCGGTCAGCGCGGCTTTGGCGGTGCCATAGATTGCCGAGCCCTGGATCGCCACCAGCGGGCCGGTCACCGACGACATCTGCACGATGCGGCCATAGCGGCGCGCGATCATGCCGGGGAGGACGGCGCGGGTCAGGCGGAAGACCTGGGTCAGGTTGATGTCGAGCCCGAAGTCCCAGGCGGCGTCGGAGGCATCGGCGAAAGTGGTGCGTTTCTGCTTCTTGCCGGTCTGGACCATGCCGGCATTGTTGATCAGGATCTCGATCGGGCCGAGCGCTGCCTCGACCTCTGTGACGAAACGGGAGATGTCTTCCGGGCGGGTCAGATCGGCGGTGGTGGCGAAGACGCCCTTGCCGAGCTCCCGGCCGCGATCAAGGATGCGATCGGTGGTCGAGGTGATGGCGACACGCGCGCCCTCTGCGGCAAGCCTGCGCGCGATGGCAAAACCGATGCTGTCGGCCGCGCCGCAGCCGGTGACGAGGGCGGTTCGGGAACGGACACCGGGCATGGGGCTTTCCTTTGCGGTTGGTTGCGGCGAGGTTAGGCGGAAACCCGAGTGCCGGAAAAGGGAAAAGAGGGCGACATGACCGAAGCGGAGCGATTGATCAAGAGGCTGCGTCTGGTACGGCATCCGGAGGGCGGCTGGTACCGGCAGACCTGGGCCGGGCCGGAGATCGGCGGTCGCGCCTCGGGGACGGCGATCCTGTTTCTGCTGGCGCGGGGCGAACGGAGCCATTGGCACCGCGTGGACGCCGATGAGATCTGGCTCTGGCATGCGGGGGCGCCGCTGGTACTGTCGCTGGGCGAGGCGGCAGCGCGGGATATCCGGCTTGGCCCCGATGTGCTCGGCGGCGACGCGGTCCAGGCGGTGGTTCCACGGGGCTGGTGGCAGGCAGCCGTTTCGACCGGGGACTGGACGCTTGTCAGTTGCACCGTGAGCCCGGGCTTCCGGTTCGAGGGGTTTGAACTTGCCGCACCGGAGTTCGCGCTGTCGGCGGCCCTCGAATGACGGGTGCTGCATTGGCAGAGGCGCTGCGCGGCGCGGAGGATCTGTACGGCGCGCTTCATCAGGCGGCAGCGGGGCTGACCGGCGCGGAGGTTGGGGGTGCGCTGGACGCAGCGCTGGCCGCATTGGGCGATGCGCCCGAGGCGGCACGACTTTTGGCCGTGGATCAGGGGCTCTTGCGGGCCGTTCTGCGGCATGGCGCAGGCCTGGCTGCCACGGCCCATGCCACCGCGATCCGGGATTGGCTGGCGCAGGCATCTCCGTCACCGCTGTTCCGGCCCGAGATCGCGTCACGGCCGCATATCGCCCTTCTGACGGCGGGCGAGCGGCCGGACATGCCAGCCTTTTCCGACCGCGCCTTTGACCGCTGGTTTGCCGCGACCGGGGCGGAATACGGTCTTGGCGCCTATGGCGAGAACCGCAGCGTCTATCGGTCTGCACAGTTTGCCGACGCGGCAAGCCCAGAACGCAGGACGGTGCATCTTGGCATCGACGTCTTCGCCCCGGCTGGAACGCCGGTTCATGCGCCACTGGCCGCTGAGGTGGCCTTTGTGGCCTATAACCCGGACCCGCTGGACTATGGCCATACGCTCATACTGGAACACAGGGGCGGGGATCTTCCGTTCTGGACGCTTTACGGCCATCTGGGCGGCTCGCTTGCGGGGCTGTGCCGGCCGGGGCAGAAGGTGGAGGCGGGTCAGGTGATCGCGCATCTGGGCGACTGGCACGAGAACGGCGGCTGGGCGCCGCATCTGCATTTTCAGGTAATGACCGATCTTCTGGAGCAGCGCGGCGGCAACTTCTTCGGGGTGGGCCACCGGAGCCTCTGGCCGGTCTGGCAGGTGATCTGCCCTGATCCGAACCTGATCCTGCGGCTGCCGGAAGGCGCGTTCGCCGTCTGACGAAAGAAGACCGGCGCGGCGTGCCGCCGCAAGCTTTCCGGGTCACCGGCGCGGCCCAAGGGCCGCTTGGTTCCGCCGCGCGCGGCACCGGGGTCATGCGAGGGTGCATGCGCCGGGCAGGATTGTGCGGGGCACAAGTTTCGCGTGGCCCCGATCCCGCGGGCAGAGTAATCAAAGGCGCATGAGCGAGACCCCTGCCCCCACCACCCTGCCCCCGAAGAACGAAGATTCGCTCAGCGGCTTCTTCTTCGCGCTGACGGCCTATCTGCTGTGGGGGTTTTTGCCGCTTTATCTCAAGGCATTGGCACATATTCCGCCTGCCGAAGTGATCGCGCATCGTGTGATCTGGTCGGTGCCGGTGGCGGTTGGGGTGCTTTTGGTACTGGGGCGGACGCAGGATCTGAAGACCGCGTTTCGCACACCGCGGATGCTTGGCATGGCGATGGTGACCGCGGCGCTGATTTCGGTGAACTGGGGGATCTATGTCTGGGCCATCGGTGCCGGCCATACGCTGGACGCGGCCCTTGGCTATTACATCAACCCGCTCTTCTCGATCTTTGTCGGCGCGGTCCTGCTGCGCGAAAGGCTGGCACCGGCGCAGATCGCGGCCATCGGGCTTGCCGTCGTGGCGGTTGCGATCCTGACCTGGGAGACGGGCAAGCTGCCGCTGGTCTCGCTTGGGCTGACGTTAAGCTGGGGCGCCTATGCGTTCTTGAAGAAATGGCTGCCCATCGGACCGAATCAGGGCTTCACGCTGGAAGTGCTGATCCTGCTTCCCTTCGCGCTGGCCTATGCGGGATGGGTCGAGGTGCAGGGAGCCGGGCATTTCACGGCGAGCGGGACCGACCTCGCGCTGCTTCTGGGCTGCGGGCTGGTGACGGCGGGGCCCTTGATGATCTATGCCAATGGCGCCAAGCGGCTGACGCTGTCGACCATCGCGATCATGCAGTACATCGCGCCGACGATGATCTTCCTGACGGCGGTCTTCATCTTTCACGAGCCGTTTTCCAACGTGAAGCTGATCGCCTTCACGCTGATCTGGGCGGCGCTGGTCATCTACACATTGTCGATGCTCAGACAGCGGCGGGGCGGCTGATCTGGCCGCCACCGACCGCCGCGGGGGCGCCCGTCGTGCCAGGGGCCGACGTGGAAAGCCCGCGCATCACCCGCACGGCGAGATAGGCGAAAGCCTGCGCTTCCAGCATGTCGCCGTCCAGCCCCGCCGCCTCCACCGGTTCTACCGGGCAGGTCAGGCGGCGTGAAAGTTCGGCCATGAGGGCTGCATTGTGCCGCCCGCCGCCGGTGACGAGAAGGCGCGAGACCGGGCCGGGCAAGGCGGCCTCGCCCAAGGCGATACTGGCGGCGGCGATCGCCACAAGCGTTGCGGCGGCATCGGCATTCGACAGCGCCCCGACCGCATCGAGAAGCTTTGGAAAGGCATTGCGGTCCAGCGATTTCGGGGGCGGCAGCCGGAAATAGGCATCCTTGAGGAAAGCAGTCACCACCGCCTCGTCCGCCGTGCCGGTCAGCGCCAATTGGCCGCCATGATCCTGCGGCAAGCCAAGTCGCGCTTCGACGAGATCGTTGAGAGGCGCGTTGGCGGGCCCCGTGTCGAAGGCGAGGAGCGCGCCGGGGTCGTCCGGTTCGGAGGCCGCGGGATCGACCCAGGTCAGGTTCCCAACCCCGCCGAGATTGAGAAAACCCAGGGGTTCGCTGGCCCCGATATGCCGGGCACAGGCGAAGTGGAAGAACGGCGCAAGGGGCGCCCCCTGCCCGCCCATCGACACATCGGTCGAGCGGAAATCCCAGACGACGGGCAAACCCAGCACATCGGCCAAAAGCCCGCCATTGCCGCATTGATGCGTGCCGCGCCCCTTCGGATCATGCGCCAGCGTCTGGCCATGGAAGCCCGCGACCGTCGCATTCTCGAACCGGGCGAGAAGCTCGGCATGGGCGTTCTCCACGATCTCGGCCGCCGCCGCAACATCGGGCCCGCCCGGCCACTGGCCAAGCGCTGCGCGGATCACTGCCCGCTCGTGATCCGCGTAGGGGCGAAAGGCGCTTGGCCCGAATGCCTCGATCCTGTGGCCATCGGTCAAGACCATCGCTGCATCGACCCCGTCAAGCGAGGTGCCCGACATCGCCCCCAAGGCCCAGACCGGCCCCGTATCACCCTTGCGCATCTTCCCTTACCCCCTCAGCGCCGCTATACCGCCGCTACCTTAAAGCATGAGCCCACCATGACCTACCACCCGAAATCCGAATTCATGCGCGTGATGACGGAGCGTGGCTTTCTGGCCGATTGCACCGATTTTCAGAGCCTTGATGCGGCCTTTCATGAGGGCGTGGTACCCGGCTACATCGGATTCGACGCAACCGCGACCAGCCTTCATGTGGGCAGCCTTATCCAGATCATGATGCTGCGGTGGCTGCAGAAATGTGGCGGCAAACCCATCGTTCTGATGGGTGGCGGCACAACAAAGATCGGCGATCCCTCGTTTCGCGCGGAGGAGCGGCCCCTTCTGACCGACGCCCAGATCGACGCCAACATCGCGGGCATCAAGCGGGCCTTCGCACCCTATGTGCGCTTTGGCGAAGGTGCCAGCGACGCGGTGATGGTCAACAATGCCGCATGGCTTGACCAACTGAACTACATCGGCTTTCTGCGTGATATCGGGCGTCATTTCAGCGTCAACCGGATGCTAAGCTTTGACAGCGTGAAGTCGCGGCTGGACCGTGAGCAGAGCCTGAGTTTCCTCGAATTCAACTACATGATCCTGCAGGCCTATGATTTTCTGGAGCTGAACCGCCGCTACGGCTGTCTTCTGCAGCTGGGCGGGTCGGATCAGTGGGGCAATATCGTCAATGGCGTGGACCTGACGCGGCGGGTGATTGGCCATGAGGTCTTTGGTCTGACCTCGCATCTTCTGACCACGAGCGACGGTCGGAAGATGGGCAAGAGCGTCTCGGGCGCGGTCTGGCTGAATGGCGACATGTATTCGTCCTACGAATTCTGGCAATACTGGCGCAACACCACGGATGCCGATGTGGGACGGTTCCTGAAGCTTTACACCGAAGTGGCCGTTTCAGAATGCGACCGGCTGGGCGCGCTTGGCGGGGCGGAGATCAATGAGGCGAAGATCGTGCTCGCGAACGCGGTGACGACGCTTCTGCACGGGGCGGAAGCGGCGGCGGCGGCAGAGGCGACGGCGCGGGAGGTCTTCGAGAAGGGCGGGATCGGGGAGGATCTGCCGACCGTCGCACTGGAGCCGGAAGAGCTTGCCGATGGCGTGGGGATCGTGCAGCTTTTCGTACGCGCGGGGCTTTCGGCCAGCGGCAAGGACGCCAAGCGGCTGATCAGCGAAGGCGGTGCGCGGCTGAATGACGAACTGGTGACGGATCCCGCCCTGCGCCTTCGCGCGGGCGATCTGGCCGAGCCGGTGAAGCTGACCGCGGGCAAGAAGCGCCACGCGCTGGTCGTGCTCGGCTAAAGCCGCGATCAGCCCGTCCAGAGCACCGCGATCAGGATCACCAGCAGGGCGACCGCGCCCAGAAGAAGCAGGGCATCGCCAGCCAAGGCGAGGGCGAAGGGCGTGAAGGTCATGCCGCCCTCCGGACCAGCCGCGCCGCATCCGGGGCGCGGCC
>JAAURK010000391.1 GCA_012032275.1 Tabrizicola sp.
TGGTCGAGGCGCGCCGTGGCCGCAGACGCGGGCTTGCCATGGCCGGGGCGGGCGTCGGGCTGACGATCGTGGCGGTCGAAGCCGGTGTCCTGCCGCTTCACCCGCTGTTGCCCGCCCAAGCCCTTCAGGCGACAAGCCTGGCGGTTCTTTCCGGGCTGACGCTGCTTTGGGCAGCGGATGGGGCGCGGGATGTTGCCGTGGCATCCCCCGAACCAAGCCCCCCCACGCTCACCGATGCCGAAACCGCGGTGCTGGAGAGGCTTCGCTCCGCGATGGAGGCGCGCGTCTGGGTCGAGGAGGGTCTGACGATCGGCACGCTGGCCGCGCGGCTGAATACCGCCGAACATCGCTTGCGGCGGGTGATCAACCAGGGCCTTGGCGCGCGGAACTTCGCGCGTTTCATCAACGAACACCGGATCGCGGCGGCAAAGGCGCTGCTCTGCGATCCATCCGCCGCCGATCAACCCATCCAGAAAATCGCCTTCGACCTTGGCTTCGGCTCTCCCGGACCGTTCAATCGCGCCTTCCGCGACATCACCGGCCAAAGCCCCAGCGAATTCCGCGCCGCCGCCCTGCGAGCGCCAAAGTCGCAATAGACGCGCCGGTCTTGCCGCAGTTGCGCCGATTTCGAAAACGGCGCGCATTCCGCCTTGCCGCCAAGGAAAGATGATCCCGCAATCCAATCGCGGGGGTCATCATGTTCGACGCTTTCCTCACGGCACTTCCGTTCTATCCTGCCATCCTTGCCGAAGACCTGCTGCGCTATGTGCTTGGCGCCGGGCTCGTCCATCTCTGCGTCAACCTCGGCATCGGCCAATGGCTCCGGCACCGCCGCATCCACCCTGACAGGAGGCCAGGCCGCCAGCAGATACTGGCCGAGATCGGTGCCAGCCTGCGCACCACCCTGATCTTCTCGGTCAACGGTTTTCTCATCACGGTCGGCGCCGTTGCCGGGGCGCTTCCGATCTACCTCGATATCGCCGCGCGTGGCTGGATCTGGTTCGCCGCTTCGGTCAGTCTGCTGATCCTGCTGCACGACGCCTGGTTCTACTGGACCCACCGCCTGATGCACCAGCCGCAGCTCTACCGGTATCTCCACCGCGAGCATCACCGGTCGTTCCGGCCAACCGCCTTTGCCGCCTACCGCTTCGACGTGCTCGAGGCGCTGGTGCAGGCCGCCTACCTGCCGGTGGCTCTTGCAGTCGTGCCGGCCCATCCGCTGGCCATCTTTCTCTTCACCTCGCATATGATCCTGCGCGACGCGGTGGCGCATTCGGGGATCGAACTCTTCCCGGCGCGAAAGGATGGCCGCCCGTGGCTTGGCTGGCTGACCACGGTCACCCATCACGACCTGCATCACGGCACCGCGCACTGGAACTTCGGCCTTTACTTCACCTGGTGGGATCGGCTCTGCGGCACCGAACATCCCGAATATCTGGCCAGGTTCGCCAGATCCGCCCTGCGGGCCAGCGCCGTTCTTCTGTTCTGCGCGGGGACACTGGCGGCCGCAGCCGGCACTGTTTTCGCCGAAACCGCTCCATTGCGAGGCAGCTGGGTGACCGAGGGTGCAAGCCTTGTCGTCCGTTTCGACGCCTGCGCTGACGATCCCGGAACGACCTGCGGCATCATCACCCGAAGCTGGGATCCCGGGATCGCAACCGGCGTCCTGATCATCACCGACCTCGGCCCCACGCGGGCGGGATGGGCCGGGCGCCTGATCGATCCGGAAACCGGCGCGCGCTACAAGGGCCGGATCGAGCCGCTGGATGCCGATACCTTGCGCCTTGAGGGATGCGCCGGGCCGATCTGCCGCCGGCAGATCTGGCGTTCCGCCCGCTGGCTCCGCGCGGCGCTGGCGGATGGGCCCCCCTGAACCGGCCCTTTGCCCTTTCCCGACTCAGGCGCGACTGCTACAGATAGCGGTATGATCCATCATGCCCCCCACATATCCACAGAGCGGCCGGTCATCCGCCAACTTGACGAAGCTGCGATCAACCGGATCGCGCGGGCGAGGTGGTGGAGCGTCCGGCCTCGGCGGTCAAGGAACTGGTCGAGAATGCGCTTGACGCGGGGGCGACGCGGATGTCCGTCGATATCGCCGATGGCGGCAAGACGCTGATCCGCGTGACCGATGATGGCTGCGGGATGACGGCGGATGACCTGCCGCTGGCACTTTCGCGCCATGCGACATCGAAGATCGACGGCAGCGATCTTCTGGATATCCGAAGCTTCGGCTTTCGCGGCGAGGCTCTGCCGAGCCTTGGCGCTGTCGGGCGGCTTGCGATCTCGTCGCGCGCACCCGGGCAGGACGGGGCGCGCATCTTTTGCGAGGGCGGACGCCTTGGCCCGGTCAAACCCGCGGCCCTTTCGCGCGGCACGGTGGTTGAGCTGCGCGATCTTTTCTACGCCACACCGGCGCGGCTGAAATTCCTGCGGTCCGACCGGGCAGAGCTTCAGGCCGTGGTGGAGGTGCTGCGCCGCCTTGCCATGGCCGAACCCGGAGCGGGCTTCACCCTGCGCGACCTGACGGGCGGCGGCGAGGGGCGACTTCTCTTTCGCGCCGATGCGCAGTCGGGCGATCTGTTCCAGGCGCTGCGCGGGCGGCTGACGGGCATTCTCGGGCAGGATTTCACCGAAAACGCGCTGCCCGTCGATGTCGAGCGCGACGGCTTGCGCCTGCGTGGCTTTGCGGCCCTTCCGACCTATTCGCGCGGCTCCTCTGCCCAGCAGTATCTTTTCGTGAACGGTCGCCCGGTTCTGGACCGGATGCTCTACGGCGCGCTTCGCGCTGCCTATTTCGATGTGCTGAGCCGGGATCGGCATCCTGCGGCGGTGCTGAACCTCATCGTCGATCCCGCGCGGTCGATGTGAATGTGCATCCCGCCAAGGCCGAGGTGCGTTTTCGCGAACCCGAAGCCGCCCGGTCGCTGATCATCACGGCGCTGCGCACCGCCCTTTCGGGGGCCGGTCACCGCGCATCGTCCACTCTTGGCGCGGCCACGTTGCAGGCCATGCGCCCGTCCGG
>JAAURK010000083.1 GCA_012032275.1 Tabrizicola sp.
CTGAAGGGATGGACCTGGTGGCCGACCCCGCCCCCCACGCCGAGACCCGCCTTGCCGCACAGGGTGAGGCGCGACGCATTGCCGATTGCCTGGGCCAGCTGGAGCCGGACCGGGCGGCGGCGGTGCGCGGCGCCTATCTTTCGGGCCTGTCCTACGCCGATCTTGCACAACGCCATGCCGTGCCGCTGAACACGATGCGCACCTGGCTTCGCCGCAGCCTCCTCAAGCTGAAGGAGTGCCTGGGCCAATGACCGACGCCCCCCTGACCCGTGACGAACAGGAAGACGCGCTGGCAGCGGAATACGTGCTGGGCGTTCTGGACCTCAAGGAACGCTACAAGGTTGAAAAGCGGCTGAAAAAAGACATGTCATTCGCTGCGCGCGTCGCAGGCTGGGAAGAGAGACTTGCAGGCATGAACGACCAATTCGCCGAGATGAGAGCGCCGAACCTGCTGCCGGCCATCGAGGCGCGGCTGTTTCCGGTGGCCGCGCCACGCAACCGAAAAGGGCTTTTCGGCTGGCTTGCGGGGGCGGCCACTGCCGCGGTTCTGACGCTGGCCGCGGTCATGCTGATCTCGCCGCCACAGCACCGGCTGGTGACGATGATGGCAACCGGAGACGCGACGCTCGCGTATGAGCTGCGCCATTTCGGCACCTCGCTGGTCGTCACGCGGGTTGCAGGAAGCGCCGCCCCGCCGGGCCGGGTACACGAGCTTTGGATCATCGCACCGAATGCGGCACCGGTGTCGCTTGGCCTGCTCGAGGCGCAGCCGCTGGAAGTGCGGTACCCGCCGCCGCCCGCAGGCTGGACCTTCGCCGTCTCTGTCGAACCCGCCGGGGGATCGCCGACGGCAACGCCGACCGGGCCGATCATCCTGCGCTCCGTCGTGCCCACCTTCGAGGGCTGACGATCGGATCACGAGGCTGTGATCGCCCCGGCCTGCTGAAACTTGTCGGCGAAAGACCTCGTTTCTTCTCGGGCGAGGCGGGACAATCCCGCCCGGTAACCAGAAGAAGAGGACCGCCGAGATGAAAGCTCTGCATATAGCGACCGTCGTTCTTGCCCTGTCGACCGGCATGGCGCTTGCCGAAAACCCCGAGGTCGGCGGCGCGCCGATGTTCGAGGACAAGACCATCGTGGAGAATGCGATGACATCGGCCGATCATACCACGCTGGTTGCCGCCGTGCAGGCCGCTGGGCTGGTCGAGACGCTGCAGGGCGCGGGGCCGTTCACCGTCCTCGCTCCGACGAACGAGGCCTTCGCCAGATTGCCCGCCGGAACAGTGGAAAACCTGCTGAAGCCCGAGAACAAGGACCAACTGGTGAAGATCCTGACCTGCCATGTGATCGGCGCGAATGCGATGGCGGCCGACATCATGGGGATGGTCGACAAGGATGGCGGCATGCACAAGGTCACCACTGTCGGCGGCTGCGAATTCACGCTGATGACGAAGGATGGCAAGGTCATGATCGAGGATGGTCAGGGCAACATCGCCACCGTCACCATCGCCGATGTCAAGCAGTCGAACGGGGTGATCCACGTCATCGACACGGTGCTTCTGCCAGCGGGCTGATCCCGGTTGCGGCAGGCGAAACACGTCACTGGTTTCGCCAAGCCGAAGGTGCGCGCTGGCTGTGTCCCCTCCCCGCGCGCCCCGAAAGGGCCTTCGGCACGTCGCCGGGGGCCCTTCTCCCGCGGGCGGCCCCATGCTTTCGGCCTCCTTGACGGCAAGGCACGGTTGACATACCTCAGAGGCAGGCGGGTGTAGCTCAATGGCAGAGCAGAAGCTTCCCAAGCTTACGACGAGGGTTCGATTCCCTTCACCCGCTCCATCCTGCCCGGCCGCTCGGTCCTGGCCCGGTGAAGGAGGTTCGCAATGCGCAAGATCACTGCGCTGCTGGCGCTGGCCGCCCCGATCCTTTCGGCCTGCGTCGATCAGCCCGCCCGCGTCATCGAGCCTTATCCGTTTGTCGGACGCTGGGATTGCGGGGTCTCCATCTTCACCTTCACCAACACGACCTACAACAACGGCTCTGACACGCTGCCCATCCTTTCCGTGGGGCAGGACGGGCGGAATTATACGCTGACCTTTGCGGGCGGCTATATCATTGGTCTGGCAGCCGTGACGGCAACGGGCATGACCTGGGTCTCCAGCCGCTCGGGCGACCAGTTCACCTGCATCCGCCAAGGCTGAGACTACCCTCTTTTCCCTGCCCGTGCGGCGCGTTAGGAGGGCCGGGACAACAGCAGGAGAGCGGATCATGAACAGCGATATCACCCGTTACGGCATTGGCGCGCGGATGTCCGAAGCGGTGGCGTACAACGGGATCGTCTGGCTGGCGGGCCAGGTCGGGGCGCCGGGGGCTTCGGTCGCCGATCAGACCCGGCAATGCCTGGCAGAGGTGGACCGGATCCTGGCCGCAGCGGGCACCGACAAGACGCGCATCCTGTCGGCCCAGATCTGGCTTGCCGACATGGCGCAGTTTGCCGAGATGAATGTGGTATGGGATGCCTGGGTGCCTGCGGGGCATACGCCTGCCCGCGCGACGGGGGAGGCAAGGCTTGCCGCGCCGGACTACAAGGTCGAGATCATCGTAACGGCAGCCCTGACCGCCTGATCCGGTACCCGCCGGAGCAAAGGCTCCGGCGGGGTCTCGGCCGCTCTGGTTCAGACCAGATCGGCGAACCCGGGCTCCATCACGGGCCGGTCCATCGCATCGCAGAAGAAGGCGCTGTCGAAGAAGCTGTCGAACATCGCCATATCCATCTGCGCGGGCGGGGCATCGCCGTCACCCGATGACTGCATGACCATGTCCATGTCATCGTCCTGCAGCGGAAGATCGTCGAACTGGCTAAAGTCGAACCGGTCCGCCAGATCATCGAGCATGATCGGCGGGATAGCCGGTGCCGGCCCTTCTTCGACCGTGACAACCGGATCCGACATGCCATCGTCAACGGTGGTCATGGTCACGCTGTCGGTGCCGGAGGTGGCGGTTCCGCCTACCGTCGCCATGCCGTTGCCATCGGTATCGGTATCCTGGGTGACCGAGACCGTACCATCGGGATTGACGGTCGCCGTCGACGTCGCAGCAGCACCGGAGGAAGTCGATCCGTCGGAGGAGCTGGATACGGCCATCATATCGCTGTCAGAGAGGAGGAACTCTGCCCCCAGTTCTACAGGCATGATCGGCGGGATAGCCGGTGCCGGCCCTTCTTCGACCGTGACAACCGGATCCGACATGCCATCGTCAACGATGGTCATGGTCACGCTGTCGGTGCCGGAGGTGGCGGTTCCGCCTGTCGTCGCCATGGCGTTGCCATCAGTATCGGTATCCTGGGTGACCGAGACCGTACCATCGGGATTGACGGTCGCCGTCGACGTCGCAGCAGCACTGGAGGAAGTCGATCCGTTGGAAGAGCTGGACGTGGTCGTCACATCATCGTCAGAGATGCCGAACCGGGCCAGAAGATCCTGAAGGGTCATCCCGCCCATGCCGACCGACGGGGCCGGCGGTTCGGTCGCGACCGGTCGATCAACCGCAACCGGTTCGTCCACCGGCATCGGCTGATCGTCGATCACCGGCTCTGCCACCGGCTCCATGACGACGGGCATCTCCGGCTCCGGCATCTCCGGCTCTGGCATCACTTCGGCGACAGGCACGGCACCGGCAGTTCCGGGATCAACCTGCGATGAGGTATCGCCGTCAGTCGTACCGAAGTTCTGCGTGACCATCATGGCATCGAATGTGCCCCTGCCGCTGCTGAACTCGCCAAGCTCGATCCCGACACCGATCTCTTCAAGGTCGGGATTGAGGATGTTCGCGCGGTGGAGCGGGCTGTTCATCAGGCTTTCATGGCGCGCGGCCACCGCCTCGCGCAGCGCGGCATCGGACTGGTCGGACCCTAGCGATCCCCAGGCGATGTTCTCGGCGGTGCGCCAGCTGCCTTCCAGCGGGAAATCGGCATCGGCGATCCGGGCCGTGGAATTGCTTCCGCCTTCCCCGGTATGGGAAAAGGTGTCGGTCTCGAGCATCCACTGGCTGTGATCCTCGGCGGCATCGTTCAATGCCGTGTTGAGCGTGAGCGGATCGAGGCCCCGCGATTCACGTTCCTCGTTGATAAGCTCGACCATGTAGAGCTCGAGGCTGTTCGCTGTCGACATCAGGCAGGTCTCCCGTTTTTTGGCGGCCCTCGGGTCGCCGTGAATTCGGCGCAGGGACCAGCGGTCCGCGCACCATGAAGCAGACGATCCATCCCCATCCGCAGCACGGATGAGCCAAGCCAAACCCCAGTGGAAATCATTTGATTTCAGTCACCTGCGGTAGCGTCGTACCAGATCGCCACTGCGGCCGCCGCGTTGAGGCTGAACCGCGTGGCCAACCTAGAAACGGCTGTCCCGGGGGTCAACCGGTGGCGGGCCGCGCCGTTGCAGCGGGCGCGGTTCCCGCCCATACGGCGCCTTGTGGCGAGCGGGAAAATGCCGTCGGGGCGAAATTTCACACCACCGTTACCGTTTCATCGGCAGATGTGAACACTGGGCTTCGGCCACCAGCCGGGCGGAATGAACCGACGTTCGCAATCCGTGGCGGCGGCTAGATCGACGTCAGATATGCCACCAGCGCCCGGGTAGAGCCGTCTTTCGATGCCGCATCGACGCGCCCCTCGAGGATCGGCTGCAGCGCCAGCGCAAGTTCCTTGCCAAGCTCCACCCCCCATTGATCAAAGGAGTTGATGCCGAGGATCACCCCTTCGACGAAGACGCGATGTTCGTAAAGCGCAATGATCTGGCCGAGCGTGAAGGGCGTTAGCTGATCGTAGGCCAGCATGGTCGAGGGCCGGTTGCCGGGAAACACGCGGTGGCGCGCCTGGCGTTCCCCCTCGGCCCCGGTCAGGCCCTTCTTCGCCATCAGCGCGCTTGCCTCTTCGAACGACCGGCCACGCATCAGCGCTTCGGCCTGGGCAAGGCAGTTCGACAGCAGAAGGCGATGCTGATGCGCCAGATCGGGTTCATGCCCGCGCCTTGCCACCAGAAACTCGCAGGGCACGATGCGGGTGCCCTGATGGATCAGCTGATAGAAGGCGTGCTGCCCGTTTGTCCCCGGCTCGCCCCAGACGACGGGGCCGGAATGGGTGACCAGATCGCTGCCGTCGATCGCGACGCGCTTGCCGTTGCTTTCCATCTCGAGCTGCTGAAGATAGGCTGGCAGACGGCTCAGCCGCTGATCATAGGGCAGGACGGCGCGGGTCGCATGGCCGCAGATCTGATTGTGCCAAAGGCCGACAAGGGCCAGCATCACCGGCATGTTCTGCACGAAGGGGGCCGCTAGGAAGTGGCCGTCCATCGCCCGCCCCCCGGCGAGGAACCGATCGAACGCCTCCGGTCCGATGGCAATCATCAGCGACAGACCGATCGGGCCCCACATCGAATAGCGCCCACCGACCCAATCCTCGAAACCGAACACCCGTTCGCTATCGATGCCATAGGCGGCGGTCTTGTCTGCCGCGGTGGAAACGGCGGCAAATTGCGCCCCGGGATCAGCCACTTTCGCCGCCATCCAGCGCTTTGCAGTATCGGCATTGGTCATCGTCTCGATGGTGGTGAAGGTCTTCGAGGCCACGATCACCAGCGTCGTTTCCGGGTTCAGGCCCCGAAGCGTATCGGCAATATGCGCGCCGTCGACGTTCGAGACGAAATGCAAGCGCGGGCCGTCATGAAACGGGGCCAGCGCCAGCGTCGCCATCGCGGGGCCAAGATCGGACCCGCCAATCCCGATGTTGATCACATCGGTGATCGGCCCGCCCTGCCCCCGAAAGGCACCGGAGCGTACCTCGCGGGCAAAGGCCGCCGTCCGCGCCCGGATCGCGCGCACGGCGGGCATGACGTCACTTCCCTCGACCTGGATCGCCGCCTCGTCGCCCGCCCGAAGTGCCACATGCAGCACCGCCCGCCCCTCGGTGTCGTTGATCTTTTCGCCGGCGAACATCGCCGCCCGCTTTTCGGCAACGCCGGACGCTTCGGCCAGGGCGATCAGTGCGGCCCGCGTTTCTCTGTCGATATTGGTCTTGGAATAGTCGAACAGCATGCCATCGGCGCGGATGGAATATTCCTCTGCCCGGGCGTCGTCGAAAAGATCGAGGATCCGCCGGTCGGCGATCTTTGCATGCTCTGCCTGAAGGGCTGCCCATCTGGTCATCGTGTCACTCCGCCCAATGCACGGTTGCGTTATCCAGCACGGCCCTGACCGGCGCCTCCATCGGCGAAAGACCGACGGCGCGTTCAATGGCCGCGCGCTTGTCGGTGCCGGTGATCAGGATGTGAATGTTGTAGGCGCCCTGCAGGACTGGTGCGGTCAGCGTCACCCGCGGCTCGCCCGCCGTCTCTGCCCGCATCGGCATGAGAATGGGCGCGTCCGGGGCCAGCGCTTCGGCCAGACGGTCCGCGCCGGGAAACAGGCTTGCGGTATGCATGTCCATTCCCATGCCCAGCAGCAGGACCGAGATCGGCAGATGCGGACGAATCCCGTCGGCAAGCGCATCGATCAATTCCTCCGGGCGTTCGGCCGGGGCATAAAGCGGCACGAGCCGGGCGGCGGCGGCCTCTCCGCGGATCAGGCGCGACCGCACCAGAGCGGTGTTCGATCGGGCGGAACTTTCGGGAACCCAGCGTTCGTCATTCAGAAACACCGCGACATTGGCCCAATCCAGCTCTACCCCGGAGAGGGTATCGAAGATCGGCCCCGGCGTCGTGCCACCGGGAACGCAAAAGCTTGCCCGCCCCTCTCGGCGCAGAAAATCGCCAAGCTCCCCGGCAATCCTGTCAGCCAGCGTCAGCAGCATGAATTCGCGGTCGGGGTAGGATTGAAAATTCATTCCCGGATCTCCCGCCAGCGGCGTCCGTCGCGGTGCATCAGCATCAGCGCATCCTCGGGCCCCGAAGAACCCGCATCGTAGGACTGCGGCCGGTTCCCCTGCGCCTCCCACGCGGCGATGATCGGATCGGTCCAGGCCCAGGCCGCCTCGACTTCGTCGCCGCGCATGAAAAGCGTCTGGTTGCCGCGGATCACATCCATGATCAGCCGTTCGTAGGCGTCCGGCACATCCTCCGCGTCGGCCCCCAGCGCATCGGCAAAGGCCATGTCCAGCGGCACCTGCATCAGGCGCATGCCACCTGGCCCCGGCTCCTTGATCATGACCATCAGGTTCATGCCCTCGTTCGGCTGCAGCCGGATCACCAGCACATTCTCGCGCCAGCCCTTTGCATCGTCAAAGATGGAATGCGGCGGTTCCCGGAAAGTGATCGCGATCTCGGAGGCGCGGGCGCGAAGCCGCTTGCCGGTGCGAAGGTAGAAGGGCGTGCCCTTCCAGCGCCAGTTCGACACTTGCACCTTCAGCGCGATATAGCTTTCCGTGCGGCTGGCGGGATTTTCGGAATGTTCCAGATAGCCGCCCTCGCCCTGGCCCGGAAGATACTGTCCCCGCACGATATCTTCCGGCGCCACCGGATCAAGCGCGCGGATCACCTTGAGCTTTTCGTCGCGCACCGCGTCGGGGTCGAAGTGGTAGGGCGGCTCCATCGCGATCAGGCACAAAAGCTGCATCATGTGGTTCTGCACCATGTCCCGCATCGCGCCGGATTTGTCGTAATAGGCGCCGCGCCCGTTTACCCCCACGGTTTCGGCCACGGTGATCTGGACATGATCGATGTATTCGGATTTCCACAAGGGTTCGAACAGGATGTTGGCAAAGCGCACCGCCATCAGGTTCTGCACCGTCTCTTTCCCGAGGTAATGGTCGATGCGGTAGATCTGCGTCTCGGTGAAATGCCGGGCAAGAACCTCGTTCAACGCCCGGGCCGAGGCGAGATCGCGCCCGAAGGGTTTTTCCACGACGATCCGGCTCCAGGCATCGGCTATGCCGTGATCGTGCAGCCGTTCGGCGATATCGCCGAACAACGACGGCGCGACCGAGAAGTAGAATGCGCGTACCACATTGTCGCGCATCATCTTTTTCAGCGCAGTCCAGCCGCCGGTGCCGGTTGCGTCGATCGGCACATAGCTGATGCGGCCAAGAAACTTCTCGATCGCCTCGGCGTCCTGGCGGGCCTTGGGCACGAATTCCGCAATCGCCACACGCACCTGTTCGCGGAAGGCCTTGTCCGACATATCCGACCTCGCCGCGCCGATGATGCGGCTTTCACCGGGCATCTGGCCCGCGAGATAGCGGCGGTAAAGACCAGGCAGGATCTTGCGCCGCGCCAGATCGCCGGTCGCACCGAAAATCACCAGATCGAAGACATCCACCGGAATGACACGCGAAACCATGATGCTCTCCTTGGCGGGGGCGTTGTTAGCGCTAACGATGGCCTTTTACGTCCTGACAGGTTTCCTGTCTAGCACCCTGTCCTGACGGGCGAAACCGGCTTCGCGCCGGAGCATGGGCGTCCGACTTTCGCGCCAAAGCCGATGATCCCGCCGACGGCAGGCGCGGCTCATGCCTCCAGTTCGGCGTCCCAATACAGGAAATCCATCCAGCTTTCATGCAGATGGTTCGGCGGAAACCGGCGGCCATGGGCCTGCATTTCCTCGGCCGACGGGGCGCGGGGGGGTCGGCTCAGGCTCATCCCCGCCTGCCGGAGCGTGCGCGAACCCTTGCGAAGATTGCAAGGAGAGCAGGCCGCGACGACGTTCTCCCAGCTGGTGATCCCGCCCTTGGAGCGCGGCAGCACGTGATCGAACGTCAGATCGCCCTTCGCGCTGCAATACTGGCAGCAGAATTCGTCCCGCAGGAAAAGATTGAAGCGCGTGAATGCCACGCGCTTCTGGGGTTTCACATAATCCTTCAGCACCACGACCGAAGGTATCCGAAACTCCTGCCTCTGGCTTCGCACGATCTGATCGTATTCGGCGACGATCTGCACCCGGTCAAGCACGGCGGCCTTGATCGCTTCCTGCCAGGGCCAGAGCGACAGAGGATAATAGCTGAGCGGGCG
This sequence comes from Tabrizicola sp., assembly GCA_012032275.1. GTDB lineage: Bacteria > Pseudomonadota > Alphaproteobacteria > Rhodobacterales > Rhodobacteraceae > JAAURK01. The sequence continues at coordinate 8,991 of JAAURK010000083.1, forward strand.
ATAATCGGCGTTCAGCACCAGCGCGGGGTAATGGCGCAGCGCGGCCGGATCGCGCACAAACTGGGTTCTGAATTCGCCGTCCATTCCGCCTCAGACTCCGCCCTTTTCCCGTCAGCCGTTTCAGCCGCAGGGCGGGAGCCCCGCCCCAATTGCCAAAACTATATCTGGCGTTCTCGCCTATGCAACCCCCAAGCAGGTGCGAGTTGCCTTGAAGTTATCCACAAGGAGCCTATCGCAGCGAAAGGTGACGGCCGAATGACAGCCGCAGAAGAAACGGCCGGGCGGTCAGGCAGAAGGCCGATCGTGGGGGCAAGCGACACACACCCGGCGGGTGGAGTTTCACGCGACCGATTGTCAGGTGGTCTTGAACGAGCTGCCGGGTTGGCCGGGTCTGGACGACGCTGCCGAAACGAAAAAGCCCCGGGAGGGCCCGGGGCTTTCGTCGCGGTGGCGGTGAATCAGGCAGCGGCGACGGCGCGCGCGGTCAGTACCTTCACCAGATTGGCCCGATAGGCGGGCGTGCCATGCAGATCGGCGATCATATCCGCCGCATCGATGGCAAGGCCACCGATTGCCGCCGCATCAAAGCGGGCAGACAGCGCCTGCTCCGCCTCGGCCCAACGAAAGACGCCATTGTTCGACGCTCCGGTCACCGCCACGCGGACACCGTCGGCATATCTGGCCACGAAGACACCGGTCAGGGCAAAACGGCTGGCGGGCTGGTTGAACTTCACATAGGCCGCCTTTTCGGGGATCGGGAAGGCCACCTCGGTGATGATCTCGCCATCGTCAAGCGCGGTCGAGAACATGCCCTGAAAGTAGTCATCCGCCGCGATCTTGCGCTTGTTGGTGACGATCACGGCCCCGGAGCCAAGCACCGCCGCAGGATAGCAGGCGGCCGGATCGTTGTTGGCAAGGCTGCCGCCGATGGTGCCGCGATTGCGGACCGCCGGATCGCCGATCCCCCCGGCCAGAGCGGCGAGCGCCGGGTAGATTTTCGCGGCCCCTTTCGCCACATCGGCATGAACGGTGGCGGCGCCCACATGCAGGCCACCCTCGCCTGTGCAGACGCCCTTCATCTCGGCGATGCCCGTCAGGCTGACCAGAACCGAAGGATCGGCCAGCCGCTGTTTCATCGTGGCGATCAGGGTCTGCCCGCCGGAAAGCGGCTGGGCACCGTCCTGTGACAGGGCTTTCACCGCATCCGCGACAGAGGCCGGTTTCACAAAGTCGAAGTTATGCATGATCCGTCCTCCCTCAACCGTTGATCGCCGACCACACCCGCGAGGGCGAGACCGGCATGTCGATATGCGTGACGTGGCTGTGCCCGCCGCGATGAAGCGCGTCGATCACGGCATTCACCACCGCCGGGGGCGAACCGATGGCCCCCGCCTCGCCGCATCCTTTCACGCCAAGCGGATTGTGGGTGCAGGGCGTCTGGCAGGAATAGTCGACGTTGTAGAACGGCACGTCATCGGCCCGCGGCATCGCGTAATCCATGAAGGATCCGGTCAGGAGCTGGCCGTTTTCGTCATAATGGGTGTTTTCCAGCAGCGCCTGCCCGATCCCCTGCCCTACACCGCCATGCACCTGCCCCTCGACGATCATCGGGTTCATGATGTTGCCGAAATCATCCGCACAGCGGAAGGCGGCGATATCGACCTTGCCGGTTTCGGCATCCACCTCCACCTCGCAAAGATAGGCGCCGGCGGGATAGGTGAAATTCGCCGGGTCGTAGAACGAGGTCTCCTCCAGCCCGGGTTCCAGCGTTTCCAGCGGGTAGTTGTGCGGCACATAGGCCGAAAACGCGATCTCGCCGAAAGTCTTCGCCTTGTCGGTTCCCGCAACCGCGAACTTGCCGTCTTCGAAGGTGATATCGCCCTCGGCCGCTTCCAACATATGGGCGGCGATCTTCTTGCCCTTGGCGATGATCTTGTCCACCGCCTTGGCCATGGCTACACCGCAGACCGCAAGGCTTCGCGACCCGTAGGATCCCATGCCGAACGGAATTTTCGCAGTATCGCCATGGACGATTTCGACCGAGCTTTCCGGAATGCCAAGCTTGTCGGCCACGATCTGGGCAAAGACCGTCTCATGCCCCTGCCCATGGCTGTGGGCACCGGTCATCACGCTGATGCTGCCCGTGGCATTGACCCTGACGGTCGCCGCGTCATAAAGCCCGACGCGAGAGCCGAGCACACCCACCAGATGCGACGGCGCGATCCCGCAGGCCTCGATCCAGGTCGACAGCCCCATGCCGCGCAGCTTGCCCTTCGCGGCGCTTGCCGCACGGCGCGCCTCGAAGCCCGCGACATCGGCCATCGCGATCGCCTTGTCGAGCGTCGCCTGATAATCGCCGGTGTCATAGGCCAGGCCCACCGGCGTGGTGTAGGGGAACATGTCCTTGGTGATCAGGTTCTTGCGGCGCACCTCGAACGGGTCAAGGCCCAGCTCGCGGCACATCTTGTCGACGACGCGCTCCAGGCTGAAGGTGGCTTCCGGCCGCCCTGCCCCGCGATAGGCATCGACGGGAGCGGTGTTGGTGAAAACCGTTTTCACATTCACATAGACATTCGGCACCTTGTAAGGCCCGGCCATCAGCGTGCCATGCAGGAAGGTCGGCGTGGCGGTCGAGAAGTTCGACAGATAGGCCCCCACATTCGCCAGCGTTTCCGTGCGGAAGGCGATGAAGGTGCCGTCCTTCTCGCAGGCCAGTTCGATCTTCGTCACATGATCGCGGCCATGCGCATCACTGAGAAAGCTCTCCGACCTTTCGGCCGTCCAGCGCACCGGGCGGGCGAGTTTCTTCGCCGCCGCCAGCACCACCGCCTCTTCGCCGTAATGGTAGATCTTGGAGCCGAAGCCGCCGCCGACATCGGGGGCCACCACCTGCAGCTTGTTTTCGGGAATGCCCATGACAAAGGCCGCAATCAGAAGCCGCGTCAGGTGCGGGTTCTGGCTGGTCGTGGTCAGCTTGTAATCGCCCGTCCCGGGGAAGTACTCGCCGATCGAAGCACGCGGCTCCATCGCGTTCGGGACAAGACGGTTGTTCACCAGTTCCAGCGTGGTGACATGCGGCGCGGCCTTGATCGCGGCATCGACCGCGGCGCGGTTGTCCTCGATCCAGCCCCAGTCGAAACAGAGATTGTCCGGGATCTCGTCATGCACCCGGTTGCCGGGGTTGGCAACAGCGGCGGCCATGTCGACGATGGCGGGCAGTTCCGTGATCTCGCTGTCGTCCGAAACCGCCTGTGCGGCGTCGCGCGCCTGTTCGTAGGTCTCGGCCACGACGGCGGCATAGGCATCGCCCACGTGGCGCACCTTGCCATGCGCCAGAACCGGACGTTTCGGTTCGCGCATCGGCGTGCCGTCGCGGCTGTTGATCAGCCAGCCCGCCGGGTTGCCGCCCACGGCTGCGAAGTCCTCACCGGTAAAGACCGCCAGCACCCCGGGCATTCCAGCGGCCCGCGCCGTTCCCACCGCCTTGATGCTGCCATGCGCCACGGTAGAGCGGACCATCACCGCATGAACCTCTCCGTGCAGCGCAAGATCGTCCGTATAGACCCCCTTGCCCGTCAGAAACCGCACATCCTCGCGCCGCTTCGAGCTGGCGCCAATCCCATGATCCTTCGGCATCTTTTCCCCCTATTCGGCAGCCACGGCGCTGACATCCTGCCCGGAGGCAGCCATCACGGCCTTGACGATGTTGTGATACCCGGTGCAGCGGCAGATGTTGCCTTCAAGGTAATGGCGCACCTCGGCTTCGCTCGGCTTCGGATTTTCGGCCAGAAGTGCCGCCGAAGACATCACCATGCCCGGCGTGCAGAAGCCGCATTGCAGACCGTGGTGGTCCTGAAACGCCTGCTGGATCGCGCCAAGCGAGCCATCGGCATTCGCCATGCCCTCGATCGTCGTGACCGTTGCCCCGGCCGCCTCCTGCGCGAAGATCGAACAGGATTTCACCGCGCGGCCGTCCACATGCACCACGCAGGCCCCGCATTGCGAGGTATCGCAACCGATATGGGTGCCGGTCAGCCCGAGCCCTTCCCGCAGAAAGGCAGACAGCAGCGTCCGGCCCTCCACCACGCCCGAAACGGGCTTGCCATTCACGGTCATCGAGACCTTTGTCATCGTCATCCTCCCTTGGATTGCCTGGAACCACGCAGCCGGGGTTCAGCCCCCGATCAACCGTTTGAACCAACCCCTCTGTTTCTCTTCGCCGTCCATTGCTGTCTCTGTCCCCGCGGCGGCGGGCTCTTCTTCGACCGGGTCTTCCACCGCTTTCTGGAAACGGGTGAAGAAGTCGTCCGCCATCTTTCGTGCAAAACCGTCGATGATGCGGCTGCCAAGCTGTGCGATCTTGCCGCCGACGCTGGCCTCCACATCGTAGGAAAGCCGCGTCCCCGACGGGATCGGCTCAAGCGTCACGTTGGCCCCGCCTTTCGCAAAGCCCGCAACTCCGCCCTTGCCCTCGCCCGAAATCCGGAGCGACCGTCCCTCGACGATATCCGTCAGTTGCACGATCCCGGTGAAATGCGCCTTGACCGGCCCGACTTTCTGCACGACCGCGGCTTCATATCCGGTCTCGATGCTGCCCGTCATGCTTTCGCAGCCGGGGATGCATTCCTTCAGCACTTCAGGGTTCAGGATGGCCGCCCACACCGTGGCGGGATCGGCCCCGATCTCCCTGCTGTCGGACAGCTTCATCGACTGAGTCCTCCGGTCTTTTCCCTACCCTATGATGGGCAGGTCCGTCTGGCTACGGGGCATCTTAGGATATTCCTGCGCCTGCGGGCGAAATTTTCTTCCGCAACCGTCGTGCATTGCCGCCGAGAGCGACAGCGCCCGCTTGCACCGACGCGACCCCGCCCGTTAGAAGACAGCACGATACCTCACGGAGACCCGCCATGCTCTTGTCCCGCCGCGCCGTCGTCGCGCTTGGCCTTGCGCGCCAGCTCGACTCCCCACGCCGTGAAGCCCGATCGCGACACCAGAATAGGGATATGCATCTTCACGGTCTTGATGACCATTTCTGATGTGAGCCGTCCGGTTGTATAGAAAATCTTGTCGTCCGGCTTAACGCGCTCGAGGAACATGTAGCCGGCGATCTTGTCGACGGCATTGTGACGCCCGACGTCCTCCATATAGATCAGCGGCTCGCCGCCGCAGCAAAGCACACAGCC
>JAAURK010000084.1 GCA_012032275.1 Tabrizicola sp.
AACCGCCGGAGCCACGCGCGGCGGCTCTCCCGCCTCCAGATCGACAAGAGGCGCGATGGCGCGACCGTCCGCACCCGGCAGGATACGGGCGAGGATGCCCGACCGCTCCATGGCGGCAAGTGCCGGTGCCGGATCGGGCGCGGCCAGAAGCTTGCGCATCTCATGCCCGATCCGTTCCCGGGACAGGCCCCCGATCCCATCGGCAAGGGAGGCAGAGGCGGCAAGCCCATCGGCGTCCAGCCCGGCCTCGGGATCGCCATACTGGGCATGAAAGCGGAAGAACCGCAGGATGCGCAGATAATCCTCGCGTATCCGCCGTTCCGGATCGCCGACAAACCGCACTCGGCGCGCCAGAAGATCGGGGAGGCCGGAGAGCGGATCGATCACCAGCCCCTGCCGGTCGGCGTAAAGGGCGTTCATCGTAAAGTCCCGGCGCCCCGCATCCTCGGCGATATCGGTGGCGAAGGCGACCGTCGCGCGCCGCCCATCGGTTTCGACATCCTGCCGGAAAGTCGTCACCTCATGCGGGACCGACCGGGCGATGATGGTCACGGTTCCATGGTCGATGCCGGTCGGGATGACCTTGAACCCGGCCGCTTCGGCGATCCTTGTCACTTCCTCGGGCCGGGCATCCGTCGCAAGATCGATGTCGCTGACCATGGCCCCGATGATGGCGTTGCGCACGCAACCGCCGACGAACAGCGCCCGGAACCCCGCCTCCTCCAGCGCCGCGCACAATGCCTGCGTGCCGGGATGCGATATCCAGTCGGCCTCGATCCTCATCGACCGGACCTTTCGGCAAGCCCTCGCAGAATGCGGGCCGTGGCGCCCCAGATGTAATAGGGGCCGTAGGGAACGGCATAATAGCGCCGCCATTCGCCGCGCCAGCGCCGCCTCTCCACCGCGTAGTTCTGCGGCGAAAGCAGATGCGCGAGGGGCACGGTAAAGACCTCGTCCACCTCGCCAGCCTCGGGCACGGGCTGGAACGCACCGTTCAACAGCGCCAGAACCGGCGTCACGTGGAAACCGGTGACCGTTTCATGCGCGGGCAGACGGCCCAGAAGGCTGACCGCCGCGCGGGGCAGCCCGACCTCCTCTTCCGCTTCGCGCAGCGCTGCCGCCTCGGGCGAAGCGTCGCCGGGGTCGACCTTGCCGCCCGGAAAAGCCACCTGACCGGCGTGGTGCTTCAGATGCGACGCGCGCTTTGTCAGGATCACCTCGGGCCCCTCCGCTCGCTGCCAGACCACCACCAGCACGGCAGCGGCCCGCAGGACACGCCCGGGCGGCAGGTCCACCCCGGGATTGAGATCGAAATCCGACGACATGCCAGCCGGGCGCTGCAACGCCTCGGCCAGCAGCGCGTCGACCGCCGTCATCATCGCGTTTCAGAGGCTTCGAAGCCCAGCGTCTTCGGCTCGAACTCGTAATGGGCCCCGCAGAACTGGCAATCAGCGGTCACGATGCCCTCTGCCGTCGTCATCTTCCTGATATCGGATTGCGAATAGATCGACATCGTCTGACGCACCTTGTCGGGTGAACAGGAGCAGCCGAATCGCACCGGCTGCGGATCGAAGACCCGCGGCCCCTCCTCATGGAACAGCCGCACGAGAAGGTCGGTCGGCGCGACCTGGGGCCGATCAGCTCCATCTGTTCGACAGTATCAAGAAGCAGGTTGGCCCGCGTCCAGTTCTCGCCTTCCTCTCCGGCAAGAATGTCGGCATGGGTCAGCAGCCCGCCCTCGCCCGAGCCCGCCGCGGCGGCCACCGATCCGCCGACCTTCGGCATCAGTTGCAGCATCACTCCCCCCGCGCGCCAATGGCTTGCCGAGCCGGGCTCCTGCGCCCGCCCGAAGGTGACGGCGAAACGGGTCGGCAGCTGTTCGGACTGCGCGAAATACGTCTCTGCACAGGCAGAAAGCGATCCGCCCGTGATCGGGGTGAAGCCCTGGTAGGGCACCATGCCTTCGCCCTGATCCAGCATCACCGCAAGATAGCCATCGCCGATCTGGCTGAACGGCGCGGCCAGCGGATCCAGCCTCTCCGCGTCAAAGCTGGCATAGGCGCGGATGCGGGCCGGTTCGCCTTCCGCCTGCGGCCCGTAGTAATCAGTCGCGATCAGACGCGCCGGTCCGTGGCCGCGGATCTGCAGCGACAGCTTCCAGCGCAGCTTGATCGTCTGCCCGATCAGTGCGGTCAGCAACGCGGCCTCGGCGACCAGCGCTTCGACCGCCGGGGGATAGGCGTGCTGCTTCAGTACCTGTTCAAGCACGCCATCCAGCCGCGCGACCCGGCCGCGAATCCCGGAGTGATCAAGCTGAAATGGCAGGACAGTATCGTCCCAGGCGAGTTTTTTGCCGATGGTCATGGGGTTTCCTAACGATGCCGCTCTTGGCATACCGCGCCAATATATGTGAGACAACCTCATGGCCAAGGGGGCGCGATGATCAGACGCTATGGCGAGCCGGTCAAGACCGGGCAGAGATACCGGCTCCGACCGGGTGTCTATGCGGTGCTTCTGCGCGGAGATCACATTCTGGCCACCCTTCAGGCAGCGCCGGTGCCGGAGTTCCAATTGCCCGGCGGCGGGATCGACCGGGGCGAACACCCGATCGCGGCACTTCACCGCGAAGTCGAGGAAGAGACGGGTTGGAAGATCGGCGTGACGCGCCGCATCGGCGCGTTTCGCCGCTTTGCCTATATGCCGGAATACGATCTCTGGGCCGAAAAGCTGTGCACCGTCTATCTGGGGCAACCCGTGCGTCGCCTTGGCCCGCCGACCGAAACCGGCCACTCAGCCGTCTGGCTACCGGTCGAGGAGGCGCTGCTCAGCCTCGGCAACCAGGGCGACAGGGCCATGCTGCTGGCCGCCATTTCCCTGAAACTCCACAAGAATGCCTGACAGATCGTCCGGGAAAGCGTCGGCTCCGGCGAAATTGGCCAGTTCCCACTGAACGGCTTCGAGAAGTGCCGATCCGGTCAGCGCGGCGCATCGCGAAAGCTGTTCGGCCAGCCGCGCCTCGCCGAAATCCGTGCCGTCGCGCCCGGGGCATTCGGTCAACCCGTCCGACATCAGGAACAGCCGGTCGCCGGGGGCAAGACGCAGCTCTTGCGCGTCATATCCCGCGCCGGCGATCAACCCGATGGGCAACCCGCCCTGTCCCACGGTTTCCACGCTGCCGTCACGCCGCAGCACCATCGGATGCGGATGACCGGCCTGCACGATCCGCACGCGGCCATTGGTCAGGTCGATCTCGGCGTAGGCCATGGTAAAATACTGGTCCGCCTGAATATCCTCAAGCATCAGGCGGTTGAAACGTTCGGCCACCGCCTCGGGCGGGAGTGCCACCTGCTGCCCGGTCGCGTCCTTCGTGAACACGAGGTTCTGGTCGGGCGCGCCACTGCTCAGAAGGCCCGCAAGCCTTGCCGTCATCATCGCCGACGCGACACCATGGCCAGAGACGTCGAGCGAATAGATCGCGATCCGGTTCCGGTCGATCTGGAACGACCCGACCAGATCGCCGCCCACCCGGCCCGAATTCTTCAGGAAATGCGAGACGGTCGCGCTGCCGAAATCGCGGTGCCGGTCACGGATCAGCGTTTCCTGCAGCTTGCGCGCCTCGATCAGATCGCGGTCAAGCGAATCATAGAGTTTCTGCAACTCCTCCAGCGTTGCGGCGATCATCCGGTTCTTCGCCAGAAGTTCCGACTGCATGGCGAGCATCCGCTCCCCCGCCCGCAGCCGGGCGCGCAATTCCCCGCCGCTGACCGGCTTGGTCAGAAAGTCATCGGCCCCCGCCTCAAGGCCGTCGGCGATGTCGTTCTTTTCCGAACGGGATGTCAGCAGGATGAAATAGCCATAGGCCTTCTGTGGTAACCGTCGGAATTCATAGCAGAACTCCAGCCCCGTCAGGCCGGGCATCATCCAGTCGCTGATCACGATATCCACGTGTTCGCGCTGGCAAAGCGCCAGGGCCTCATCCGCCGAGGCGCTTTCGGAAACCGCATATCCCCAGCGCCGCAGATGCATGCACAGGATATGACGCTGGGCGCGGCTGTCGTCGACGACGAGGACGCGAAGCGATGCAGCGGCCGATTTTGCCGCCGCGTCGTCAGTTGCAAGGGAGGCCGCGATTGTCGGCACCAGGGGATCCTCATCTAACCGGAACCCGCACCATCCCGCCAAAGGTTTAACCTGAGGTGAAAGCTAAAATTGACGCCTTCGTGGCGGTCGGGAGTTATCCTTTGTTAAGGCCCTTGCCATGACAATCGGCCTTGGTGTGGGTGCAGTTTTCGAACTGGAGGGTAGTATGATCGACTGGAAACGCGTGGAAGAGCTGCGCGAGGAAATTGGCGCGGACGACTTTGCCGAGGTCGTTGGAATGTTCCTTGACGAGGCGCATCAGACAATAGACCGGCTTCGCGGCGGCATCCCGCCCGAGGTCGTTGGCGGGCAACTGCATTTTCTGAAGGGCAGCGCGCTGAACCTCGGACTGACCGAGCTTGCGGCGCTTTGTCAGACCGGCGAGCAGGAGGCGGCACGGGGCCGCGCCGAGGGCGTCGATCTGATGCGGGTCGTGGATGTCTACCTGGCATCCGAGATGGCCTTTCTGGGGGCGATGGCATCGGATTCCGCGGCGTGACGCGGGCCATCCAGGGCTGCCCGCTCAGATCAGGAAATCTGCCAGCGCCTCATCCGTGGTGATATCGCGGTAGGCGAGGTCCGACCGATCCATCCTGTCGGTCAGAAGGCGAAAGTTCTCCGGCTGCTTCGTCTCGATCCCGATCAGCACGGAGCCGTAGTTCCGCGCCGATTTCTTGAGATATTCGAAGCGGGCGATGTCATCGTCCGGACCCAGCATTTCCAGGAAATCGCGCAAGGCGCCGGGGCGCTGGGGCATGCGCAGGATGAAGTATTTCTTCAGCCCGGAGTAGCGCTGGGCGCGTTCCTTGACCTCGGGCAGACGCTCGAAATCGAAATTCCCGCCCGAGGTGACGCAGACCACCGTCTTGCCGCGAATTTCATCCGCGAGTTCAGGCAGCACATCCACCGAAAGCGCGCCTGCGGGTTCGAGGACGATGCCTTCCACGTTCAGCATCTCCAGCATCGTCACGCAGATCCGGTCCTCGGGTGCCAGATGCACGGCCGACGGCGAAACCCAGTTCAGCATGCCAAAGGTGTGATCGCCAAGCCGCGCCACGGCCGCGCCATCCACGAAGCTGTTGACCTTGGGCAGCTTCATCGGGGCCCCGTCACGCAGCGCCGCCGTCAGGCTGGCCCCGCCCAGGGGTTCGACGAACCGGAACTGGAGCTCCGGTGCCTCGGCACGGAAAAAGCCCGTCACACCCGAGGCGAGCCCGCCTCCCCCCACCGGAAGAACCACCATGTCGGGCGCGCGGCCCAGTTGTTCCAGGATTTCGACGGCGACCGAAGCCTGGCCCTCGATCACATCGGGATCATCGAAGGGCGAGAGGAAATGCGCGCCCTTTTCCGCGCAGAAGGTCTGGGCGGCGGCAAGCGTCTGGTCGAAATAATCGCCCGTCAGCCTGATCTGGACCTGTCCGCCGCCAAAGATGCGGGTCTTGTCGATCTTCTGCTGCGGCGTGGTGACCGGCATGAAGATCGTGCCCTGCACCCCGAAATGGCGGCAGGCATAGGCGACCCCCTGCGCGTGGTTCCCCGCACTCGCGCAGACGAACTCACGCTGCCCGGGATCGGCAGCCCTCACCTTGCGCATCGCATTGAACGCCCCCCGCAGCTTGTAGCTGCGCACAGGCGACAGATCTTCGCGTTTCAGCCAGATTTCAGCGCCATAGCGCCGCGAAAGATGATCGTTGTGTTGCAACGGGGTCTGCGGGAACAGATCACGGAGCGCGGTCGTCGTGGCGCGGGCGGCTTCGGCAAACTGTGTCATCCGCCCGAAATGGCGCAAGCTGCGGCGGTTGGCAAGAAACTTGGACGAATGGGCTGAATTGTATCGGGCACGGGGCCGTTCTTGCCCTTGAGCAGATTTGCCAGTAATCGCGGGCAAACCATGAACCGGAGCTTGCCTATGTCCGCACCGAAGAAAGTCGTTCTCGCCTATTCGGGCGGGCTTGATACCTCGATCATCCTGAAGTGGCTGCAGACGGAATATGGCTGCGAGGTGGTGACCTTCACCGCAGATCTTGGCCAGGGGGAGGAGCTGGAACCGGCACGGGCGAAGGCGATCCTCCTCGGGATCAAGCCGGAGAACATCCATATCGTCGATGTGCGCGAGGAGTTCGTGCGCGATTTCGTCTTTCCGATGTTCCGGGCGAATGCGCTTTATGAGGGGTTGTATCTTCTCGGCACCTCGATCGCGCGGCCGCTCATCTCGCAGCATCTGGTGCGGATCGCGGCAGAGACGGGCGCGGATGCGGTTGCCATGGTGCGACGGGCAAAGGCAATGACCAGGTCCGGTTCGAGCTTTCCGCCTATGCGCTGAACCCGACGATCCGCGTGATCGCGCCCTGGCGGGAGTGGGATCTGACCAGCCGGACAAAGCTGCTGGAATTTGCCGAGAAGAACCAGATCCCGATCGCCAGGGACAAGCGCGGAGAGGCGCCGTTCTCGGTGGATGCGAACCTGCTGCATACCTCGTCGGAGGGGAAGGTGCTGGAAAACCCGGCCGAAGAAGCGCCGGAATTCGTCTATCAGCGGGTCACGCCCGTGGAAAAGGCGCCCGATGTGGCCGAATATGTCGAGATCGGGTTCGAACGCGGCGATGCGGTGGCCATCGACGGCGTGGCGCTGTCTCCCGCCACCATCCTGACGCGGCTGAACGAGATTGGCGGCAGGCATGGGGTTGGTCTGCTGGACCTTGTGGAAAACCGGTTCGTTGGCATGAAAAGCCGCGGGCTTTATGAAACCCCCGGCGGCACGATCCTTCTGGAGGCGCATCGCGGGATCGAGCAGATCACGCTTGATGCCGGTGCGGGCCATCTGAAGGACAGCATCATGCCGCGCTATGCGGAGCTGATCTACAACGGTTTCTGGTTCAGCCCGGAGCGGGAGATGCTGCAGGCCCTGATCGACAAGTCGCAGGAGCATGTGACGGGGACGGTGCGGGTGAAGCTTTACAAAGGGTCCGCCCGCACGGTGGCGCGCTGGTCGGATCACAGCCTTTATTCGGAAAAGCACGTGACCTTCGAAGAGGATGCCGGCGCCTATGATCAGAAGGACGCGGCAGGCTTCATCCGGCTGAACGCCCTGCGGCTGAAGCTGATCGCGACGCGGAATGCGCGGGTGAAATGATGCTGGAACGCCGGGAGGTCACGCGCGACACGCTGCATGATCTGATCCGGCTTTCGGTTCGCGACGATCAACCGGGGCTTGTCACGCCGAATGTGGTGACCCTGGCCGAGGCACCCTATGAAACCGGATCGCGGGTCTGGGGCCTTTGGGCTGGCACGCGTGCTGTCGGGTTGATGGCGATGGTGCATCCCGACCTCTACCGCTGGCACGAGCCGGGCGACGATACCGAGGCGGCCTATCTTTGGCGGCTGATGATCGACCGGGCAGAGCAGGGCAAGGGCTATGGCCGGGCCGCGCTTGAGCAGGCGGTGGAGGTGGCGCGGGAATGGGACTTGCCGCGCGTCACCGCCGGGGTGACGGATGCGCCCCATTCCAAGCTCGGGTTCTACGAGCACTTCGGTTTTCGCCGGACGGGCCGGATCGTGGGCGGCGAGGTGGAGATTTCGCTGACCTTGTGACCGACGAGTTCCTCTTTTCAGGCTCGCCATCACAATTCCCTGCAGAAGGCCCGGCCCTTCGGCATCGCGGCTGCGACGGGGCAAGGTGACGGACCTACGGATAGGTTCGCGCGATCCCCACTGTCTTTCCGTCCTGGGTGCCGGTGATGGACCAGGCTTCGGTCAGCGTTCCATAGAAATAGGCGATGCTGCCCTGATAGGCACCGCTGACGGTCAGATCCAGATGTATCCCCTCATTGCCATTGCCATCCACGCCATCTTCGCCGCTGCCGTTCAGAACGATCCCCGGCCAGAAAGCGCAGTCCCTGAACCTGTAATTCGTGCCGGCGCTGCCCGGTTCGGCCGTAAAGCTGCCCGAGACTTCGCAACCGAAGGAAGCGGTCTGGTCGCCGTACCATCCTCCCAGTTCGACCGATTGCAGCAGTTCGGTATCCACCGCTTGCGCAAGGATCAGCGGATCGGTTGCGTCGGCAGGGTCGGTCAGCGTCAGCGCCACATAATCGCCGATGAAATCCTGTCGGCACTGCTGCTCTTTCGCTACGGGCAGCCGGTCGTCATAAAGCAGGGCGGCAACGATCTCGTCCGGGCAGGGAAGACCCCTGCCCCAGATCACATGCGGGCCGCCCTGCATGAAGACGCCAAAGCTCGTCCGCGCATTGTCGAGCACCGAATAGGCCATGGAGACAGGCGTGATCGGATCGCCGTCACCATTGAGGACAAGCGTCGGATAATCGCCGCCGGCAAAAGGCTCCGGTCGCTTCGGCTCTCCCTGATGCGGCCAGAAGGCACAGGCAAGACGTTCCATGACGTAAAGACGCTGCAGCCGAGGCGCTTCGGACGCAAAGGCGACGGCTTCCTGGCTGATCCGGGCGGCACGTTCCTCCGGCAATCCGGGGCCGGAAGCGTAGTCGGAGCAGAGGATCGCGTAATAGGCCGCGCCGAACCAGGTGGGGTCTTCCTGTGGCGCTTCGGTCTGCGGGTCGATATAGGCATTGGCATAGCCGAGCTGCAGCATCGGCACCAAACGGCCCCGGCCCGCAGCGGCAAGGGCGCGCAGGAACTCTGATCTCCCGTCCGGCCCGTAAAGTGCGAAATAGGCGTTGGTCTCAAGGATTTCCGCGGTCATCTTTCGCGTGACGACGCGCCCGTCGCCAAGCACGAAGTCAACGTCCATCGCCGCCTGTCTCAGCTTTTCGGCAAGATCGTCATAGACCGCACGAGCACTGCCCTGCATGTCGGCCACGCATTCGGGAAGCGCGTCGCAGGCGGCAAACAGCCGCTCCAGCAGCTTTTCCGAGGCGCGGGTGTAGGTGGCATAATAGGCCTCGGCGTCAAGCGTCAGGTCGACCACCCCGTCAAGGATCACGCCGCGCACGGCATCGGGAAAGGCCGTCGCATATTGCTGTGCGACCTGGGTGCCGTAGCTTTCGCCGTAAAGCCAGACCTTCGGGGCACCGATCGCCTGGCGAAAAAGCTCCACATCGCGGATCGTCTGATCAGTGGTCACGAGGCCGAGAAAATCACCGGCATCCATTTCTGTCACACAATCGGCGACAAAGCTGCGCGCGGCGGCGACCATGGTTTCGGCCTGGTCGGGACCGGCCTCCGCGGTTTCGAACCCGGCCTGCGCCACCGGGCAGGAAAGGCCGTGATCCGGCCCGGTGCCCCGTTGGTCAAGAAAGACCACATCCATATACTGCGTGAAGCTCTCGTCGAACGACAACAGATAGTCTTCGGCAGAGCTCACGCCGCTGACCCCCGGGCCTCCCACAAAGAGAAAGAGCTGGCCAAGGCTTTCCTCGGTCGCGAGGCTTACCGCGAAGGTGATGTCCAGCGTCTGATCCGGGTCGTTGGCGCGGTGATCGCGCGGAACGGGGAGCGTGACGCAGGTGAGAAGGGCATTCTCGCACGGCGCGGCACCAAGCGTATCCAGCCTTTCGGCAAGCGTGGGTTCGGCCAGTGCTGGCGCCGCGGCAAGAAGGAAAGCGAATGCTGTCAGGCAGGCAGGGCGCATCGGGTCTCTCCGGCAAATCAATCCGCGGGCAACGCGGCAGGTCAGAGTTTGTGGGCCGCAAGCTGGTGATAGGCGGGCAGCGCCCGATCTGCCAGATGCTGATAGTCCGGTGGCAGCTCTGGCAGGGGCCTTCCGGGTCTTCAAAGCCGGTGGAGCGATGGACGGCATTGTACCAATGCGGCGCCCACGCCCCGTCATAGGGTTTCGGACCGGCGGGCCAGCGCAGCATGCGGTCGGTGAACGGCAGGTCCAACGCGGCACAAAGTGCTGCAAGCGCAGCGCCGGGATCGCGCCGGATATCGGCACTGTCTATCACCGGTGGCGGATGCCCAAGCCATTGGGAAACCTGATCGAAAAGCTCTGCCTGCTGAAGAAAGCCGATATCGTCAAGCCCCGGCGCCTCGCGCTTCTTGGCATAGCTTGCGATCACGCGCGCCGGATGGCGGATCAGGAAGACATTGGTCAACTGGCGCATGAAGCCACGGTCGAAAGCCGGGATCATGTGAAGCGTCATGTGTTTCTGGTAGTGATGGGCCTTCCCCTCCGGCACCGGGCCGCTACAGGCTGCGGCAACCTTGGCCGGATCGGTGTCCTGCGCGGTGATCACGGCAGCGCGCATCGGATGTTCGATCCCGGTGGCCGAAAGGTAGGCGGCGTAGAAGGGCTCGTCCACCACCGCGCAATCGCCCCGTGCCGCGAAGGCATACATCATCGCGGTGGAAAGGTTCCGCGGGCCGGACCACATGGCGATTTTCATGGCGAGACGAGATCCCTGTAAAGACTGCGCAGACGTTCGGTCACCGGCCCGATCCGGCCGCTGCCGATCTGGCGGCCGTCGATCACGCCAACCGGGGTCTGCGCGCCAAAGGTGCCGGTGAGAAAGGCCTCGTCCGCCGAATAGGTATCGACGAGCGAGAAGTTCCGTTCAAAGACCGGGATACCGTTCGCGCGGCACAGGTCGATCACCTTCTGGCGGGTGATCCCGTTCATGCAGTAGTCGCCGGTCGAGGTCCAGACTTCGCCCTTGCGCACGATGAAGAAGTTGCAGGCATTGGTGGTGTTCACGAAACCATGCACATCCAGCATCAGCGCCTCGTCCGCGCCGGCCTTTTCGGCGGCGATGCAGGCCAGGATGCAGTTCAGCTTGGAATGGCTGTTGAGCTTGGGATCCTGCGTCATCGGCAGGCCGCGCAGATGCGGCACCGTGGCAAGGCGGATCGGGCGGGGAAGCCGCGGCCGGGAATGTTCCATGATGATCACCATGGTCGGGCCGCTTTGCGACAGTTTTGGATGCTGGAAGGGCCGCGTCTTGACCCCGCGCGTCACCATCAGGCGGGCATGGGCGTCGGTTGTCATGCCATTGGCCGCCTGCGTTTCGCGCACCGCCGCGACCACCTCGTCCGGGCTGCGCCCGATATCAAGGTCGATGGCCCTCGCCGCCTCAAAGAGCCGGTCGACATGTTCGTCAAGAAACGACCAGCGCCCGTTGTAAAGCCGTATCCCCTCCCACACCCCGTCGCCCAGCATGAAGCCCGAATCGTAGACCGAGACCATCGCTTCGGCCTTCGGCAGCACGCGGCCGTTGACCCAGATCAGGATCGCTTCGTTGCGGGCATCCTCCTCCGCCTGATGGGTCGAGACATTGTCGGTCATTGCAGCCCCCGTTTCGGCCACGCTAGGCCGCCTTCGGGGCAAGGTGAAGGGGGAAGTTCACCCTTCGGTGACCTCACGCGTCAGTGAATGGACGATCCCACCTCGCGGCCCCAGGCTCCTACCCGATGCAAGGAGGTGGACGATGTGGAAACTGGCACTCGCGCTGCTCATGGCCTCGGGCGGTCTGGCTGCGGCGGAAACGGAAACGGCCATTGTGGCGGGCGGCTGCTTTTGGTGCGTTGAATCGGATTTCGAATCCCTGCCGGGGGTGACCGGCGTGGTCTCCGGCTACACCGGGGGCAGTTCGCAGAACCCGACCTATGATGACCACGAAGGCCATTACGAGGCGGTGGCGATCACCTTCGACACTGCGGTGATCGGATATGAGGAAGTGATCGCCAGGTTTCTGCGGTCGATCGATGTCACCGATGCGGGCGGGCAGTTCTGTGACCGGGGCGAGGCCTACCGGACGGCGATTTTCGTCTCTGACCCCGCGCAGAAGAAGGCTGCCGAGACGGCGGTGGCAGAGGCAGCGGCCGCCCTTGGCCAGAAGGTCGTGACGCCGGTTCGGGCGGCGGGAACCTTCTGGGTCGCGGAGGATTATCACCAGGATTACTACAAGGGCTCCGGCATCGTGCTGACCCGCGCCGGGCCGAAGTCGAAGGCGAACGCCTACAAGTTCTACCGCAAGGCCTGCGGCCGCGATGCGCGGGTGAAGGCGCTTTGGGGCGATCAGGCATTCCCGCACTGAACTGCGGTTCGCAGGCAGCAGCTCCGCCACCCAGGCTTGCCATGCCCACGGCGGCGTGAGACGTAGGGGCATGTTGGCGATTTTCCTGAAAACCCTGCCCTTCTTTGCCGTGATCGGGCTGGGCTATCTTGCCGGGCGGACGAAGTTCTTCTCGGTCGAAGCGACGGCCTATCTGACGAAGTTCGTCTTCTTTTTCGCGCTGTCGGCGATGCTTTTCGGTTTTGCCGCCAATCTCGATGTGGCGGCGATCTTCAGCTGGGCTTTTGTCGCCGCCTATCTTTTGGCAACCGGACTGGTCTGGGCCCTGGTGGCAGTCGTGGCGATCATGCGGGGCACGGGGCCAGAGGAAGCGGTGTTCGAGGCGCATACGGGCGTCATCGGCAATGTCGGCTTTCTTGGCATTCCGATGCTGGCGCTCCTCCTTGGGCCAGAGGCGGTGGGGCCGGTGCTTCTGGTGCTTGCGGTGGATCTGATCGTGTTTTCGTCGGTGCTGACGATGCTGATCACAGGCCTGCGGTCGGGGCGGGTGAACATCGGAACGCTGCGGATCCTGGCGCTTGGTCTGGCGAAGAACCCGATGATCGTCTCGGTCGGGCTTGGCATCGGCTGGGGCGCGACGGGATGGGCGCTGCCAGGTGCTGTGAACGAGTTCCTGACATTGCTTGGCGCGGCGGCAACACCCTGTGCCCTTTTTGCCATCGGCGCCTCGCTGGCCGGACGGTCGGCAGAGCGGGTGGAGGTTGCGGTCTGGCTGTCATTCGCCAAGCTGGTCCTTCATCCGGCGGCGGTGGCGGTGGCCGCGCTTGCGGTGTTCGACGTGGACCGGTTCGCCGCCGGAGTGATGATCGCGGCGGCTGCCTTGCCCGTGGCGGGGAATGTGTTCATCCTTGCGCAGCACTACGGGGTGGCACCGCAGCGCGTCTCGACGGCGATCCTGTTCTCGACAGCGGCAAGCGTTCTGACGGTGACGGGTGTCATTGCCTTTCTGACATAAGGAAACGAGATGAAGACGATTTCAGAGAACCGGGCGTTCGGCGGCGTGCAAGGGGTCTACAGCCATTCCTCCACCGCCTGCTCCTGCGAGATGACCTTCGGCCTCTATCTGCCTGAACAGACGGAAGTGGGGCCGGTGCCGATTCTGTGGTTCCTCTCGGGCCTGACCTGCACGCATGAGAATGCGATGGTGAAAGCGGGGGCGCAGCGCTGGGCGGCGGAAATGGGGATTGCGGTGGTCTTTCCCGATACCAGCCCGCGCGGTGAAGGCGTGGCCAATGATCCGGCCTTTGACCTCGGCCAGGGCGCGGGGTTCTATGTGAATGCGACGCAAGAGCCATGGGCGCCGCATTTCCGGATGTGGGATTACGTGACGGACGAGCTTCCCCGTCTTCTCTTCAACGCCTTTCCCGTGGCCGAGGCGGCGCAGTCGATCACCGGGCATTCGATGGGCGGGCATGGCGCGCTGACGATTGCGATGAGCTTTCCGGGGCGGTTCAGTTCCGTCTCGGCCTTTGCGCCGATCTGCAACCCTGCGGCAAGCGCCTGGGGCCGACCGCAATTCTCGGCCTATCTCGGGCCGGATGAGGCGGGCTGGGCCGCGCATGACGCAACGCTTCTGATGCGCAAGCGGGGGTTTGACGGGCCGATGCTGGTGGATCAGGGCACGGCAGATCAGTTTCTGGACAAGCTTTGCCCCGAAGCCCTGGCCGAGGCGATGGCCGCGCGCCGCCAGGGAGGCGCGTTCCGGATGCAGAAAGGCTACGACCACAGCTATTTCTTCGTGGCAAGCTTCATGGAAGAGCATGTGGCATTTCACGCGGGGGCGCTGCATGCTTAGGGCTTGGGCGCTCGCGCTTTCGCTGGCGATGCCGGGCATGGCACCGGCGGGCGAGGAAGAGGCCGCGCTTGACGCCGTCAACCGGGGCGCGGGCCAAGGCGGGGTGCC
>JAAURK010000085.1 GCA_012032275.1 Tabrizicola sp.
TGGGGCGTTCTTCGTTCGGGCTGAAGATCGGGGCGGCGGTCGGCCATCTGGCGCTGGTCGATTTTCTTGGCCGCGTCAGGGTGCCCGGCGCCGCATCTACCGCTATCCCACGCCCGATGCGGTGGTGGCCTTCGTGCGCGAGGCGCAGCCCGCCCTGACCGCATTGCTGCCCGAGGCAGAGCGGGGTCGGATCGGCGGAATGGGCGTTGCGATGCCGTTTCAGCTGTGGAACTGGGTGCATTACATCGGCGCACCGCAGGCCGAAATGGACGCCTGGCAAAGCCGCGACATCCAGGCGGAACTCGCGGCACTGGCCGACATGCCGGTCTATGTCCAGAATGACGGCACAGCGGCCTGTGGTGCGGAACTGGTGTTCGGCCCCGGCGACCGGCCGAAGGATTTTCTCTATTTCTACTTCGGATATTTCATCGGCGGCGGGCTGGTCCTGAACGGCCAGCTTTTCACCGGGCGGCTTGGCAATGCCGCCGGTGTCGGCCCGATGCCCGTGCCCGGCGCCGACGGGCGCATGCGGCCGCTTCTGGGCCTTGCATCGATGTCGGTCCTCGCCGCCGATCTGGAGGCCAACGGGCATGCGGCGACCGGCTTTGGGAACATCCCGACACATGGGAGATGCCGGACAGCATTCTCGACCGCTGGATGACCGGGGTGGCCGAGGGTCTGGCCGGGGCAACGCTCAGTGCCGCAGCGCTGCTGGAGATCGAAGCGGTGATGATTGACGGCTGGATGCCGACGGCAGTGCGGGCCGAAATCGTTCGCCGCACGGCGGTGGCCTTTCACGCGCTTGACCTGTCGGGCATCGCACCGCCCGAGATCCGCGAAGGCAGCGTCGGTGCCGAAGCGCGGGCGCTTGGGGCGGCGGCAATCCCGCTGTCGCAGCGCTATCTCATCGATCAGAACGCCGCCGCCCGCGAAAGCTGACCAGCGCCGCCGCTGTCAGCCTTGCGGCGTCATCGCCTTGCGCTGGCCCGCGCGTTCAAGGCCAAGCCGCGATTCGCGCCAGATGATCAGGATGCCCGCCGCCACCACGATCGCGGCCCCTGCCAGCATCGTCCAGCTTGGCACCTCGCCAAAGACGCCGTAGCCGATCAGCAGTGCGAAAAGCATCGAGGCATAGTCGAAAGGTGCCACCAGCGAGGCATCGGCCTCGCGGTAGCTTGACGTCAGGAGGATCTGCCCCACCCCGCCCAGAAGACCGGTGCCGATCAGCGTCACGGTCTCTGCCGGGGTTGGCCAGACCCAGCCGAAAGGCACCGTCACCAGCGAAAGCAGCGTTGCGGTCAGCGAAAAGTAGAACACGATGGCGGCGGTCTTTTCCGTTGTCACCAGCTTGCGCACGAACACCTGCGCCAGCGCGGCAAAGACCGCTCCACCAAGAACCAGCATCGCGCCGAATGCCTCGGCGATCCCGGCGGCGTCGTCCGAAATGATGCTCAGCCGCGGCGCGACCACGATGAGAACGCCGATCATTCCCATCACCACGGCAGAAATCCGGAACAGCCGCACATCCTCGCCAAGAAACATCGCCGCGAAAATGACCGTAAGCAAAGGTGCGGCATAGCCGATCGCCGTCACCTCGGGCAGCGGCAGATAGCCAAGGCCCGCAAAGCCAAGACCCATCGCCGTTGTTCCCACCATTCCGCGCCATACATGGCCGAGGGGCTGTCTGGTGCGCAGGCCCGTCGCGAGTTCGTGCCGCAAGACCAGCCAGACGAGGATCACCGGAATGGCGAAGGCCGAGCGGAAGAACACCGCCTGCCCGGCGGGCACATGGTCGGCCGTCGATTTGATCAGCGCCGCCATGACGATGAACACCAGAACCGAGCCGAGTTTGTAGGCGATCCCGCGCAGCGGGCGTCCGGGCGGAGAAAGGTCCATGGTCATGCTGCAGGCGAACCATTCTTTCCGGCGCGGGTCAAGCGGCAGGCTCTGCATGCCCGTCATGCGATGGCGGCAAGAACCTTTCCGGTCAGGGCAGGGGCGTCCATCTGGCCGCGGTCCGGCGCAATGAGGGCTGGACGCCCGGCCCGGGCTTTGTGATCCTTGCGCGAAACCCGGAGACCGCGATGACCGATATCTCTCCCACCGCCGCGCTTGCCGACCGGATCGCCCAGGGCCGCGGTGAGGTGCCTGCCGATCTGGTGCTGAAAGGCGGGCGGGTGTTCGATCTGATCACCGGCGATCTGGTGGAAACCGATGTGGCGATCTGCGGCGATACGATCGTCGGGGTCTTCGGCGCCTATGAGGGGCGGCAGGTGCTGGATGTTGCGGGGCAGATCCTCGTGCCCGGCTTCATCGACACGCATCTGCATATCGAATCCTCGCTGGTCACCCCACATGAATTCGACCGCTGCGTGACGCGCGCGGGGTAACGACGGCGATCTGCGACCCGCATGAGATCGCCAATGTCTGCGGGCTGACCGGCATCCGCTATTTTCTCGACAGCGCGGCCGAAACGCTGCTGGACATCCGGGTGCAGCTTTCGTCCTGCGTGCCCTCGACAGCCATGGAGACGACGGGCGCGCGGCTCGAGGCGGCCGATCTGGTGCCGCTGATGGACCATCCCAGGGTCATCGGGCTGGCCGAATTCATGAACTACCCGGGCGTGCTGATGCGCGATCCGGCCGCGATGGCCAAGCTGCAGGCGTTTCAGGGACGCCATATCGATGGTCATGCGCCGCTGCTGCGGGGCAACGATCTGAACGGCTACATCGCAGCGGGCATCCGCACCGAACACGAGGCCACGACCTATGAGGAGGGGCTGGAGAAGCTGCGCAAGGGAATGCGGGTGCTGATCCGCGAGGGGTCCGTCTCGAAAGACCTGCATTCGCTGGCAAAGCTTCTGACGGAACGGTTCGCGCCCTATCTTTGCCTTTGCACCGATGATCGCAATCCTCTGGATATCGCGGAGCACGGGCATCTTGATCACATGATCCGGACGGCGATCGCGCTTGGGGCCCCGCCGCTTGCCGTCTACCGCGCGGCAAGCCTTTCGGGGGCGGAGGCGTTCGGATTGAGGGATCGGGGGCTGATTGCACCGGGCCGGAGGGCGGATATCGCGGTGATCGACAGTCTGGAGGGCTGCCATGCGGCGCTGGTGCTGGCGGGCGGCGTCATTGCCGATGCCGCAGCCTTCGCGAGGCGGGCGGAGGTTGCACCGGTGGCACGCCGGTCGGTCAGGGCGCCGCGCGTGGCGGAGATGGATTTCCGCACCGGCGGCAACCGGCGCGAGACGCCGGTCATCGGCATCATTCCGGGCAAGATCATCACCGATCATCTGACCTTCGACATCCCGCCAGTCGATGGCGACAAACGCCCCGATATCGCCCGCGATCTGGTGAAGATCGCGGTGATCGAGAGGCATGGCGTGAATGGCAACCGGGCGACGAGCTTTGTCAGGGGTTTCGGGCTGCGACGGGGGGCCATCGCCTCCACCGTCTGCCATGATCACCACAACATCGCCGTGGTGGGCGCGGATTACGCCGACATGGCCCTGGCCGCGAACCGGCTGGGAGAGATCGAGGGCGGCTTTGTCGTCGTGGCGGACGGCGAGGTGCTGGCGGAGCTTGCGCTGCCGGTGGCCGGGCTGATGAGCCTTCAGCCCTTCGAGACGGTCCGCGACGATCTGGTGACGCTGCGCCGCGCCGCCCGGTCGCTTGGCGTGACGCTGGAAGAGCCGTTCCTGCAGCTTGCCTTCCTGGCCCTGCCGGTGATCCCGCATCTGAAGATCACCGATCACGGGATGGTGGACGTCGACCGGTTCGAGATCATTCCCTGATCGGAGGGGAAGGTGGATCAATCGGCTTCGATCCCGGCGCGGATCAGATTGCCGTCAGGGTCGATCAGGGCAAGCTCCCACATGCCCCAGGGCTTGCGCTCCATCGGCTCGAAGCGGGGGATGTCTTTCCGCGGCAGGCCGAGCGCGCCCCATTCGGCGTCAAGCGCGGCAAGGTCGGCCGGGCGCAGATAGGCACCGGCATCGTTCCGCGCCGGCTCCAGCGCGGGGTTGAGCCAGAAATGAACCTCTGCACCCTCGCGTTTCATCAAAAGGTATTCGGCATCGTCGCGGTAGATGGTGGCAAAGCCAAGCCGCGACCAGAAGGTCTCGGCCGCCGCGATGTCGCGGGTCGGCAGGATCGGGCAGAGCTTCTCAAGACGGGCGGTGGACATGGCTTTCCCTGTCATCCGGGGGCGATGGCGCGATCATGCCCCACCGGCGCGCCGGTGAGAAGCCGCCCCTCAAGCGGCGCGACCGCGCAAGCGCGGCCGCATGTCTGCCTCTCGCCTCTGGCCCTTGGCCAACCGGCTCGGCGGGGCTTTCGCTTTGCCGCGGTGCGGGTAATCTGGCGGCAGGAAGGGAGCGCCATGTTCGCAATCGTGACTGCGGGAACCTCTGCCATCTGGTGGCGGGGCCGGAAGACGGATGCTGGCGACGCGGCGGCGGTCGCGGCCTTCCATTGCGACGCTGCCAACGTGGCCGGGAGTGTGCCCGATGCGCTGGTCAGCCATCCGGGCAGGGAGGGCCGGGCTGCAACATGCTCGCCCTCCCGCGGCTTTCTTCACCGGCCAGACATGCTCGGTAACTGGCGGTTCATGCGTTCTGCCAGACCGGCCCCATGAGGTGAGACGATGACCCGCACAATGCTCCTTTTCGGTGACAGCAACACCCATGGCACGATGCCGATGCCCGATCTGGGCGTTTTCGGCCGTTTCCCGCGTGAGGAGCGCTGGGCCGGGCGGCTTTCCCGCCTGCTGCCCGATTGGGAAGTGATCGCCGAGGGTCATCCCGGCCGGACGACGGTGCATGACGATCCGGTGGAAGGCGCGCATCGGAACGGGCTTACTGTCCTGCCTGCCCTGCTCGAGACGCATCGCCCTGTCGATGTGGTGCTCCTCATGCTCGGCACCAATGATCTGAAGGGGCGGTTTTCGCTGAATGCGACGGATATCGCGCTGGCGCTGGAGAAGCTGATCCTCGTCATCCGGGCATCGGGGGCCGGGCCGGAGGGGGCCGCACCGGCAATCCTGCTGGTTGCTCCGCCGCCCATCGTCGAGACGGGGTGCCTGGCCGAGATCTTCGAAGGCGGGGCGCGAAAGTCGGAGGGCCTTTCGCGCCGGATCGCAGAGGTGGCGGCGCGCCAGCATGTGCCCTTCATCGATGCGGGCGCACTGGTCGAGGTTTCGGCCATCGACGGCATCCATTATGACGCGCCGGCCAATGCCATCCTCGCCGAAGCCTTCGCGGCCTTGGTCCGGCAGCATTTCGGCTAAGCCCGCTGGCCGGAGAAATTCCTTTCTATGCGAACGAAATCGCGGCAATCTGGCAACGGGATGTCGCATCCCGGATCGGGAGGGGAAGAGGATGATCCGCGTCGAAGGCGACGACCGCCACCCCGGCCGCAGGAACGCATGGACCCGCGGCGTCCCCGATCTTTGCCCCGCGCCACCCGCCACGTTCCGCGCCCAGCTTCGTAAGGCAGCCCGATGACCCGCCACGACCCCGCCCTGACGCCCCTTGAAGAATTGCGCGCCAATGTCTCGGTGCCGTTCAACGAGGCCTGCGCGATGCCGAAATCGGTTTACACCTCGCCCGAATTCGCCGCGGCGGAACAGCGGCATATCTTCGCGCGCGACTGGCTTTGCGCGGGGCGCGCCGAGGCGCTGCCCAATCCGGGCGACTATCTGACCATGGAGATCGCCGGAGAGCCGGTCATCATCCTGCGCGATCGCGAAGGGCGGCTGCGCGGCCTGTCGAACGTCTGCAGGCACCGGATGTCCACCCTTCTTGAAGGCCGCGGCACGGTCAAGAGCATCGTCTGTCCCTACCACGCCTGGACCTACAACCTCGACGGCACCTTGCGCGGGGCACCGGCGATGACGCTGAACGAAACCTTCTGCAAGGATCAGGTGGCGCTTCCGCCCGTGCGGGTGGAAAACTGGCTTGGCTGGATCATGGTCACTCTCAACCCCGATGCGCCTGATCCGGCAATCCGGCTGCAGGATGTGGAGCGGCTTGTCGGCTATCTTGACATGGCCAACTATCGCGAGACCTTTCGCGAGACCTTCCGCTGGGCCACCAACTGGAAGGTGCTGGCCGAGAATTTCATGGAAAGCTACCATCTGCCGGTCTGTCATTCCGGAACCATCGGCGGCTCCGTCGATCTGATGAAGATGACCTGCCCGGAAGGCTTCCCGGCCTTCAACTATCATTTCATCATGAAGAACGACACGATCCCGCTGTCACTTGCGCACCCGTCGAACACCGTGTTGCAGGGGGACGAGCGGCGCATCACCTGGCTGCTGTCGATCTATCCCGCCCTTCTCATCACCCTGACGCCGGGCTATTTCTGGTATCTCTGCCTCACCCCTGACGGGCCTGGCCATGTGAATGTGCTTTATGGCGGAGGGATGAGTGCGGACTGGTGCGCCGACCCGCATGCCGGGGAGCATCTGGCCAGCGTGAAGGCGCTGCTTGACGATGTGAACCAGGAGGACAAGGGCTGCGTGGAGCGGGTGTATCGCGGCCTGTGCGCCGGACTTTCGGCGCCCGGTGCGCTCAGCCATCTGGAGCGTCCGAATTTCGAATTTGCGCAGTATATCGCGGGGCGGGTCGGGCAGTAGGTGCCATCCCGGGGGGCGAGAGGGATCGCGGCAGTGGGGGCGGAACAGGTCGAGGCACTGGTTGTCGGCGCGGGGCAGGCGGGTGTCGCGATGAGCGAGCATCTGACGCGCTGCAATATCCCGCATCTGGTTGTCGAGCGTGCGCGCATCGCCGAACGCTGGCGCAGCGCGCGCTGGGACAGTCTGGTCGCCAACGGACCGGCCTGGCATGACCGCTTTCCCGGGATGGAATTCGCGGGCGATCCGGAGGGCTTTCCGGGCAAGGAGGAGGTCGCCGATTACTTCGTCGCCTATGCCGCGCGGATCGGCGCCCCCATCCGCTGCGGCGTCGAGGTGACCGAGGTGCGCCGCAACACTGCAAAACCCGGATTTCTCGTGCAAACTTCGAAAGGGCCGATCGAGGCCCGGCATGTCATCGCCGCCACGGGCCCGTTCCAGCGCCCGCTGATGCCCGGTCTCGTGCCAGAGACGGCGGGGCTCGCGCAGCTTCACTCGGCCGCCTATCGGAACCCGGCCGGGCTTTGCGACGGTGCGGTCCTGGTGGTGGGCGGGGGGTCGTCCGGCGCGCAGATCGCCGAGGAACTTCTGCAGGCGGGCAGGCGGGTCTATCTGTCGATCGGTCCGCACGGACGCCCGCCGCGCCGCTACCGGGGGCGCGATTTCGTCTGGTGGCTGGGTGTGCTGAACAAATGGGATCTCGAGGCGCCACCGGACACCGACCATGTGACCATCGCCGTCAGCGGGGCCGGGGCGGCCGAACGGTCGATTTCCGCCGCTTTGCCGCGGCCGGGATGACGCTGCTGGGCCGGACGCAAGGCTGGGCGGGCGGGGTGATGCGCTTTGCCGGTGATCTGGCGGACAACATCCGCAGGGGGGACGCGGATTATCTGGGCCTGCTTGACGAGGCCGATGCCTTTGTCGCGCGCAACGGCCTTGACCTGCCGCCCGAACCCGAGGCGCGCGCGCTGCTGCCCGATCCCGCCTGCATGACCGATCCGATCCTGTCGCTTGACCTTGCCGCGGCGGGGATCACCACGATCCTCTGGGCCACCGGCTATGCGCTGGATTTCGGCTGGCTGAAGGTCGATGCCTTCGACGGTCAGGGACGGCCCCGGCATCAGCGCGGCGTCTCGTCCGAACCCGGCGTCTACTTTCTCGGCCTGCCCTGGCAGGCGCGGCGGGGATCGGCCTTCATCTGGGGCGTCTGGCATGATGCCAAGCATGTCGCCGACCACATCGCCAAGCTGCGCGTCTATCTTGATTACCGCGCGTCCGCCATAACCGCCTGACCCGGCACCAGAGGAAATCCCCCGATGGCCCACACCCGCCACCGCAAATTCAACACCCGCGACACCTATCCCGAACAGCGGCTGGACAACGATCTGGCGCAAGCGGTCGTGGCGCGCGGCACCATGATCTTCCTGCGCGGCCAGTGCCCGCAAGACCTTGATACGGCGCAGACAATCGCTTCGCACGATCCGGTGGAGCAGACCCACAAGGTGATGCGGAACATCCGCCAGTTGATCGAGGAATGCGGCGGCGAGATGGAGCATCTGTGCAAGCTCGTCGTCTACCTCACGGACGTGCGCCACCGCGAGGCTGTCTACCGCACGATGGGCGAATACATCAAAGGCATCCACCCGGTTTCAACCGGTGTCGTCGTCACGGCCCTTGCCCGGCCCGACTGGCTGGTGGAGATCGATGCGACGGCGGTGATCCCCGACTGACGGGGGGCATCCGCTGCCGGGCCGTTCATCCTCGACACCGCCCCCCGATCCTCACGAACCAGAGGTCGACCCGCGCACGACGAGCTTTACCGGCGACCGGGTCTCGGGCGGCGGCGTCACTCCGTCAGTCAGCCAGGCCATCAGGGTTGCCGCCATGTCCTCGCCGAAACGGGCGATGCCGCATTGCACGGTGGAGAGCGGCGGAAAGCTTTGGGCGGCCTCTTCGATATCGTCAAAACCGACCAGCCGGAAATCACCGCCCACACGGCGACCCCGGCTTGCAAAGCCGGATATGACGCCAAGCGCCACCAGATCGTTGAAGCAGACCGCGGCATCGCACTCCATGCGGTCGATCAGCTGATTGGCGCATTCGCGACCGAAGGCGCGCGTCGGTCGACCATGGATCACACAGGGTTCCATGCCGTTTTCCTGCAAGACCTCGATATAGCCGGACTGGCGTTCCGCCGTGACAGATCGCCCCTCGATCCCGCCGACAAAGGCGATACGCCGGGCACCGGTGGCAAGCAGATGCTCGGCCGCAAGGCGCCCGCCGGCGGCCTAGTCGGGCGAGGCAAAGGGAAAAAGGTCGGTGCGCGGGCTGACCTTGCGCAGAACCTGCATCGCCGCGATCCCGGCGCGCGCCAGCGGCTCGAAGGTCGCCCCCTCGTCACCGTAAACCGGCGAGATGATCAGGCCGGACACGCCGTGTTCGATCATCGCGGCGATGGTCCGGCTTTGAAGCGCGGGATCCTCATCCGTGTTTGCGACGACGGTTGCATAGCCCGCCTCGGATATGGCCATCTGCACGGCGGTGGCGAATTCGGTGAAGAACGGGTTCCGGAGATCGTTGATCACCAGCCCGACCAGCCCGATCTGCGACGAGCGCAAGTTCGCGGCGGCGCGATTGTAGACATAGCCAAGGTCGGCCATCGCCGTTCGCACGTCCTCGCGTGTCTTGGGGCTGACCGAAGGGCTGTTCTGCAGAACGAGGCTGACAGTGGATTTCGAAACGCCGGCCAGCTTTGCCACATCAATGATTGTTGGCCTGCTCATTTGGTCTCCCCGCCCCGGTCAGGTTATGGCGGGCGCGGGCTGGAAAGCAAGATCGAAGACCAGAATGCCATCCAGCCCGCCTTCGGCATGGCTGACCAGACGGGCACCGAAGGCTGTGTGTCCGGCATCCTCCTGACAGGCGGCAAGCGCGCTCCACGATGCGAAATCCGCGATGAAGCCGTGCAGGTATCCGCGTTCGATATGCTCGGGGCTTTCGCTTCGCCCCAAGGCGCAGCAGAAACCAAGCCGCCGGGAAAGCGGTGACAGTTGCCCGAGAATGGCCTCCGCCGCCTCTTCGTCCAGCGTGTCACGAAACCGGATCGGAACGATGTGCCTGATCATGCCGCACCCTTTATCATGTCGGCAGCCTTTTCGGCGATCATGATCGCGGCCGCGTTGGTGTTTGATGAAATGAGCTGCGGCATCACCGAGGCATCGACGACGCGCAGCCCGTCGATCCCGTTGAAGCGCAATGCCGGATCCACCACGGCGCCGGGGTCGGACCCCATGCGGCAGGTGCCTGCGGGATGGTGGTTGGTCTTGGCATGGGCGCAGGCATAGGCGATGTAATCGGCCTCTGTCCGCACCTCGGGCCCCGGATCGACATCTCGCGGTCGTAGGGGTCGTGCCAATAGTTCGGGTCGATCAGCGGCGCGGCGAGCGGATCGGCGCTGGCCAGCCGCACCGTCCCCCGCGACCGCGGGCGAGGAAGGCGGAGTTCAGCGTGACACCGCCCTGCGGCATCGCCGCAACCCCCGCCTCGATCCCCGACCCGAGCCCAAGATGGAACTGGATGTCGGGCGACCGCGCTGCCGGGTCGGCCCACCGGAACCCGCCGGTCTCGAACAGCGACGAGGCGACGGGCCCCCGGCGCGTCAGCAGATACTGCAGCCCCGCGACCGCCGACCACTCTGGCCTGGCGTAGCGGTCATAGGTATGCGAGCCAGTGCATTCGGCGATGACGAAAAGGTCGAGGTGATCCTGCAAATTCGCCCCGACACCGGGCTGGTCCAGCACGACGGGAATGCCAAGGTCGCGGAGATGGTCGGCGGGCCCGATCCCCGACAGTTGCAGGAGACGGGGAGATCCGATCGCACCGGATGACAGGATCACCTCGCGCTCTGCCCGCAGCACACCGCGCGGCCCCAGGTCGACGCCAACCGCGCGGCCGTTCTCGACCACGATCCGCAGCACCTGCGCCCCGGTAAGGACGCAGAGCCCCGGACGCTGGCGTTCAACCGGTGCCAGATAGGCCTTCGATGCCGAAGACCGGCGGACATTGCGCTGTGTCAACTGGTAGTAGCCCACACCTTCCGGCGTCTCGCTGGTCAGGTCCGGGTTCGTGGGGATGCCGATCTGGCCCGCTGCGGCGAAGCAGGCTTCGCAGATGGGCAAGGCGGCGGCGGGCCGGCTTACCCCGAGAGGGCCGCCCTTGCCATGCCAGCGGTTGTCCCAGGTATCGTTGTCTTCGGCCTTGCGGAAATAGGGCAGAACCTCCTCATAGCTCCACCCGGTGCAGCCAGCCTGCCGCCATTCGTCGTAGTCAAGCGGGTGGCCGCGCGTGTAGATCTGCTCGTTCACGGTTGACCCGCCGCCCAGCACCTTGGCCTGCGTGAACCTGATCTTCAGGCCGTCCATGTGGCGTTGCGGCACGGTCTGCCATCCCCAGGAGCCGATCCCCCGGGTCATCTTCGCGAAACCGGCGGGAATGGCGTAGAGCGGGTGCCAGTCACGCGGACCGGCCTCCAGCAAAAGGACGCGGGCATGCGGATCCTCGACAGCCGCGCCGCCATCACCGATCCGGCCGACCCCCCGCCGACGATGATGTAATCCCAGGGCATGTCAGGCTCTTTCCGGCCTTGCAGCAGTCAGATGCCGCCCCAGACGCAGCGCCAGCGCCGCCACCGTCAACGAGGGATTGACAGCGGCCGATGTCGGCAGGACGGCGGCATCCGCGATGTAGAGGTTGTCAAGGTCATGCGCCTTGAGGTTGCGGTCCACCACCGAAGTGGAAGGATCGTCGCCCATGCGTGCCGTGCCGCATTGGTGGCTTGGTTTCCATTTCGGGAAGCGTCTCGACATCACGACGGGCCAACCCGCCCGCCGCAGGTTCCTCACCAGAAGATCATGCGCGCGGACGTTCGTCTGCTTGCAGTCGAGCACGATGCTCCCGCCTGGCCACAAGACGCGGCTCTCCGGATCGGGCAGGTCTTCCGACATCGCCATGACGTGGATCGACCGGTCGGCGACATACCCCGACAGCCAGAGCGGCAGGCCGCTTTCGCCCGCAAGGATCGGGCCCGTGACGCGCCCCAGCATCTGGATGTTTCCCAGCGGCTCGCCCATCGGCCCGCCAGAGAGGTACCAGTCGTTGACCTGGATCGTCTTGCCATAGACCGACCGGTTTCGCCGCAGGGGATTGAAGGCGATCATGGCGGTCA
Organism: Tabrizicola sp.; assembly: GCA_012032275.1. Taxonomy (GTDB): domain Bacteria; phylum Pseudomonadota; class Alphaproteobacteria; order Rhodobacterales; family Rhodobacteraceae; genus JAAURK01. Next base: position 11,861 of record JAAURK010000085.1, read on the forward strand.
GGTTGTGGTTCATGAAGTTCCGCCCCACCTGTCCGGACAGGTTTGCAAGGCCCGCAGGATGGTCGCCGTCGGCCGAGGCCAGCAGCAGGCCTGCCGTCATGACCGCCTCAGCGCAAAGGCAGACGACCGGCGCGCGCAGGGTGGTGGCGCCGGATGCCCCCGTCACTTCGACCCCCGTCACCCGGCGGCCCTGCGCCAGCAGCCGCCTGGCCTTCGTGCCGGTCAGCAAGGTGACATTGCGATGTTTCAGCGCCTCGGCCAACCCGCAGCTTTCCGCATCCGACTTCGCACCCGTGCTGTCTGGGAAGGCATCCCATGTCGTGGGCGCCCGTGCCAGCCAGCGGTCAAGGTCGATGCCGATCGGCAGGGACGACGGGTGCAACCCCTGCGCGGCAAATGCCCGGCGCAGGCTGGCGATGTCGGGTTCGTCGGGGACGGGCGGATAGGGGTAGGGGCCGGAATGGGCAGGTTCGGTCGGATCGCCCGCCACCGCGCCCCGGACGCGGTAAAGCTGCTCGGCCGCAGAATAGTAGGGTTCAAGCTCGGCGTATCCGATGGGCCATCCCGGGGTGGTGCCCTCGATATGGCGCAGGGGGCGGAAATCCTCTGCCCGATAGCGCAGCAGGACCGCGCCGTAGAATTTCGTGTTGCCGCCCACAAAAGCATAGTTTCCCGGCGTGAAGGGACGGCCGTCGGCATCGAGCCATGTCTCGTTCGGGCGGAAATGTCCGCGCCGGAAGATCGCGGACGGATCGCGCGCCTCGGCGCAGTCCGTCAGGCGTTCGCCGCGCTCGACAATCAGAATCCGCCGGCCAGACGGGGCCAATGCGGCAGCAAGCGTCGCCCCGCCCATGCCCGAGCCGATGATGATGACCTCTGCATCCATCAGGGCAGAATCCGTGCTTCGGTCGCCGGATCGAAAGCCACCGCCTTTTCCATGTTGACCGCAAACTCGTAATCCTGACCCGCCGACACGGCCGCATCGGCGCGCATCCGCGCGATGGCGTCCTGCCCGCCCAGCGTCATCATCACGAAACTGTCGGAGCCTGCAGGTTCCGTCACCGTCACGCGGTTCGCAAGGGGCTGGATATTCGTGGATTTCCGGTCCGCCCCTTCGGGATCGGAGATCGCCTCTGGCCGGATGCCCAGCAGGACGTCGCGCCCATCCCACGCGGCAAGGTTGCCTTGCGAGAGCCGCAGCAGGCGCGTCCCTCCACCGGCATCGGTGACGCTGGCATGGGGATGGCCGTCCTTCAGCACCACCCGCGCGCGGATGATGTTCATCGCGGGGCTGCCCATGAAGGTCGCGACAAAGAGGTTGGCAGGCGTATCGTAGATCTCCTTCGGCGATCCCAGTTGCTGGACATAGCCCTTGTTCATCACCGCGATGCGGGTGGAGAGCGTCATCGCCTCGATCTGGTCATGGGTGACATAGACGATGGAGGTCTTGAGCTTCTGGTGGAGCTTCTTGATTTCCGTCCACATGTCGACGCGCAGTTCGCATCGAGGTTGGAGAGCGGCTCGTCAAAGAGGAACACATCCGGGTTGCGGACCAGCGCCCGGCCCATGGCGACGCGTTGACGCTGCCCGCCGGAAAGCTGCCCGGGCTTGCGGTCGAGCAGGTGGTCGATCTGCAGAAGCCGCGCCACGCGGGCAAGGGCAAGGTCGCGCTCGGCCTTCTGGACACCGTGCATTTCCAGCCCGAAGGTCATGTTCTGGCCGACGGTCATGTTGGGATAAAGCGCGTAGGACTGGAACACCATCGCGATGTTGCGCCTGCTGGGATGCACGCCGTTCACCAGACGACCCTTGATGGCAATCTCCCCTCCGGAAATCGCCTCCAGGCCCGCGATCATGTTCAGCAGGGTTGACTTGCCGCAGCCCGACGGGCCGGCGAGGACCAGGAACTCGCCCTCCTCGACGCTGATGTCGACCTCATGCAGGACCTGCACTGATCCGTAGGATTTGGTGACGTTTCGGATGTCGAGAAAGCCCATCGGTCAGCTCCGGTCTCTGGGTGTCAAGGTGGCCCCGCGCGGCGGGAGGGGTGACTGGCGGGGCCGGTACATCACTTGGCCGCCGCGATGGCGTCAGCCAGGCCGGTCGCACCATCGGCGTCGGTCATGTCGGAATTGAAGAAGGCGGTGATCGCGTCGGTCGCGGCCCCC
>JAAURK010000086.1 GCA_012032275.1 Tabrizicola sp.
GCAGATCATGCCCGGCAAGCGCCAGCATCCGCTGCAGACGGCGGTCGGTCAGGAAACCGAGAATCTGGTGAAAAAGCCGCCGGGGGATCGCCCCGACGGCGGTTGGCCCTGCGTCGGCCGCGGCCATGTCAGTTGCCGGAACCGGCCGTGCTCGCGATGCTTTGCGCGGCACCCGTGGCACCGGTAAGGGCGGACAGCGTCTTTTGCCACTGCACGAACGGGGCTTCGGTCACATAGACGGTGTCGCCATCGCGGATCAGGAAATCGCGCGCTTCGAAAAGGCCGTTCGGGCTGGTCAGGTCCAGCACATAGACGAAGCGCTCTTCGTTTTTCAGGTCGCGGCGGCCGAGGACGGCATTGGCCACCTCGGGCGTTTCGTCGCGCAGCACGAAAACCCCGGTCGGATCGGCCGAAGCGGTCGAGAGGCCGCCGACCGTCGCGACGGCCTCAAGCGCGGTCAGCCGTTCGTATTCGAACGGCACCAGGCTTTGCTGACCCGTCGCGCCGATGGCCACGAACTTGCGCTTGTCCTCCTCGACCACGATCTTGTCGCCGGGGCGCAGCGCGATATCGAGGCCGGGATTCTCGTACAGGTCGTTCAGCCAGATCTTTCCGGTCTGCGATCCGCGGGTGACGCGAACGATGGCCACATTCGGCGGGATCGTCACGCCGCCGGATTTCGCAAGCATCGTCGAAAGCGTGCGTGTCGGCGCCTCGATCGGGTAGACGCCGGGCCCTGCCGCGCTGCCCGAGATCGAGACGGACGACCCGTTTCCGGCAAGCCGCTGGACAGTGATCTGCGGATCGGGGGTCTGGTTTTCCAGATTGCGCGTGATCGCCTGACGAAGGCCTTCGGGGGTTTGCCCGGCGGCGCGGATACGGCCGGCATAGGGGATGAAGATATAGCCCTGACCATCGACCTGAAGCTCTGTCAACGCCGATACGCGCTGGCCCGTGTTGCCCAGAAGCGGTTCGTCCTTCACGTTCTCGAAGATGGTGATGCCAAGCGTGTCGCCCGAGGAAATGGTATCGGACCCGACAAGACCGGCCTTGCGGAAGCTGTCGCTGAAGCCGAAAGTCGTTTCCGTCGCCGTGAGGCTTGCGACGCGGTCGTCCACGGTGACCACGAAGGCATTGCCCTGACGCTGGACCGAGCCTTCGAAGATCTCTTTCTTGGTCGGGCCGGAACGGGGCAGGCCGCAGCCGGAAACGAGCGCGACGATAGTCAGCAGAGCTATCGTCCGGGCGGTGCGGGTAGCCATCACTGTCACAGCGCTTGATCCATTTTCTGGTATTCTTTGTTAGTGCCGGAGGCTAGCGAACAATGCCGCCAAACGCCAGCTTTCCCCTCTAGCCCCGTGCCACGAGCCGCAACTGTTGCCGTGGTGCCGCGTTGCCCTGCTTCAGCGCATCATAGGGATCCTCGCCCTCCAGCATCATGTCGACGACCTGCCGCAGCAACCGCCTGCGCCCGTTGGCCGAGTAAAAGCCACCGGCGATCTGGCTGGTTTCCAGCAGATAACGCCGATACTCGCGATAGGCGCGGGTGTCGGGCCGGGTCGGCTGATGGAAGAAACGGTCGATCGGCTGGGTGGATACGAATTCCGGCTTGGCATAGACAGCGGTGCCGAAGGCGCGCAGCGGCAGCCCGCGCCAGAGCGCCTGCTGCGCCGCAGTGGAATTCACCGTGACGGCAGAGCGCGCGTGATTGAGAAGTTCCGCAAGTTTGCCGCCGCGAACGAAATGCACGCGGCCTGACAGCCCGTTTTCCGCAGCAAGCGCGCGGATCACCTCTGCAATGCGGGCGCGCCCATCCTCCAGCGGATGGGCCTTGAAGACGAGATGGTGATGCTGTGCCGCGCCCTTGGCGAAACCCTCCATCACCATGGCGATGAAATCGCGCGATGACGCAAAGGGCGAATGATTGCGAAAACTGGAATCATGTTCCAGCTGCAAGAGCACGAGGTGGTAGGGAAATCCGCCACGCCGGATGCGCCAGGTGGCCGCCATCCGCTCCCACCGGTGCAGCGGCAGAAGGAGGAAGCGCTTGAGATACAGCAGGAATTCCCGCGTCACGGTGATCGACCGGTGGGGCGTGTAATTGCGGTAGGCGAAGTAGCCCGCGAAGACGAAGAAATGATAGACCGCGCCCCAGAACATGTGCTGGCGCATGTCGCCCCAATGGGCGGGCGCATCGGGAAGATCGGTGTCCACCCGGGCAAGCGCCTGGCGCATGTCGGGGACGGATAGATCCATCAGCCGCGAATGGCCGTTCGACCCGCCACGCTCATAACTGATCCAGTAGGGGCGGAGATAGCCTTCCTCGAACACATGGACGGTGATGTTGCGGACCTTGGCAAGACGCACCGCTTCGGCATGGACCGGCCGCGTGTCGCCGTAGATCACCAGATCGGTGATCTCATGTTCCGTCACGATCCGGTCCAGCGTGGCAGGCCAATCCTCGATGCGGCCGGTAAAGGGGATGTAGCCGGGGCCACGCCACAAGAGGCGATCCCCGCCGTTGAAGCCCACGCGCGAGACCGTTGCACCCGAGGCGACCAGCATCCGGCCAAGCTGACGGAACCAGGGCCCATGCGGACCTTGCAGGAACAGGAACCGTTTCCCCTTACCAATCACGCGCGTTGCACCCTTCTGACACCGGACAGTATCGTGATGCCAAAGGCCTGAATAAAGCGAAAAGATTACCGTTTCGTGGCGAAGTGGCGGATATCCTCCTATCGTTGCGGACTTGCGCCCCGGGGCGGGCGGGGCTAACCCAATGAGGGGCAAGAGAGGATTGCGCATGTTCACCGGGATTGTCACCGATATCGGGCAGGTACTGAAGACCGAACAGCAGGGCGATCTTCGCGCACGGATCGGCACGGGCTATGACATTGCGGGCATCGATATCGGGGCGTCGATCGCCTGCGACGGGGTCTGTCTGACCGTGGTCGCCCTGGGCCGCGAACCGCAGAACTGGTTCGATGTGCAGATCTCGGCGGAGACCGTGTCGAAGACCACGCTCAGCGGGTGGTCACCCGGCAAGCGGCTCAACCTGGAACGCGCATTGCGGGTGGGCGACGAACTTGGCGGGCATATCGTGTCGGGTCATGTCGATGGCGTCGCAAAGGTGATCCGGGTCACGCCCGACGGCGACAGTCTGCGCGTCACGTTCCGCGCGCCTGAAAGCCTGGCGAAGTTCATCGCGCCGAAGGGATCGGTCGCGCTGAACGGAACTTCGCTGACGGTGAACGAGGTCGAGGGCTGCGATTTCGGCATCAACTTCATTCCCCATACCCGGGCCGCGACGACCTGGGGCACGGTGCGCGAGGGCGATGCCGTCAATCTGGAGATCGACACGATGGCGCGCTATGTGGCGCGTCTGCGCGATTGGGGCTGATGGCGGATGGCGCGAGGGTTCACGCCTAAGGGCGCCCTGGGACAGGTGCGGAAGAATGACGGAAAATTCGGCCCGGATCGGCCATAACCGGGGCCCGTCGCTGGACGGCGGGGTCAGTTGGCGGCGGCATTGCTGGACGGCGGCGCGAGAGCGGTTGTTGCCGACGCTGCCGGTGGAGGTGGTGCGGCTGCGGGTGCGGCGGGCGGCGGAATTGGGCCTCGACTACCGCACCTATGCCTCGGTCCGGGCGGCGACCGGCCATGACCTGGTGGCGTTTCTCTTCTCGTCGAATGCCTTGCGGGTCAGCGTTCGCGACCGAAATGCCTGCCGCCCGGCGGCGAAGCTGGGCCTCGTCCGGGCCGGGCGGCGGGGGCTCGCGGTCATGCCGCTGACGCCCGGGATGCTTGCGGCGGCCAACCCGGTTCTCGACGAAAGCCACGCCGCACCCTATGCGCAGGCACGGTTCACGGAACTTCGCGCCGCGATCCGGACGGCTCTTGGGCCGCTGCCCGGGGACCAGGTGATCCTTGTGGGCGATTTCGGGCTTGAGGCGGAGTGGTGCGCGGCGGGGCGGCTTGCGGCCTATCTGCCGGCGGAGCGGTATTTCGGCGGCGATACCGCCGCGCAATAGAAAACGGCGGCCCCTGCGGACCGCCGCTCTGATCGGTGCAATGAAAATCAGGCCGCGCGGGTCAGCAGCATGTCGTCGACACGCTTCTGTGCACCAGCCTCGTCAACGCCGGAAACAGCGGCGACTTCGCGGGTCAGACGCTCCAGCGCGGCTTCATAGAGCTGACGCTCGGAATAGGACTGCTCGCGCTGATCGTCGTTGCGGTAAAGATCGCGGACCACTTCGGCGATCGACAGAAGGTCGCCCGAATTGATCTTCTGTTCGTATTCCTGCGCCCGGCGCGACCACATCGCCCGCTTGACCTTAGCCTTGCCCTTCAGGGTATCCAGCGCCTTGGTCACCACTTCCGGGGCCGAAAGGGCACGCATGCCAATCTCCGACGCCTTGTGGGTCGGCACCCGCAGGGTCATCTTGTCCTTCTCGAAAGAAATGACAAAGAGTTCCAGCTGCAGACCGGCGATCTGCTGCTCTTCGATCGAGATGATCTTGCCGACCCCGTGCGCGGGGTAGACAACGAATTCGTTCGGACGGAACTCAGGTTTCTTCGATTTGATCATTCACAACATCCCCAGAAGGGAAACCGGTTCTTTCCGACAATAACCACACGACCGGAGCTTTTGCTCTGGCAGCGCGGGTAAATTGTCACAAAAAAAGCAGGCTCAGGCGAAGTGCTCCAAGCCGTGCGTCAGGCTTCCATGCTTGTTTGTAAACAAACTATAACACAAAGTTACCCCAATTCCAACTGCTCCGATACGCCGCGGTATCGGGATAAGTGGCTGAAAATAATGAAAATTAATAGAAAGAGTGATTCGTTGCCGCCAGGTCAGCGAATCGTGAAAGAATCGTTTGCCATCAAAACGCTGCTGGTCAGCCGCCTTTTCCGGGCGCTTCCGAGAAGTACTTTTCGCGCTTTCCCGTCTCTCCGTCACGGTCTTCGGCGCCGGGCAGCGGGTCTTTCTTGGTGACGATGACGGGCCAGTCCTGCGCATATTTGCGGTTGAACGTCACCCATTCGTCCATGTTCGGCTCGGTATCGGGCCGGATCGCATCGGCCGGGCATTCAGGTTCGCAGACCCCGCAGTCGATGCACTCATCGGGGTGGATGACCAGCATGTTCTCGCCTTCGTAGAAGCAGTCCACCGGACAGACTTCGACACAATCGGTGTATTTGCAGGCGATGCAGTTGTCGATCACCACATAGGTCATGGAAAGCCCCGTCGTTCGTCCTTGCCGCTGGTTAGAACAGTGGCCTCGATCATTCAAGCGCAGTTGGGGCCGCAGAGAGGTCTGCGGGGGCCTGAAGATCAATATAGAGCATCTGTGCCTCGGTTGAAGGGCCGCGGCGAAGGCCGAGGGCGGTGATGCGGACGACCCTGATCTGCCTGCCCTGGGGAAAGGTCAGCACATCGCCGGTTGTGATGTCGCGGCCGGGGCGGGTGACGCGCATTCCGTTCACGCGGACATGCCCGCCCTCGATCAGCGCGGCGGCAAGGCTGCGCGATTTCACGAAGCGGGCCTGCCAGAGCCATTTGTCGAGCCGGAGTGTCGGCGCGGCAGCGGGATTCGGTCTGCCGGAGGGCCCGGCCAAAGGCTAGACCTTGTTCTTCAGCGCGGCGAGGACCGCGAAGGGGCTGTCGGGATCGATCGGCTTTTCGGGGCGCGGCGGGCGGGCCTCGTAGGTTTTCTTGCGGTCGTCCTGCGGTTTGCCGCCCTTGTGATCGCCCCTGCTGTGGTCGCCCTTGCCCTTGTACGCCTTGCCCTCGCCCGGTTTGCCATGTGGCTTGCCCTGCGGTTTGCCATCGGGCTTGCGGTCGCGCCGCTCGCCTTGCGGACGCTCACCTTGCGGACGCTCGCCCTGGGGTTTGCGTTCGGGGCGCTGGAAACGCTGTTTCGGCGCCCAGGTGAAGGTGTAGAACTGCTCCATCTCGGGTGGTGCGGGCTCTCCTTCCGGCTCGGGCGGTGGCGGCGGCGGGGCCAGGATCGACACCTCTTCCGGGATCGGCTGGTTCGGGTCGATCTCCGGGATCGGCGGGGGTTCGGCGGTCTTGACCTTGGCCCGTTCGCCCTTTTCGCCCTTGTAGCCGAGACCCGACATCAGATCGGCAAACTGGTCAAGCGTCATCCCGGTGATCGACAGCATGTCCGGCGTCGCCTCGAACCCCGCGCGGCTGTCCTTGGAGCGCAGCAGATCGGCCAGCCGTTCCAGCATGTCGATGCGGATCGCACGGACGCCCGCAGGGTGATAGCCCGCAAGGGTGTAATGCTGCTTCGGCACATCGGGCAGGTTCGGAATGGTGACCAGTCCCGGCGGCGGCTTTCGGGGAATTCCTGCAGATCGTGGAACAGCGACCACAGGACCAGCCGCAGCCGCGTGGGCGCGGGCTTCAGCAGCAGCGGCAGGAAGATGGTGAACTGGCCGAAGCGGACGCCGTGCTTGCGCAACGCGCCGCGCGCATCCTGATCCAGCTCCTTCACCTCGCTGGCGATGCTTTCCCGCGGCAGAACCCCCAGCGCCTCGGTCAGCCGGAACGCAAAGCCGCGCGCCAGCCCGGTCAGCGTCTCGTCGCGGCCCATCGCAAGCAGCGGCTCGAACAGCGCGGCGATCTTGCGGTCGATGAAATGCTGAAGCCTGCGGCGCACCTTCTCGGTGACCTCCGGGCCAGCCTCTTCATCCACGAAAGCCTCGATCTGCGGCTTGCTCGCATCCGACCCCTTGACCAGCTTGCCGACCGCGCTCGTGCCCCACATGAGGCCGCCCTGTTCGGTGAAATCAAGCTCCGTGTCCGGCGCATTGTAGAACCGGTCGGATCGCAGGTGGAATTCCGGCTTCAGCGCCTGGATGGCAGCTTGCTGCAGGGTGCGCGCCTCATCGGGGCTTGCCGACGCGTCCTGATGGAAGCGGAACCCCTCGAGACGGCCGACGAATTCGCCCTCGACCGTTACTTCGCCCTTGTCATTCACCTCGGCCACGAGGTCCTCCTTCTGCTTCAACCGGCGGAGCAGAACCGATGTCCGCCGGTCAACAAATCGTTGCGTCAGTCGCGCGTGAAGCGCATCGGACAGACGGTCTTCTACCGCGCGCGTCTCGTCTCGCCAATGGGCTTCGTCGTCAACCCAGCCTTTGCGTTGCGCGACATAGGTCCAGGTGCGAATATAGGCCAGACGTTTCGAGAGTGTGTCGATATCGCCCTCGGTCTTGTCGATACGCGCGATGGCGCTGGCAAGCCAGTCCGACGGGATACGCCCGCCGCCAAGACCGCGCCCGACGAGGAAGTCGAAGATGCGCGTCAGAAGTGACAGATGCTCGGGCCCGGAGTTGCCGCGGAAATCGGGAATCCGGCAGACATCCCAGAGCAGCCGCACGCGTTTGGCATCGGTCAGCCGGTCGCGCACCTCGGGGCTTTCGGACAGTGATTTCAGGGCCAGAAGGTCGTCGGCATCGCGTGCGCGGCTCAGCCATTCGTTCGCGGTCGGTGCTTCCAGACTGCGGATCAGGCGGTCGACGCTGCCGAAATCCAGCGCGTCATTGCGCCAATGGAGCTTCTTGACGGGCGCGAAACGATGCGTCTCGATGGCCTCGACCATGTCTTCGTCGAAAGGCCGCGCCTCGCCGGTGACGCCGAAAGTGCCGTCTTCGGTGTGGCGGCCCGCCCGGCCCGCGATCTGCGCCAGTTCCTGCGGGAAAAGGCCGCGCATGCGGCGGCCGTCGAATTTGGCGGTGGCCGAGAAGGCGATATGCTTGATGTCGAGGTTCAGCCCCATGCCGATGGCATCGGTGGCCACGAGGTAATCGACATCGCCGTTCTGATAGAGCGCGACCTGCGCGTTGCGGGTACGCGGGGAAAGCGCGCCCATGACGACGGCGCAACCGCCCTTCTGGCGGCGGATGAGTTCGGCGATGGCATAGACATTCTCGACCGAAAACCCGACGATGGCAGACCGGGGCGGCATCCGGCTGATCTTCTTCGATCCCGAATAGGCGAGGGTGGAGAATCGGTCGCGTCTGACAAAGCTGACATGGGGCACAAGGCCCGCAATCGCCGGCCGCATCGTGTCCGAGCCGAGAAACAGCGTTTCATGCAGACCGCGCGCCCGCAAAAGCCGGTCGGTGAAGACATGGCCGCGTTCGGGGTCGGCGCAAAGCTGGATCTCGTCCACCGCCACGAAATCGGCGCCGATATCAAGCGGCATCGCCTCGACCGTGCAGACCCAGTACTGGTCCGGTCGGGCACGATGCGCTCCTCCCCCGTCACCAGCGCGACGACAGAGGGGCCGCGCTGGGCGACGATCCGGTCATAGACCTCGCGTGCCAAAAGCCGCAACGGCAGGCCGATCACGCCCGTCCGGTGCGCAAGCATCCGTTCGATGGCGTAATGGGTCTTGCCGGTGTTCGTCGGCCCGAGGACCGCCGTCACCCGCCGCGTCGCATCCATGAGGCTTAAAGCTCCGTGCCCTCGGTCGCGGCTTCCAGCCGCTTGGCCGCGTCCAATACCCCTTCGAGATGGGGATGTATAGCCAGCGCCGCCTTGTAGACCTCAAGCGCGCGCTCGGGTTTGTCGGTGGCCTCGAGAATCATGCCAAGGCCCGAAAGGGCGCCGAAATGCCGGGGATTGAGTGTCAGCACATGGCCGATATCGCAGCGAGGGCCAAATTCGCCAGCCTGGAAATAGGCCGTGGCGCGGGCGTTCCAGGCTTCGGCGAAATCGGGGGAATGGTCGATGATCGCGGTGAAATGCGCGATGGCGGTCGTGTTGTCGCCCACCGCCATCGCATCGCGCCCGCGCTGCAGCAGCAGGTCCATCGCGGGAGAGCCGGATTTCGACCATTCGATCCAGATCTCGCCCTCGATTCGCGACGCCTCGCCCTCGTTGGCCGTCAGAAGGCGACTGAAAAGCTTGTCCAGCTTTTCGGAATTCTCGGCAAAAACCGGCGTGCAGGTCAGAAAAACCGGCAGAAGTGCCGCAACGATACAATTGAGAAACGTCCGCCTGGCTTTCATAACTCCATGGTAGCCGATCTGCGGTGGAAAACCAGTGCCCCGCAGGTCACGAATACCTGAGGCCCCCTGGCCGGAAAAAGGAGATAGAGATGAGCGAGATGATCGATGCAGCCGTGAAGGCGCTGAATGCCAAGCTGTCCGGCGGGTTCGACGGACTGGCGAAGTTCGTCATTACGGGCGAGGGCGCAATCATGCTTGATCAGGATGGCGTCCGTGCGGGTGACGAACCCGCCGATGTGACGCTCACGGCAGAAGCGGAGGTGTTCCGCGCGATACTGGAGGGCGAGATGAACCCGACGAGTGCCTTCATGCAGGGCAAACTGGCGGTGGACGGCAACATGGGCCTGGCGATGCAACTTGGTGCGGCGCTGGCGTGAGCGAAGAGGCCCCCTTTTTCGCTGATCTGGCCGAGGGTCCGGCCGGTGGCCGTGCCGTCTGGCTGCATGCGTCTGACGGTGTGCGGATCAGGGCGGGCATCTGGGCGGAAGGCAGCAAGGGCACCGTCGTGCTGCTGCCCGGGCGGACGGAATGCATCGAGAAATACGGCCGCGCCGCCAGGTCCCTGGGGCAGCGCGGCTATGCGGTGATCGCGGTCGACTGGCGCGGGCAGGGCATCGCGGATCACGCCTTGCCAGACCGGATGAGCGGCCATGTCGGGCATTTCGAAGAATACCAGCGCGATCTGGACGCGCTTCTGGCCGAGGCAGACCGTGCGGGCCTGCCCGGTCCGCGCTATCTGATCGGTCATTCGATGGGGGGCTGCATCGCGCTTCGTGCGCTGGTCCGTGGCATCGGGTTCCGGGCGGCGGTGTTCTCGGCGCCGATGTGGGGGATTGCCATGGCCCCCTGGCAGCGTCCGCTGGCCCTCACGGTCTCGCGCATCCTAATGGCGATGGGGCAGGGCAGGCGGTATGTGCCGGGCACCGGGGCGACCACCTATGTCCTTGACGCGGCCTTCGAGGGCAATGTGCTGACCAAGGATCGCGAGATGTGGGACTACATGCGGGCGCAGCTTCTGGCCCAGCCTGATCTTGCCCTCGGGGGGCCGTCGCTTGTCTGGCTTCATGCAGCACTCGCCGAATGCCGCAATCTGGCGCGTCTGCCCTCTCCCGATGTCCCCGCAATCTGCGCCATCGGGACGGCGGAGAGGGTGATCGACACTGCCCCCGCGCATCTGCGGATGGCGGGCTGGGCCAAGGGCCAGCTTGATCTCTATCCGGGTGCCGAACATGAGATCATGATGGAAGGCCCCGCCGTTCGGACCCGGTTCTTCGACCGCGCCGTATCGCTTTTCGAGGCGAATGGCTGATCCTTCCGCCGTCAGACGGAGGGGGGCCAGATACCGTCGACAGCGCTCGCTTCGTGATCACCGGGCCATGGCGGCATGGTCACGCAGATGAACGTCAGCGGCAGGTTTCCCGTGCAGCGATATTGAAAGGCGGTGCCGACCGGAATGTCGACAGAGACGCCGGGTGCAAGCCGCGTGACCCTCTCGTCTTGCCCGTCCCGCCGCCAGATCGCGCCCTCGCCGCCCAGCACGTGCCAGAACTCGCTGACCGTCGCGTGAACGGTGGCCCGGTTGATCTGGCCCGGAGGCACGGTGCTGTGGATCATGTTTCCAGCCGTCCCGTCCATGATGAAACGGATTTGCGCCCCGGCCGGAGAGGTGGCATCGGGCCGGGGCGTCAGGGTGGTTTCCTTCATGCTGTGCCCTTTTCAGTTCCCGCGGTCAGGCCAAGAGATATCGTGGCACGCCGGACAGGCGATGGAAAGCGGTGGCGGATCGGCCGCGTCGGGCAGGGGCGTGGATAGTGCCGGATGCACGCAGCCGGTCAGCGAGACCGTCAGGGCGAGAAACAGGTTGCGGATCATCGGGGCGCCTTTCTTCAGGATATCCCCTTTGACGCATCAGAACGCGTCGGGCTTGGCCTCGCGCGCCATATGATCGAGAACCGCATTCACGAATTTCGCCTCTTTCCCGTCGGGGAAGAAGGCCTTGGCCACATCGACATATTCGGTGATCGCCACTTTGGGCGGCGTGTCCATCGCCACGAACTCTGCCCCCGCGGCACGAAAGAGGGCGCGAAGCACCGGATCGATCCGGTCGATCGGCCAGGTGGCCACAAGGGCGCGGTCGGTCATCTGGTCGATCTTCGCCTGCCAGTTCACGGCCTCGGACACGACCGCGCGGAAATGGTCGGGGTTGCCGTCGGCGAATTCGCCTTCCTCATAGGTCGCACCGAAACGGTGGGTCTCGAATTCCCCGGTCACCGCCTCGACCGTCTGGCCCGAGCTTTCCATCTGGAACAGCGCCTGCACGGCATAAAGCCGCGCGGCTGATTTCATCTGGCGTTTATCCGTCTTCATGCGCGAAAGCCGATACCCTTTGTCGATCCGGCCCATTTGCGCGAAAGCGCCACGAGGTGCAAGGCCGCCGCAGCGGCGCCCCCCGCCCTTGTTCTGGCCGTTCGGATCGGCGCGGACCTCGGCCTGGGCGCGGTTTTCCACCGTGAGGATGCCATTGCCGATGCAGGCACCCTGCAGACCGAGAAGGCTGAGCGCGCGGGAACTGTCGTTGCAGACCGTGTCGTAATGCGTGGTCTCGCCGCGGATCACGCAGCCAAGCGCGACATAGCCGTCATAATCCGCCAGCCGCTCGGCCATCGCGATGGCGGAGGGCACCTCCAGTGCGCCGGGCACCTCGACCACCTCGACCTCGGCCTTGCATTGCGCGGCGACGGCGCGGGCCCCTGCGATCAGGTGATCGGCGATATCGCGGTAATAGGGCGCCACCACGATCAGCAGTCTGACCGGCTTGTCAAAGCCCGGCAGGGCGAGGGTGTGATGCGTCTCTGCGGTGGCCATCTGTCACTCCGTGATCGGGCGGGTGCCGGCGATCGAGAGGCCATAAGCCTCGAGCCCCACCACCTTCGGTTTCGGGGAATTCGTCAGCAGCACCAGTTCCTGCAGCCCGAGCGAGACGAGGATCTGCGCGCCAAGACCGTATTGGCGCAGCGTCTGCGGCGAGACCTCGCTGTCGTTGGCCAGCTTCATGTGAAGATCGCGCAGCAGCACCAGCACGCCCCGGCCCTCGCCCGCGATAAGCCGCATCGCGTCGCCGAATTCGGCCGTCCGTCCAGCCGCACCAAGGCCAAGCACATCGAGAAGCGGGTCAAGCGTGTGCATCCGGGTCAGGACGGGGCCGGGTCCGGTGATATCGCCCTTGATCAGCACCACATGTTCGGCGCCCTCGGTCACATCGGTGTAGATGCGCATCGTCCAGTCGCCACCGAATTCCGAGGTCACGACCCGTTCGGCCGTCACCTTGACCAGATTGTCGTTGCGGCGGCGATAGGCGATCAGATCGGAAATCGTGCCGATCCTGAGCCCGTGGCGCTGTGCGAAGGCGATCAGATCGGGCAGCCTTGCCATGCTGCCGTCGTCATTCATGATCTCGCAGATCACGCCCGATGGATTCAGCCCGGCGAGGCGGCTGACATCGACGGCGGCCTCGGTATGCCCGGCGCGCACCAGAACCCCGCCGTCGCGTGCGCGCAGCGGAAAGATGTGGCCCGGCGTGGCGATATCCTGCGGCCCCTTCGTCGGGTCGATGGCGATGGAGACGGTGCGGGCCCGGTCTGCGGCGGAAATGCCGGTGGTGATGCCTTCGCGTGCCTCGATCGACAGGGTGAAGGCGGTCTCATGGCGCGAGGAATTCTTCGGGCTCATCAGCGGCAGGCCAAGCGCCTCGATCCGCTGGGCGGGAAGTGCGAGGCAGATCAGCCCGCGCCCATGGGTCGCCATGAAATTGATCGCCGAGGGCGTGCACATCTGCGCCGGGATCACCAGATCGCCCTCATTCTCGCGATCCTCATGGTCGACCAGAATGAACATCCGGCCGTTACGCGCATCCTCGATGATGTCCTCGACAGAGGAGATGGCGTCGGAAAATTCGGTCATGTGTCAGACTCCGCGCTGGATTGGCGTGGATGTATCGCGGTCGGAGGGCAAAGGCCAGAGGTCCGCCATGCCGATTGACGCATGGCTCCTGTGCGGCAAAGCTGGCAAAGGCAAGATGGAGGAAGCGATGCGGTTTGGTGTGGCGCTGGTCTGGCTGGCCCTGGCCCTGGGTCCGGCACAGGCCCAGACGGAAACGGAGGCCGAGGCGCGCAAGGCGCGGTCGATCGCCATGCTCGAGGCGGCGGATGTGCGGGTGCTGCCGTCGCTGCCGGTGATCGAGACGGAAGCCACCAGCCTCCGGCGGGCCGAGGCGGAAGTGGCCGAGCGGATGATCGCGCTGGCCATCGTCGCGGTGAAGGGCGAGACGGCGGATCACGCGATGGGGCTGAGCCTCATCGAGCAGTTCGGCGCGGCGGAATTCCTGACGCCGGACGAGGCGGCCTTCATGGCCGACCCGGAGCCGAGCGACTTCGACCGGATCCAGTTCAGCTGGCGGTACGAGGGGGTCTGGATGCTCTTGTGGGCGCTGAGCCTGATCGACGATCCGGGGCCGCCGTCGGATATCGCCGATGTGCCAAGGCTGGCAGAGCTGCTGCGCGATCTGGGGACGGAGGGCGTGATGGCCAAGGCGCGATTGCGCCCGCAACCGGAGCTGCTTGATGCGGCGGACCTGATCTACCGCATGCATTGGGCGGTCCGGCAGGCGGAACTGGACGGGCAGCCGCCGCCGCCCGGTCTTGACCCCGGGGTGGTGCTGGAACGTCATTACACGCTGAACTGGCTGATCGGTTACAGCGGGCAGGCCTGGGACGACATCTCGACCGATACCTAAAGCGGCCGGGCCGCAAGCGCCGCAAGGCAGGCGGCTTCGGCAAGCTGCTGCGACGCGCCGAGGATATCGCCGGTCTGCCCGCCGATCCGCTTGCGCGCCGACACCGCCAGCGCGGCAGAG
>JAAURK010000087.1 GCA_012032275.1 Tabrizicola sp.
AGAAGTTGGGGGCGGCTGTCCCGTTAGCGTAAATGGCGGTCCAGGAGGCAACGCCGTCGGAGGTGCCGGCGGCAATGGCGGCATCGCCGGTTTAGGCGCGCCAGGAAATAACAAAAACGGCGGTGCAGGCGGCGACGGAGGCGATGGCGGCGAGGTCGCCGGCTCAACCGGCAAAGACGGCGTTCTGGGCGGTTTTCACCTCGGCTATAACTGGCAAAAGGATAATGTCGTTTTCGGCGTCGAGGGCGACATTTCGTTGACCGGCGGTCTCGACGACTATCTCGCCAGTCTGCGTGCGCGTCTCGGTCTCGCCAGCAACGACATGCTGTTCTATGTCACCGGCGTCTTGCGCTGCGCGAAGACGGCGGCGCTGGAGCTATCGGTTTGGCCGGGGCGGGCGCAGACGGCGGCGCGGGCGGCGCCAATGACGACGGTGTCGGCGGCGTACCAGAAATTCGCAAGCCGCGTCGGGGCGATGGCCGTATCCTGATAAACTTGCCCGGCGAGCAACTGCGTCGAGGGTAAGGACGGGACGCAGGTTGAGAAGCCGCCCGCCTCCGCCAGCGCCTCGGCACAGCCCCGGCCAAGGCCCTTCGACGACGCACAGACAAGCGCCCGCCGCCCCGCAATTCCCAGATCCATTCCGGCCTCCCCGGTTGTCAGGCCGGCAGCCTAACAGGCACCGCTGGCGACGGGAAGGTGTCGCGGGGTCAGGCCCCGTAGTAGAATTCCTCGCGCACGATCTTGCCGTCCTTGACATGATAGACAGCCACTTCTCGGTCCATGCGCCGTTGACCGGTCTCCTTGCTCTCGGTGTCCATCCCGAAGATCACGGCAAAGCTCTCTTCGCCATGGGTGAACGGCCCCTCGACCGTCAACTCGTGCACCTTGAAGGCGCCCTCCCACCAGTCATGTTTGCCGTGGATGCCTGCCAGTCCCTTCGTCTCGCGGCCATCACCCATGTCCATCGACTCGACCGACACGGCATCCGCAGCATAAAGCCGATCGAGGTTCGCACGCTCGCGCCCCTCGCGGCAACCAGCCACCAGTTCATTCGCAATTTCACTCAAGGTCATCGCATCCTCCTAATGTTCTATTAATGTTCTCATCATGCACGCTGCAAACGAGTCGCACAAGCCCCGCACCCGTTGCGGCCAGAGCGTGCCCAGCCTATACGGCGCACATGACAAATCGTGCCCCCCTGCCCCCTGAAATCGCCCGCCGCCGGACCTTTGCGATCATCTCGCATCCCGACGCGGGGAAAACCACGCTGACCGAAAAGTTCCTCCTCTTCGGCGGCGCGATCCAGATGGCGGGGCAGGTCCGCGCCAAGGGCGATGCCCGGCGGACCCGGTCGGACTTCATGAAGCTGGAGCAGGAACGCGGGATCTCGGTCTCGGCAAGTGCGATGAGCTTCGAGTTCGGGCGCTATCGGTTCAATCTGGTCGACACGCCCGGCCACTCGGATTTCTCGGAAGACACCTACCGCACGCTCACTGCCGTTGATGCCGCGATCATGGTGATCGACGGGGCCAAGGGGGTGGAGAGCCAGACGCGCAAGCTTTTCGAGGTCTGCCGGTTGCGCGACCTGCCGATCCTGACCTTTTGCAACAAGATGGACCGGGAAAGCCGCGATACCTTCGACATCATCGACGAGATCCAGGAAAATCTGGCCATCGACGTGACCCCCGCAAGCTGGCCCATCGGCATGGGGCGGGATTTCGTCGGGGCCTATGACCTGCTTCACGACCGGCTGGAGATCATGGGACCGGGCGGACCGCAATCGGGTTGCGGCCTCGGTCAAGATCACCGGCATGGATGACCCGAAACTGGGCGAGCTTGTGCCCGCGGAGTTGATGAAGAAATTCCTGGAAGAGATTGAAATGGCAAGGGAACTTCTTCCTGCCTTTGATCGGGCGCGGTTCCTGGACGGCTCCATGACGCCGATCTGGTTCGGTTCTGCGATCAACTCTTTTGGCGTGAAAGACCTGATGGAAGGGATCGGCGAATACGGGCCGGAACCGCAGCCGCAGACCGCCGCCGAACGCCAGATCGATGCGGGAGAAACGCCGGTGACCGGCTTTGTGTTCAAGGTTCAGGCGAACATGGACCCCAAGCACCGCGACCGGGTGGCCTTTGTCCGTCTCGCCTCGGGGCATTTCGAGCGCGGGATGAAGCTGACCCATGTGCGGACGAAAAAGCAGATGGCGGTGTCGAACCCGGTGCTGTTTCTCGCCGCCGACCGCGAGCTGGCCGAAGAGGCCTGGGCCGGTGACATCATCGGCATTCCGAACCACGGGCAACTCCGGATCGGCGATGCGCTGACCGAGGGCGAGACCCTGCGCTTTACCGGCATCCCCTCTTTTGCGCCGGAACTGCTGCAAAACGTGCGCGCGATGGATCCGATGAAGGCGAAACATCTGGAGAAGGCCCTGATGCAATTCGCCGAGGAGGGGGCGGCAAAGGTGTTCAAGCCGATGATCGGGTCGGGCTATATCGTGGGCGTCGTGGGCGCCCTGCAATTCGATGTGCTGGCGAGCCGGATCGAACAGGAATACTCCCTGCCCGTCCGGTTCGAAGGGTCGAACTTTTCCTCTGCCCGCTGGCTTTCCGGCGAAAAGGCCGAGATCGAAAAGCTGGTCAACGTGAACAAGGGCCATATCGCGCATGACAGCGACGGCGATCTGGTGTTTCTGACGCGCCTGCAGTGGGATATTGACCGCGTGGTGCGGGATTATCCCGCGGTAAAGCTGACCGCGACGAAAGAGATGATGGTGTAACGCGGCCACGCGCTGCGATCATTTGGCCG
The DNA here is from genome assembly GCA_012032275.1 of Tabrizicola sp. GTDB lineage: Bacteria > Pseudomonadota > Alphaproteobacteria > Rhodobacterales > Rhodobacteraceae > JAAURK01. The sequence continues at coordinate 2,810 of JAAURK010000087.1, forward strand.
CCAGAAACTCCGGCACTTCCAGCAGGATCGCCTCGTTGTCGGCCGCCGCGTCAAGCTTGCGGCCGGACGAGAACGGCAGGTTGTTGTCATTGCCGACCATGATATGCGTGTCATCCACCCGCATCACATCCTCGATGGTGAAGAACGGAAAGGTCATGACGCCCTTCAGATCCCGCTTCGCCACCGTCTCCAGCCGGTTCCTGGCCTCGGGATCGGCGATGGCCATGAGGTCTATATGGCCGATGCGGCGCACGAAGCCGTCGCTGTCAACGGTGGCCGTGTCGATCAGGACCACGCGCTTGATCATCGCCGGTGCCGGAAAGCAATCGGGCCTGGCATCGCCCTCGCACTTCAGGCTCGGATCGCCCTCGCCATTGTCGCGCTCGATCACGAGGGCGCGGGTCTCGTCGATGAAATTGAAATCGCCGATGGCTGTCGAACCTTCGGCAAGGGCAAACTTGAAGGTCTGCCCTGTCCATGCAGCTTTCGCTGGATCGAAGGCCAGCACGCGCAGAAACGTGCCCTCGGGCTGGCCGTCCTCGCCGAGAAGCGGCTTTTCCAGCATCGCCCAAAGCAGGTTTGTCCCCGGTTGCAGCGCCAGCCCCTCATATCCGCCCGAACGCGGGACGACCCAGTCCTTTCCCACCACGCTTGCCGCCGAGATGCCGGGGGCATCGGCGCCGGTCAACGGACGGTCACCCATCAGCGTCGGATAGACGCCGACAACCTTGCCATCCAGAGTGGCGCGGATCAGGTAGGGGCCGAATTCCTCGCCGATCCAGACCTCGCCGTTCAGGATCTGGATCGACTCCAGATCGAAATCGGCGCCGGTCAGATAGCGGGCTTCGGTTCCCTCATAGGCGATGCGGAAAGGCACCTTGAAATCGGGATCGCGCAGGAAGACCGTTTCCTTCATCTCGATGGTTCCCGCATCCCAGTTCGGCACCATCCGGTGAAACATCAGCAACGCGTCGGGGCTGTTGCTTTTGCTGCCAAAGCCGTTGTCCGTCAGCATGTAGACGCTGCCGTCCTCTGCCCGGTTCATCGCATAGCCCGAAAAGCCCTGAACCGGCTGGCCCCTGAAGGGAAATCCGATGCCTGTCGCGCGCTTTCCGTGGCTGGCACCGGTATCGCCCATCACCGTCCCCTCCTCCATCACCCGGGCCGGGCCGACGAACTTGCCCGAGAGGCGCGCATCCGCGGGCGCATCGGCGGGCGGGTCGATCAGGCTGAGCGCGGGCAGGACGGCATGGCCTTTCAGGACGGCGGGAAAGACCTCTTCGGCACTGACCGGGGCGGCGCACGAGACAAGCAGCGCAAGCGTCGTGGAAAAGCGCATCGGAACCTCCATTCTTCGGCGATACGCATCGGGGCTACTGCCGTCCCGCAACAGGGCGACGACAAAGATGTGACAACACGCTGACAGACCGGACGAAGGCGCCGCACCGCTACTTTGCCGCGCGCCAGCCATGGTCGGGAGAGGTTTTGGCCAGGACCACCCGTCGCGAGGCAGCGGGCCCGGCCGCGCATCCGCGTGCTTCGATCCGCAGCAGATGCTCGCCTTCAGAAAAACCGCGGCCCATCCGGACAACGGCCAGCTCTCCGGGCAAAAGCGGCGGCGTATGGCCAAGATGCCCGCCGGACGCATCCGCCACACGGTAGCTGACGCGTTTGCAGCTTTCCGCCGGCGCGGCGAGCAGCAGGCCGTAGGCCTTCTGGTCGGATACCGAGGTCAGCCGATAGAGTGTCGGGCCGCTTTCCCCGCGCCAGGCGGGCTCTTCGGCCAATGACATGTGGGCTGCGAGGCTGAAAAGCCCCGCGAGCAAAAGACGCTGCATGATAATTCACCATCAAATAAGAAGTTCCAATGCCGCGAATGCTATCATAACCGCGCCAATGCTCAAACTGCGCGATGGGCAGGACCGCTTGACTTGACCGTCAGAGCCATTTCCGCTATGGGCCAGCCATGGCCATGGTGGCCAGACGCCGGGGCGCCCGGATTGCAGCGTCCCAAGAAACATGCGGTCCGATACCGCATCAAAGGACGCAGATGACCAAATTTTCCGACCTCGCGCTTGATCCGCGCGTACTTCAGGCCGTTTCCGAAGCGGGCTACGAGATCCCTACCCCCATTCAGGCGCAAGCCATTCCCGAGGCGCTGAAGGGACGTGATGTCCTTGGCATCGCCCAGACGGGTACCGGCAAGACGGCGAGTTTCGTGCTGCCGATGATCACCATCCTTGGCAAGGGCCGCGCGCGGGCCCGGATGCCCCGCAGCCTGGTTCTGGCGCCGACGCGGGAACTTGCGGCGCAGGTGGCCGAGAATTTCGACACCTATGCCAAACACACCAAGCTGACCAAGGCCCTGCTGATCGGCGGCGTATCCTTCGGCGAACAGGACAAGCTGATCGACCGCGGCGTCGATGTGCTGATCGCGACGCCGGGCCGTCTGCTTGACCATTTCGAACGCGGCAAGCTGTTGCTGAACGGCGTGCAGATCATGGTCGTCGACGAGGCGGACCGGATGCTCGACATGGGTTTCATCCCCGATATCGAGCGTATCTTCCAGTTGACCCCCTTCACCCGCCAGACACTGTTTTTCAGTGCGACCATGGCACCCGAGATCGAACGGATCACCAACACCTTCCTCACCACCCCCGCGAAGATCGAGGTGGCACGGCAGGCCACGGCATCGACCACCATCACCCAGGCGCTTGTTCCGCTGACGCCAAGCCGCAAGGACCGCAGTTTCACCGAAAAGCGCGCCGTCCTGCGGGCGCTGATCGCTGCGGAAGGGGCAGCCTGCACCAATGCGATCATCTTCTGCAACCGCAAGATGGACGTGGACGTGGTCGCGAAGTCATTGAAGTCGCATGGTTTCAACGCGGCACCGATCCACGGCGATCTGGATCAGAGCCAGCGGACAAAGACGCTGGACGAATTCCGCGACGGCACGTTGCATCTGCTCGTTGCATCCGACGTTGCGGCGCGCGGGCTTGATATCCCGGCGGTGAGCCATGTCTTCAACTTCGATGTGCCCTCGCATCCGGAGGATTACGTCCACCGCATCGGCCGCACCGGGCGCGCCGGGCGCATGGGCAAGGCCTTCACCATCGCGGTGCCGTCGGATGACAAGTATCTGAAGGCGATCGAAAGCCTGGTGAAGGCAGAGATCCCGCGCGGCGCCTTGCCCGAGGGGCTGAGCCTCGACCAGGATGACGGCAAGTCGGATCGGCCGCGGGCAGAGCGTGGCGGGCGCACGCGGGGACGCGAGGATCGGGGGCGCGAGGATCGGGGACGCGAAGAGCGGGCCCCGCACAAGCCGCGCGAAGCCCGTGCACCCGAGGTCAAGTCAGCCGCCGAAGAGAAACCGGCGCCCGTGGCCCAGCCTCGCGAAGAACCTCGCCGCGATCGGCGCGATGACCGGCGCGACCGCCGCGATGATCGCCGCGAGCACGGCGGAGCGGTGGTCGGCATGGGCGATCACGTGCCTGATTTCATCCTGCAAAGCTTCAAGATCTCGTCTGCCGCAAAAGCGCGGATCAGGATTCCGAACCCGCGAACGGCACCGATGGCTGACCGCAAGCACATGGCCCCGCATCGCGGGGCCAGTGAAAGGTTGCGGCTAGTTGAGGTTCGAACGGCCGCTATTCCAGCGCCAGGCGACTGATCACCACCGTCACCTCCGGCTTCTTGCCGATCTCTTCCATCGCCACCTGACGGACGGTTCGGGTGATTGCCTCGTCAAACTTGTCGTCGTCGCGCAGCAGCTTGCGCCCGGCGCCGTCGACCAGATCGGTCAGCTCCGCCTCCATCGTATCGGAAAGCGGGCGACTGCCCTTGCCGACCTCTGGAAGCCCCATCAGCTCGACCCATGGGTCACCCATCGGCTCGTCTGCCTCGTCCAGAATGATGGTCACCAGCACATGGCCGTTCAGCGCCATCCGGATCCGGTCGCGCACCACGCCGTCCATCGCGCCGATCATCGTCGTGCCGTCAAGATAGGTTCTACCGGCCTCGATATATTCGACGATCTCCGGTGTATCGCCGGTCAGATCGACCATCGTGCCATTGGTCGCAACTTCCGCGGCAATCCCCGCCTCGGTCGCGATCTCGACATGTTCGCGCAAGTGCCGGTGTTCGCCATGCATCGGGATCAGCATATCGGGCAGGATCAGGCGGTGCACATGTTCCAGATCGGGCCGGTTCGCATGGCCGGACACGTGATATTTGCCGCCGCTGTCATCGACGACATTGACGCCCATCTCCGAAAAGGCGTTCCAGACGCGGAGCACGCCGCGCTCATTACCCGGAATAGTCTTCGACGAGAAGAGGAACATGTCCCCCTCCTTCATCTCGATCCCAAGATACTTGCCGCGCGACAGCTGCGCCGATGCCGCCCTGCGTTCGCCCTGGCTGCCGGTGACCAGAAGCATCAGGTTCCGCCGCGCAACATCGACCGCCTCTTCCGGCGTCACCGTCCGGGGAAAGCCCTCCAGAACCCCCGTCTCTTCGGAAACCGAGATCATCCGCTTCATCGCCCGGCCAAGCACGCAGATCGTGCGGTCGGCGGCACGGCCGGCTTCGGCCAGCGTCTTCAACCGCGCGACATTCGATCCGAAGGTCGTGGCCACCACCATGCCGCCTGCCCCCTTGATCAACTCGGTCAGCGGTTCGGCGAGCGAGGCCTCGGACCGGCCGGGAAGCGGCGAGAATACATTGGTGGAATCGCACATCAGCACCTTGACGGGGCGTTCCTTGACGATCTCCTGAAAACGGGCATCGTCCCAGCCTTCGCCGACGATGGGGGTCTGGTCGATCTTGAAGTCGCCGGAATGGACGATCCGCCCGGCGGGCGTGTCGATCACCAGGGCGGCCGATTCCGGAATGGAATGGCTGACCGGAACGAACTGCACCGTGAACGGCCCGGCTTCTGTCACCGCGGGCCGGGCCTCGACGACCGTGATCTGATCGACCGGCAGGCCAGCCTCTTCAAACTTCAGCCGCCCGATCGTGGCGGTAAAACGACGGGCATAGACCTTTTTCTTCAGGCGCGGCCAGAGATGGGCAAGAGCACCGATATGATCCTCATGCGCATGGGTGATGAAGATCGCCTCCAGCCTGTCGGCGCGTTCTTCCAGCCATGCGATATCGGGCATGATCAGATCGACGCCGGGCGATGTGTCCATGTCCGGAAAGGCGACGCCAAGATCGACAAGGATCAGCCGCTCTTTCCCGGCGGGGCCATAGCCATAGACATAGGCATTCATGCCGATCTCGCCGGCACCACCAAGAGGAAGATAGATCAGACGGTTCGCGCTCATGCTCTGTCCTTGTTGAAATCGCTGATGAGGACCAGACCAAGCATCGTCAGGTCGTCCTCGATGGCATCGAACAGGTCGGTCCCCTGGGCGAAAAGCGAGGCCAGCCCGCCCGTCGCGATGACTTTCATCGGCCGCTCCCGTTCGGCCCGCACTTCGCGCACGATGCCCCCGATCAGCCCGACATAGCCCCAATACACGCCCGATTGCATACAGGCCACCGTATTCGTCCCGATCACCTTTTCCGGCCTTGCCACATCGATATGCGGCAGCGCGGCGGCGGCCATGTGCAGCGCCTCGAGGCTGAGGTTGACGCCCGGCGCGATCACACCGCCGACATAGGCGCCGTCATGATCGACCACGTCGAAATTGGTGGCGGTGCCGAAATCCACAACGATGACATCGCCACCATGACGGCCAAAGGCGCCCACCGCATTGGCCAGCCGGTCCGGGCGACCCGGGCGCCTTCATCCACCCGCGGCGCAACCGGCAGCGCGCATTCGGGCTTTCCCACGACCAGAGGGCGGCAGTCGAAATAGCGGTTGCACAGGACGCGCAGGTTGAAGACCACGCGCGGCACGGTGGAGGAGATGATCGCCTCGGTCACCGCCGCCTCGGTTTTCGTCAGCGCCATCAGGCTTGAGAGCCAGACGAAATATTCGTCCGCCGTGCGCCTGTGATCCGTGGCGATGCGCCAGGTCGCGAGGAAACGCTTTCCATCCCAGATGGAAAAGACGGTATTGGTGTTGCCGCAGTCGATGGCGAGAAGCATCCTTGCCCCTTTCGTTTCTGGCGGGACTAAAATTCTTCGGCGAAAATTCTAGCGGGAACTGGTCAAAAGAACACGTCTGCGGCCGGAATGGCAAGCGGTCCGTCGGGCTGCATGAGGATCAGATTTCCCGCCGCATCTACGGTTTCAAAGATGCCGGTCCGGTCTGTCGTGCCGGTCCGGGCGCGGATCGGCTCTCCAAGCCGGGCGGCTCCGGCCAGCCAGGCTTCGCGCACCGGGCCGAAGCCCCGGGTGGTGAACACCTTCTCCCATGCGGCATAGGCCGGGGCGAGATGCGCCAGAAACGCCATTGGCGTCAGGCGAAGACCCGTCTCTGCCAGCACCGTGACGGGGGGCATAGCCCCCTCCTCCACTGCCTCAGGGCCGGGTGCCGCGATCAGGTTCACACCGATGCCGATGCACAGGGCCGATACGGCAGCCCCCGCGCCGCTGCTTTCCAGCAGGATCCCCGCCACCTTGCCACCGTTCAACAGCACATCATTCGGCCATTTCAGCGCGAAGGACTGCGGCAGCCCGGTCGCCGCCACCATGGCGTCACGCAGTGCCAGTGCCGCAACAAAGGATCGCAGGGCCACCGTTTCAACCGGCTCTGCCGGACGCAGGACCAGCGTGCCATGAAAATTCCCCGGCGGGCTGCGCCACGGCCGGGCACGGCGGCCACGGCCCGCGGTCTGCTCGCCAGCCGTGATCCAGGTCGGCCGCGGCAAGGTCTGCGCCTGGCGAAGCCCTTCGGCATTGGTGCTGTCGATCCGGGTCAGGGCGACATGCCCGACCCCGTCGGGCCAGTCAGTGGACAAGCGCATCGGCGGCACGCGCCGCCACAGGCTCGATCCCGAAAAGATTGACGATGCCGATCAGCATCACCACCGCCACGCCCATCAGCATCGACCATTGCACGGCATCCATGCGGCTTTCGACAGGATCCTGCTCGGTGCCGAAATACATGAAGTAGACGATCCGCAGATAGTAGAAGGCGCCGATCACCGATGCCACCGCCCCGGCCACGGCAAGCCACAGCATCCCGCCATCGACTGCCGCCCTCAGCACGTAGAACTTCCCGAAAAAGCCCAGCATCGGGGGCACGCCCGCAAGGCTGAAGAGCAGGACCAGCATCGCAAGCGCCTTCAGCGGCTCCCGCCGGGCGAACATGTTCAGCGCGCCGATCTGGGTCACCGGGCGGCCGTCCCGCTCCATCGACAGGATGAAGGCGAAGGTGCCGACGTTCATCGTGACATAGATCACCATGTAGATCATCATCGCCTGCACGCCCTGCGCCGTTCCCACTGCAAGGCCGATCAGCGCGTAGCCCATATGGGCGATCGATGAATAGGCCATCAGCCGCTTGATATCGCGCTGCCCGATGGCGGCAACCGCGCCAAGGAACATCGACACGACAGCAAGCGCGGCCAGAACCTGCCCCCACTGGCCCGGAATGGCCCCGAACGCATCCTGCGCCAGTCGCGCGATCAGCGCCATCGCGGCGACTTTCGGCGCCGTGGCAAAGAAGGCCGTCACCGGCGTTGGCGAGCCTTCATAGACATCGGGCGTCCACATGTGGAAGGGCGCGGCCGAGACCTTGAAGGCAAGCCCCGCCAGCATGAACACCAGACCGAACAGAAGCCCAAGCGGCACGCCCTCCTGCACCGTGGAAAGGATCCCGGAAAAGAGCGTCGTCCCCGCATAGCCGTAGACAAGCGACGCGCCGTAAAGCAGCAGCCCCGAAGAAAGCGCGCCGAGAACGAAATACTTCAGCCCGGCTTCCGATGACCTTGCACTGTCGCGCCGCATCGCCGCCACCACGTAAAGCGCCAGCGATTGCAGTTCGAGCCCCATGTAAAGCGCCATCAGATCCCCGGCCGAGATCATCATCATCATGCCGACGACGGCAAGGGTGACCAGGATCGGAAACTCGAACCGCAACAGCCCCCGGCGCAGCATGTAATCCTGGCTCATCGCGATCACCGCCGCCGCCGACAGCAGCACCGTCACCTTGGCAAAGCGCGCGAAAGGGTCGTCGATGAACATGCCCCCGAAGGCACCGCGCTCTCCCGCGCCGCTGGTGCCGATCCACAGCGCCACCACGGCGAAAACCGCCGCCGTCACCCAGACCAGCAGCGGGGCCACCTTGTCCTTGGTCGTATAGACGCCGAACATCAGCGCGGCCATGGCGTAACCGGCAAGGACGATCTCGGGCAGGACAGTCGAGAAATCGGCGGATGTCATGATCGGATCCTCAGTGCAGGGCCAGTTCGGCGGCGTCTTCAGGCAATGCCGCGTGATAGTTTTCGACCAGGGCGCCCACCGACGGGCCGATGATGTCGGTCACGAGACTGGGGTAGATGCCAAGGATCAGCGTCATGGCGACCAGGGGGGCGAAGATCGCCTTCTCGCGGCGGTCCATGTCGGTGATCGTCTTCAACGCCTCCTTGACCAGCGCGCCGAAAACCACCCGGCGGTAAAGCCAGAGCGCATAGGCCGCCGACAGGATCACACCGGTGGTGGCCACTGCGGCAACCCAGGTGTTGACCTGAAAGATTCCCATCAGCGTCAGGAATTCCCCGATGAAGCCGCTGGTGCCCGGCAGGCCCACATTCGCCATGGTGAAGAACATGAAGACCAGCGCATAGGCCGGCATCCGGTTCACAAGGCCGCCATAGGCCTCGATCTCGCGCGTGTGCATCCGGTCGTAGATCACGCCGACGCAGAGGAAAAGCGCGCCCGAGATGAAACCGTGGCTCAGCATCTGGAAGATCGCGCCGTCGACACCCTGCTGGTTCACCGCAAAGATGCCCATGGTCACATAGCCCATGTGTGCCACGGACGAATAGGCGATCAGCTTCTTCATGTCGGTCTGCGCCAGTGCCACCAGCGAGGTGTAGACGATGGCGATGGCCGACATCCAGAGAACCAGCGGCCCCATCACCTCTGACCCCACCGGAAACATCGGCAGGCTGAAGCGCAGAAAGCCGTAGCCGCCCATCTTCAGAAGGATCGCCGCCAGCACGACCGACCCCGCTGTCGGGGCCTGAACGTGCGCATCGGGCAGCCAGGTATGGACCGGCCACATCGGCATCTTCACCGCAAAGCTGGCGAAGAAGGCAAGGAACAGCATCGTCTGAAGGCCACCGACGATCTGGACGCCCAGAAGGCTGAAGGTCTCATGCCCGAAATCATGCGCGAGAAGCTTCACGATATCGGTGGTGCCCGCATCCAGATACATCGCGATCATCGCGACCAGCATCAGCACCGAGCCAAGAAAGGTGTAGAGGAAGAACTTGAACGCCGCATAGATCCGCTCTTTCCCGCCCCAGATGCCGATGATCAGGAACATCGGGATCAGCCCCGCCTCGAAGAAGAGGTAGAAGAGCACCAGATCCAGCGCGCAGAACACGCCCAGCATCAGGCTTTCCAGCACCAGAAAAGCGATCATGTATTCCTTGACCCGTGTTTCCACGGCCCAGCAGGACAGGATGGTGATCGGCATCAGGAAGGTCGTCAGCATGACAAAGAGGATCGAGATCCCGTCAACGCCCATCCGGTAGTTGAGACCGGCGATCCAATGCCGCTCTTCCACGAACTGGAACCCGGTATTCGAGGGATCGAACAGCAAGAGCACGAAGATCGAGATCACGAAGGTCGCCGAGGTGACAAACAGCGCAAGCCATTTCGCCCCCTTCTGGGCCGCCGGATCGTCGCCCCGCATGAACAGCGCAAGGATCACCGCCGCGACCAGCGGCAGGAAGGTGATGATCGAAAGAAGCTGGTTTTCCATTCTGCCTGCGCCCTCTTACTTCGCGCCGCCGAAAAGCGTCATCCAGGTGACCAGGGCCACGATCCCCAGCACCATCGCGAAAGCATAGTGGAAGAGATATCCCGACTGCGCCCGCCCCGCGAGGCGGGTGAAGAAGGGAATGATCCCGAGTGCCACCCCGTTGATCGATCCGTCGATGACCGCGCCATCCCCGCGTTTCCACAGAAACCCGCCAAGCCAGCGCGCGGGCCGCACGAAGACCCAGTCGTAAAGCTCGTCAAAGTACCACTTGTTCAGGAGGAACAGGTATAGTGGGCGCTGCTGCGCTGCAAGCCGCTTTGGCAGCTCCGGGTTGCGGATATAGAACAGCCAGGCCACGAAAAGGCCGATCAGCATCGCGATGAAGGGAGAGAGTTTCACCCAGGTCGGCGCCTCATGCGCGGCGTGGATCACGTGGTTCTCCGGCCCCATGAAAATCGCGCCCGGCGGGGCCGCTTCGGCAGCCAGCGGTAGTCCCAGATCTCGCGGTCGGAAGCGGTGCACGCGCGGCCGTGCCGATATCCCCGCGTGAATCGGCGAGTCATCGGGGGGCATGGTTCCTGGTCATCGACCTGAACTCGGACTGGCTTGCGAGAGCCGGAAATGTCATCGATCGATCGGCGCGAAGCTGTGGCGCGTGCAGGAACCTGTTGAGCCCTTCGATCTCAAAGCGCTGTTCAACGCAGTCGATGACGCGCGGGTCGAGCGGGGACTATCGTGGAAGTCGTTGTCGATCGAGGTTCGGGTTGCGGCCTCGACCATCCGCCGATTCGAGGAGGCGAGCGACGCAGAGGCCGATGGGGTGCGCTGGCTGGGGTTGGCTCCCGAGGTGTTCATCCATGGCTCGCGGGTGGACGGTGAACCGCTGCGCACGACGACCGGCGGAATGGTGCGGGTGGGCATCGTGGCCGTGAACGATGTCGACGATGCGGGGCGGTCCGACCGGCGCGGC
>JAAURK010000088.1 GCA_012032275.1 Tabrizicola sp.
GCGCATCTGGCCGGCGATGCCTCCAGCCGCAGCTATCAGCGGCTGACCCGGGGCGAGCAGCAGGCGGTGCTGATGGACAGCCCTCCCGGCGGAGCGGATTCGCCCGCCAGTTTCGTCCTCATCGCCGACCATCTGCTGGCGATGGGCCTTTCGGCGCCCCGTATCCTGGCCAAGGATCCGGAGGCTGGCTTCCTGCTGCTCGAGGATCTTGGCGATGGGCTTTATGCCCGCCTGATCGCCGGGGATCCGGCACTGGAACTTCCGCTTTATGCCGCCGCGACGGACGCGCTGCTCCATCTTCAGCGCCACTCCCCGCCAAAGGATCTGCCCGACCTTTCGGCGCGGGACTGGGCCGAAGCCGCGGCCATCGCGCCGGAGTGGTATGCCTTTGCGGTGACCGGCGCCCGGCACGGCTGCAGTGATTTCGTCAATGCGCTGACCGATGTGCTACGGGCACATGCCGATGGCCCGCGCGTGCTGATCCTGCGGGATTTTCATGCCGAGAATCTGCTCTGGCTGCCGGGCCGGAACGGTCTTGCGCGGGTCGGGCTGCTGGATTTCCAGCTCGCCCAGCTTGGGCAGCCGGAATACGATCTCGTCTCGCTCTTGCAGGATGCGCGGCGCGATGTCGGCGCGGAAACCTCTGCGACCACGATCCGCCAGTTCGCCGCCCAGTCGGGGCGCGAGAGCCACTTCATTGCCGCAGGTTTCGCCGCGCTCGGGGCACAGCGAGCCCTGCGCATCCTTGGTGTCTTCGCCCGGCTTTGCCTTGTTGACGGGAAGTCCGCCTATGTTGACAAGCTCCCGCGCGTCTGGCGCGATCTGCAAACCAATCTTCGGCATCCGGCGCTGGCACCGCTGGCCGCTATCTGCGCCCGAACCCTGCCGGAGCCCACGCCGGCCGCCCTTCGCCTGATCAAGGAAAAATGCAAGACCCACCCCTCCCCCTGATGATCTTTGCCGCCGGGTTCGGCACCCGCATGGGAGCGCTGACGGCGAACCGGCCGAAGCCGCTGATCACCGTCGCGGGGCGGGCGCTGATCGATCATGCCGTCGATCTGGCCGATGCCGCGGGCGCCGCGGATGTCGTCGTCAACCTGCACTATCTTGGCGACCAGATCGAAGCCCATCTGGCGCACCGCAAGATCCGCTTCGCCTGGGAAAGGGAGCAGATCCTGGAAACCGGCGGCGGGCTCAAGGCAGCGCTGCCGCTGCTTCGGCCCGGCCCGGTGATGATGCTGAACAGCGACGGCATCTGGACGGGGCAAAACCCCTTGTCCGAACTGCTGGCGCAGTGGAATCGCGAAAGGATGGACGCCCTGGTCCTGCTTCTGCCCGTCGAAGAGGCGCTGGGGCACGGGCCGAAGTCGGATTTCCTGCTGGATGCCGATGGCCGCATCGCGCGGGCCAATGGCGCCCGTGGCCATGTCTATATTGGTGCCGGCATCCTCAACCCCGAGGTTCTGGCCGAGATCGATGAGCAGGTCTTCTCGCTGAACCGCGCCTGGGACAGGCTCATCGCACGCAGGAGAGCCTTCGGTGCGGTGCATCGCGGCGGTTGGTGCGATGTGGGCCACCCCGAGGGCATCGCCATGGCCGAGGCCCTGTTGCGCAGTGCCACCGATGCTTGAGGGGCCCCGTCCAGCCGTTTTCGCGCTGCCTCCCGGCGCCGATTTTCCGCAAGAGCTGGTGCGGGGCCTTTGCGATCGGATGGCCTTGGGGCAGCCCGAGGACATGGCCCGCGTCACCCTCTATCTCAACACCCAGCGGATGCGCCGCCGCGTGACGGAGATCTTCACGCAAAGCGGCTCTCGCTTTCTGCCAAGGCTGCGGCTTGTTGCCGAAATAGGCTCTGCATATGCGGAAAACGCCGTTTCTCCGCTTCGGCGCAGGCTTGAGCTGACGGTGCTTCTTGACGCGCTGCTGAAGGCGGAACCGCAGCTTTTCGCCCGCTCCTCGCTTTACGATCTGGCCGACAGTCTGGCCGATCTGATGGACGAGATGCAGGCGAAGGGGTCGCGCCCGCCGTTGTCGCGGCGTTGAATGTCGGCGATCTGTCGGGGCATTGGGCGCGGACGCAGCGCTTTCTCGGCATCATCGCCGACAGTCTTGCGGGCGAGCTTCCGGACACCGAAGCGCGCCAGCGCCACGCCGTCGAGGCGCAGATCGCGGTTTGGGCCAGCACCCCCCCGAAGGATCCGGTCATCATTGCCGGATCGACCGGGTCCCGGGGCACGACTGCGCTTTTGATGCAGGCGGTGGCCCGATTGCCGCGCGGGTTCGTGGTTCTGCCGGGATATGATTTCGACCTGCCCGATACGGCCTGGGACAGCATGGCCGACGCGATGACCGCCGAAGATCATCCGCAGTACCGCTTTCATCGGCTGGCGACGCTGCTGGGGATCGGTCCGCGCGACATTTGCGGCTGGACCGGCACGCAGCCACCCTCGCCCCAGCGGAACCGGTTGATCTCGCTCTCGCTTCGTCCGGCGCCGATCACTGATCAATGGCTGACCGAGGGGCCAGGCCTGCCCGATCTGGTCGACGCGACCCAGCAGATGACGCTGATCGAGGCGCCGACAGAGCGGGCCGAGGCGACGGCCATTGCGCTGATCCTGCGCGAGGCGGCAAAGACGGGGGTGAAAGCGGCGCTGATCTCGCCCGATCGCAATCTGACGCGCCGGGTCGAGGCGGCGCTGGATCGCTGGGGCATCCGGCCCGACGATTCGGCGGGGCGCCCGCTTGCGCTGTCAGCTCCGGGGCGGTTCCTGCGCCAGGCTGCGGCGCTTTTCGGGCAAAAGCTGACCTCCGATGCGCTGCTTGCGCTTTTGAAACACCCGCTGACCTTCTCGGGCGCGGGGCGGGGGGTGCACCTGCGGCTGACGCGGGAGCTGGAGCTGGAGCTGCGCCGCAACGGGCCTGCTTTCCCGACGAAGGAACGGCTCACCGCCTGGGCCGCACCGCTGAACATCGCCGAGGCGATGGGATGGGCCGAACGGATCGGCGCGACGGTTTTCGGGTTGGAAAACGTCTCTGACATGGCACTTTCAGGCCATATCGCGACGCATCGCACGACTGCCGAGCAGCTGGCCCGCGGCTTTGCCGACGTTGGGGCCGGGGAGCTTTGGGAAAAGGCGGCGGGGGCCGAGGCGCTGTCGACCTTCGATGAATTCGCGCGTGAAGCCCCCGAGGCCAGCCATTTTTCCGCTGCCGATTACACGGCGCTTTTCACTGCCGTCCTGAACCGGCGGGAGGTGCGCGAAGCGCCGGTGGTTCATCCCGGCATCATGATCTGGGGCACGCTCGAGGCGCGGGTGCAGGGCGCCGATCTGGTCATTCTGGGCGGGTTGAACGATGGCGTCTGGCCCGCGAATGCCGCGATTGATCCCTGGCTCAACCGGCAAATGCGCAAGGAAGCGGGGCTTTTGCTGCCCGAACGCCGGATCGGATTGTCGGCACATGATTATCAGCAGGCGGTGGCCGCGCCGCGCGTCGTGCTGAGCAGGCCCCGCCGAAGTGCCGACGCCGAAACCGTGCCCTCGCGCTGGGTGAACCGTCTCGTCAATCTGATGGAGGGCCTGCCGGACCGGCGCGGCCCCGAAGCGCTGGAGCGGATGCGGCAGAGGGCCGCGCGATGGCTGGCGCTTGCCGCAGCCATCGAGACGCCGGATGCCACGGTCAGTCCCGCCACGCGCCCCTCTCCCCGGCCGCCGGTTTCCACCCGCCCCGACAGGCTTTCGCTGACGCAGATCGAACGGCTGGTGCGCGATCCCTATGCGATCTATGCGCGCCACATCCTCCGGCTTCGGAAGCTTGATCCGCTGCGGCAGGAACCGGACCCGCGGCTTCGCGGCGAGGTGCTGCACCTGATGCTGGAGGAATTCGTCCGCGATACCGCTGCCCGAACCCGGGAGCCAGCGCCGAACAGCTTCTGGCGGTGGCGGACGACATCCTTGCGCGGCGCGTCGCCTGGCCCAGCGCCCGCGCCATCTGGCGCGCGCGGATCGAACGGGTCGCAGAACAGTTCATCGCCTTCTCGCGCCACACGGGCGGCACCCCGATCGCCATCGAGGAGATGGGGTCGGTTTCGCTGACAGCGCCGCCCTTCACCCTTTTCGGCAAGCCTGACCGGATCGACGAGATGCCCGACGGACGTCTGCACCTCATCGACTACAAGACTGGCACCCCCCCGACCGAAGCAAAACAGCGCGATTTCGAGAAGCAGCTGCTACTGGCCGCCGCACTCGCCGAAAACGGCGGGTTCAAGGCGCTTGGTCCGCGAGAGGTGGCGAAGATCACCTTCTTCGGCGTGAAGTTTGGCACCCAGCCGGTCGAGACGCCGCTGACACCGGAAGAGGTGGCTGAGGTCTGGGCCGAGTTTCACCGTCTGATCGGCGCCTATCAGCGGCGCGGGCAGGGATACACCTCGCTTCGGGCCATGTTCGAGACGAAATTCACGACAGACTACGATCATCTCGCGCGTTACGGCGAATGGGATCTGTCAACTGTGGCCTGTCCGGAGGATGTTGGATGATCCCCGCCCATCGCCGCCAGATCGAGGCGTCCGAACCGCTGAAGAACACCTGGCTGTCGGCCAATGCCGGGTCCGGCAAGACCCGCGTGCTGACCGACCGCGTCGCACGGCTTTTGCTGAACGGGGTAGAGCCGCAGCGCATTCTCTGCCTCACCTACACCAAGGCGGCCGCGTCCGAGATGCAGAACCGCCTGTTCAAGACGCTTGGCGCCTGGGCGATGAAACCGGACGGTGAGCTTCGCACGGCGCTGCAGCAGCTTGGCGAGGAGGAGGGGCTGTCGGACCTGAGGCTGGCCGAGGCGCGCAGGCTTTTCGCGCGCGCCATCGAGGCTCCGGGCGGGCTTCGCATCCAGACGATCCACAGCTTTTCGGCCGCGCTTCTGCGGCGCTTTCCGCTTGAAGCGGGGGTTTCGCCCGCGTTCACCGAGCTTGATGACAGGGCGGCGAAATTGGTGCGCGCCGAGATCGTGGAGGAGATGGCCGAGACACTGGCCCCCGATCTGATCGCGCGGCTGTCGCGGGTCTATACCTCCGAGTATTTCGGCAACCTGATCGAACAGGTGGCACGTGAGCGGGGGCATCTGCGCCAGCAGGGCCTGACCGAGGCCGAAAGCCGGGCGCTTTTCGGGGTGCGCGGCGATCTTGACGACGCCGGTCTGATATCGGCGACATTCCTCGGGGATGAGGCCGGCTGGATGCCCGCGCTGATCACGGCGCTGCAGGCGGGATCGGTGAGGGATCAGGCAGCCTTCAAGGCCTTGCGATTCCTGAACTTCTCCAGCCCGACGCTGAGTGATCTTGCAGCGCTCGAAGACCTCTTTCTGACCGGGGCGAAGACGAAGGAACCGTTTACGGCCAAGATCGGGGCCCTTCCCACCAAGGCCACCAGGGCCCTTGTCCCCGACCTGATGCCGCCGCTTGAGGCGCTGATGACGCGGGTCGAGGCGGCGCGGCACTTGCGGATTGCCTTGCAGGCGGCACGGAAATCCGCCGCCCTGCACGCCTTTGCCGCCGTTTTCCTGCCGCTTTACGATGCCCATAAGGCCACGCGCGGGCTACTGGATTTCGACGATCTGATCGCCAAGGCCAGCGCACTTCTGACCGATCCGTCTCTGGCACCCTGGGTGCTGTACCGTCTGGACGGCGGGATCGATCATATCCTGGTGGATGAGGCGCAGGATACGAGCCCCGATCAATGGCGCATCATCGAAAGCCTGACCGGCGAGGCAACCGCCGGTGAAGGCGCGCAGACCCGGTCGCGCAGCCTCTTCGTGGTGGGTGACAAGAAGCAGTCGATCTATTCGTTTCAGGGCGCGGATGTGGCGGTCTTCGATGCAAAGAAACGCTACTTCGGCGAAAAGCTCGCCGCTGTCGGCAACGGTCTGGCGGAACTCACACTTGGACATTCCTTCCGATCGTCGACCGCCATTCTGAGGCTTGTCGACTATACTTTCCCGCCCCATCAGCTTGCCGCGCTTGGTGGCGAGATCAGTCATTTTCCGGTGCATGAGGCGCTGCCAGGGCGGGTCGACATCTGGCCGCCGTTCGAAAAGCTGAAGAAGCCAGAGCCGGGGAACTGGTACGATCCTGTCGACCAGCCCGCACCGGAAGATCCGGTCGTGCAACTGGCGCGAAGGATCTCCGCCGAGATCCGCCGCATGATCGAAACCGGTGTGCAGATACCGCTCAGGGCCACGGGGGATGCGGTCGAGGCGCGGCCGGTTCATGCCGGTGATTTCCTGGTCCTGGTGCAGCGGCGCTCCTTGCTGTTTCAAGAGATCATCCGCGCCTGCAAGCAGGAAAACCTGCCCATTGCCGGGGCAGACCGGCTGAAGCTCGGGGCCGAACTTGCGGTGAAAGACCTTGCCGCGCTCTTGTCGTTCCTCGATACGCCGGAAGACGATCTGTCGCTGGCTGCGGTGCTGCGCTCGCCGCTTTGCAACTGGTCGGAGGATCAGCTTTTTCGCCTGTCACATGGCCGGAAAGGTTATCTGTGGGAGGCATTGCGCGAGCATGCGGACCACGCGGAGACGCGCGGATTTCTGCAGGACATGCGCGATCAAGCGGATTTTCTGCGACCCTACGACCTGATCGAACGCGTGCTGAACCGCCATGACGGACGGCGCAAGCTGTTGGCGCGGCTGGGTCCGGAGGCGGAAGACGGGATCGACGAATTGCTGTCGCAGGCCCTGTCCTACGAACGGGCGGATGTGCCCAGTCTCACCCGGTTTCTGGTCTGGCTGGAGACCGACGATGTCGAGGTAAAACGCCAGCTTGACGGCGAAGGTCATCGCATCCGGGTGATGACGGTTCATGGCGCAAAGGGGCTGGAGGCGCCGATCGTCATCCTGCCGGATACGGCCGATCGCCAGCCGCGCGAACGCGATGAGCTTTACCGGCTGCCCGATGGGATGGTCGTCTGGAAAACCGCCGCCGACGAGAGCCCTCCGCTGATCCAGGCGGAACGCGAGGCGCGAAACCAGCGGCGCCAGCAGGAAAGCCTGCGGCTCTTGTATGTCGCGATGACACGGGCGCGGTGCTGGCTGATCGTCGCCGCGGCGGGGGAACTGAAGCAGGAGAGCGCCTGGTACACAATGATCCGCAAGGGCGCGGCGACGCTGGGTGTCCTGCCCGCAGAGGGCGGCATTCTTCGGCACGGTTTCGGCGACTGGCCCGGTGATCGGCCGGAGCAGCCCGCGGCTTCGGTGACACCGGACATTCCGCGCTGGGCACTGGCCCCCGCGCCAGAGCCGGAGCGCGCGGCCGCGATCCTTTCCCCCTCTGACCTGGGCGGTGCGAAGGCCTTGCAGGGTGAACCGATCCTTGCCGATACGGAGATGGCAAAAGCCTGGGGAACCGGCCTCCATCTGTTGCTGGAGCGGCTTCCGGCCTCGCCCGCCGAGGCCTGGTCATCCGCCGCCAAAGTGCTCATCCCGAATGACGATTTCCGGGATGCGTTGCTGGCAGAGGCGTCGATGGTGCTGCGGGAGCCAGCGCTTGCGCCGCTTTTTGCGACGGGGTCGCTGGCAGAGGTCGCTGTCACCGGCGACTGGAACGGGCGCAGGATGGCGGGGACGGTGGACCGGCTGATCATCGGGCCCGACCGGATCCTGGTCGTGGATTACAAGTCGAATGCCGTCGTTCCGGCGCGCCAGGAGGAAATTCCGGAAGGCGTCCTGCGGCAGCTCGGTGCCTATGCGCATCTTCTGGCCGGGATCTATCCGGACAGGCGGATCGAGGCGGCGGTGCTCTGGACGCGGGTGCCGCGGCTCATGTCCGTCGATCCCGATATCGTGAGGTCTGCCCTTGCCCGGACCACGATCCCTTGACGTTGCGGGCCCAGATCCCTAGTTTCGATACCTGACAAATTTCATCAAGGAGAAACGATCATGGGTGCTGCGACGGTCGCCGTGACGGATGACACGTTCGACGCCGAGGTCCGCCAGTCGGCTGTGCCGGTTGTGGTGGATTTCTGGGCCGAATGGTGCGGACCCTGCCGCCAGATCGGCCCGGCCCTTGAAGAGCTGGCCACCGAATATGCCGGCAAAATCAAGATCGTGAAGGTCAACGTCGACGAAAACCCGGAAAGCCCCGCCACCCTTGGCGTGCGTGGCATCCCGTCGTTGTTCATGTTCAAGGACGGTCAGGTCGTGTCGAACAAGGTCGGGGCGGCGCCGAAAGCGGCGCTGGAGAACTGGATCAAGTCGGCGATCTGAGGCCGGAACGCTCAACCCCCTGAGAGTGCTGCAGTTACCGGGCCCCTTGGGGCCCGTCTTGCTGTTTTGCCTCTGTCATTGCCCCGCAACGCCAAGGCCGGTTCTCGCGATGCAGCGCGAATCGGCCCGGCGCCGTTCGCTCAGCCCGCCCTTCCGTTTTTGATGCTGGCCGTCCATATAGGGCCGGAAGAGACGGAGATGCGAATGGCCGATGACAGATTTCCCGGCTGGCACGGGACCACGATCCTGGCAGTGCGGCGCGGCGGTGAAGTCGTGGTCGCGGGCGACGGGCAAGTGAGCCTTGGCCAGACCGTGATCAAGGGCACGGCGCGCAAGGTGCGCAGGCTTTCTCCGGGTGGCCATGAGGTGGTGGCCGGGTTTGCGGGATCGACGGCGGATGCCTTCACCCTTCTTGAACGGCTGGAGAAGAAACTCGAGGCCGCGCCGGGGCAACTGGCCCGGGCTTGCGTCGATCTGGCCAAGGATTGGCGGATGGACAAATACCTGCGCAATCTGGAAGCGATGCTGATCGTGACGAACGGGCGCGAGCTGTTCGTGATCACTGGCGCAGGCGATGTGCTGGAGCCGGAACATGACGTCGCGGCCATCGGATCGGGCGGAAATTACGCGCTTGCCGCGGCCCGGGGGCTGATGGCGACCGAGATGCCCGCTGAAGACGTTGCCCGCAAGGCGATGGCGATCGCGGCCGATATCTGCGTCTATACGAATGGCAATCTCACGGTGGAGACAATTCGTGGCTGATGATCCCCCGGAAATCAGCGCGGGCGATCTGCGCAGCGCCGTCGCCTCGGGCCTTTTGACGGAAGCGCAGGCCGCCAGCCTGCGGGCAATGGCGCAGGACCGCGCCAGAAAGCGCGCGGCGATGCCTGCCGAAGACGAGCCGTTCGAGTTCTTCAGGGGCTTTTCGGAAATCTTCGTCTCGGTCGGGCTGCTGATCCTGATGGGTGGCGTTGCGGCGCTTCTGACCTGGGTCGCCGGGCCGTCGATCCTGATCGTGCTGCCTGCGATCTGTGCCGCGATTGCCTGGTGGTGGGCCACCTACTTCACGCTGAAGCGGCGGATGAACCTGCCAAGCATGGTGCTGGCGACGACGTTCGGCTTCGGCATCTTCATCTCCATCGGCACGATGATCGGAAATGGCGGCGGCGGTGCCCGTCTGGCGGTGACGGCCAGCGCCCTTGCCGCAGTGGGGGCGATGGTCATCTGGTACCGGCGCTTTCGGCTGCCGTTTTCGGCATTCATCCTCGGCGGGTTCGGCCTGATCGCGATCTATTCGCTGACGGCAAACGTCGATTCCGTCCGCGGCATTGCCGTCCCCTCGCTGAGTGCGGGCCTCTTCGATCTGCGAAACAGCCCGCAATTCGCGCTGGCGACGCTCGCCTTCGGGGTTGCGGCCTTTCTGGCGGGGATGTGGTTCGACACCCGCGATCCCTACCGGCTTGGCCGTCATGCGGCGACGGGGTTCTGGCTGCATCTGATGGCCGCACCCGCGCTGGTCAACACTGTCGCGCTGACGCTTTACAACACCGGCGGCACCGGTGGGATGGTCGGCCTGACGCTTGCCCTTCTGGCGATTGCGGTTCTGGCTCTGGTGATCGACCGGCGGAGTTTTCTGACCGCGGCGATCATCTACATCGCCCTGGTGCTTGGCTGGATCGTTGCCGGGAACCGAGGCGGCGGGATCGGGCAGTGGATCGCGGTGGTGATCCTTCTTGGCGCCGTGGTGACGGCCCTTGGCACCTGGTGGATGCCGCTGCGCGCCGGGCTGATGCGAATGCTGCCCGCTTTTCCGGGCAAGGATCGCTTGCCACCCTATGCGAGAGTGACATGACCAATCTGACCCCGCGCGAAATCGTATCCGAGCTTGACCGGTTCATCATCGGCCAGAAAGAGGCAAAGCGCGCCGTGGCGGTGGCATTGCGCAACCGGTGGCGAAGAAAGCGGCTGGCCGACGATCTGCGTGACGAGGTTTATCCCAAGAATATCCTGATGATCGGGCCGACGGGGGTGGGCAAGACCGAGATCAGCCGCCGTCTGGCAAAGCTCGCCCGCGCTCCCTTCCTGAAGGTCGAGGCGACGAAGTTCACCGAGGTCGGCTATGTCGGCCGCGATGTCGACAGCATCATCCGCGATCTGGTGGATGTGGCGATGAACGACACCCGCGAACAGATGCGCGAGGACGTGAAGGCCAAGGCGCAGCGCATGGCGGAAGACCGGGTGATCGAGGCGCTGGCGGGAACAGACGCGCGAGAGCAGACGCGCGAGATGTTCCGCGGCAAGCTGAAGCGGGGAGAGCTTGACGCCACGATGATCGAGATCGAGGTGACCGATGCCGCCCCGGCCTTTCCGATGATGATGGGCGGCCAGGGGATGGAGCAGATGCAAGGGTTGCAGGATCTGTTCGGCAAGGCCTTCGGTGGCCGGTCCAGCCGCAAGCGGATGACGGTGGCCGACAGCTATGAGGTGTTGCTGGGGCAAGAGGCGGACAAGCTTCTCGACGACGAGGCGGTGAAGGCGGCGGCGCTTGAGGCGGTTCAGGAAAACGGGATCGTGTTTCTGGACGAGATCGACAAGATCTGTGCACGGGCCGATGCGCGCGGCGCCGATGTCAGCCGCGAAGGCGTGCAGCGCGATCTTCTGCCGTTGATCGAGGGAACGACCGTGTCCACCAAGCACGGGCCGGTCAAGACGGATCATGTGCTTTTCATCGCAAGCGGGGCGTTTCACGTTGCCAAACCCTCGGACCTGTTGCCCGAACTGCAGGGCAGGCTGCCGATCCGGGTGGAGCTTCGGCCGCTCACCGAAGCCGATTTCGTGCGGATCCTGACCGAGACGGACAATGCGCTGACACTGCAATATTCGGCGCTGATGGCGACGGAAGAGGTGGCGGTGACCTTCACCACGGACGGAATAGCCGCATTGGCGCGCATCGCAGCCGAGGTCAACGAAAGCGTCGAGAATATCGGCGCACGGCGGCTTTACACGGTGATGGAGCGGGTGTTCGAGGAATTGTCGTTCACCGCACCGACCGGTCGGGTGAGGCAATCACGGTGGACGGTGCGTTTGTCGAGGCGAATGTCGGCGCGCTCGCCCGGTCGGCCGATATCTCGCGGTACGTGCTTTGAGCGCGGATCAGCCCCCGGTGATCGCGCCCCGCGCGCCAGGCTTTCCACAGGATTGGCCGCGGATCGGCTTTGGCTGCGCGCCGCTGGGCAATATCTTTGCCTCTTTCGGCGAAGATGAGGCACAGGCGGCGTTCGTGGCGGCCTGGGAGGCGGGCGTGCGGTATTTCGATACGGCACCCTGGTATGGCCATGGCCTGTCGGAGCATCGCCTTGGCACGGCCATGCGGCGCTGGCCACGCGAGGCCGCACTGGTATCGACCAAGGTCGGCCGGGTCTATGCGCCCGCAACCCGGGGGCAGGATGCACGGGTGCAGTGGCAGGGCGGGCTGAACTTTGCGGTCCGCTATGACTATTCGGCGGCCGGGTTCGAGGAGAGCCTTGCGCAAAGCCGACTTCGTCTTGGCCAGCCCTCGGTCGATGCGCTGATTGTGCATGATCTGGACCGGGGCTATCACGGCCCGGCTCATGAGGGGCATATGGCGGCGCTGACGGGCGGCGGCCTTGGCTGCCTGCACCGGCTGAAGGCCGAAGGGGCGATCTCGGCCGTGGGGATGGGGATCAACGCGCTGGAGGATTTCGCCGCTGTCGCGCCCTGGATCGAGGTGGATTTCTTCCTGGTGGCAATGCCTTACACCCTTGCCGATCAGGCCGCGCTGGAGGGGCCGATGGCAGAATGCGTCCGGCGCGGGATCCGGGTGATCATCGGCGCACCCTTCGCCTCGGGTCTGCTGGCCACGCCGGGCGCGCCGGGCGTGATGTACAACTACGCCCCCGCGTCAGATGGCATGCGGGCGAAGGCGCTGGCGATCCAGGCGGTCTGCGCGCGCCATGCGGTGCCGCTGATGGCCGCGGCCCTGCAGTTTCCGCTGCTGCATCCGGCGGTGGTGTCGGTCATTCCCGGTGCGATCAACGCCGAACAGGCGCGGCTGAACGCGGCCAATGCGCGTTACCCGATCCCGCCCGAACTCTGGGACGAGTTGAAGTCGGAGCGGCTGATCCACCCCGACGCGCCGGTTGGTTGAGCTTTTCCGCCCTTCCCGCCGCCGACCGGCTTTTGTAGGGTCTGGCTGAACTGGGGGTGGATGTGACCGACGACGCCGTGACGCCGATGATGGCGCAATATCTGGAGATCAAGGCGCAGAACCCCGGCGCGCTGCTGTTTTACCGGATGGGCGATTTCTACGAGATGTTCTTCGAGGATGCGGTCGCGGCAGCGGCGGCGCTGGATATCGCGCTGACCAAACGCGGCACTCATCTTGGCGCACCGATCCCGATGTGCGGCGTGCCGGTTCACGCTGCCGAGGGGTATCTTCTGACACTGATCCGCAAGGGCTTTCGCGTGGCCATCGCGGAGCAGCTGGAAGACCCGGCCGAGGCGAAGAAGCGCGGCTACAAGGCCGTCGTCCACCGTGACGTGGTGCGGCTGGTTACCCCGGGCACGCTGACCGAGGAATCGCTTCTGGAAGCGCGCCGCCACAACTTTCTCTGCGCCTTTGCCGAGGTCCGCGAGGCGGGCGCGCTTGCCTGGGCCGATATCTCGACCGGAGAGCTGCGGGTGATGCGCTGCCCGCTGGTGCGGCTTGGGCCGGAACTTGCGCGCCTCGCCCCGCGCGAAGTGCTGGTCAGCGAGGCGCGGGAACGGGAATTAGAGACGAGCATTGCCGAAACCGGGGCTGCGATGACACCGCTTGCCCGGGGAAGCTTCGATTCTGCGAGCGCCGAAAAGCGGCTGTGCGCCGTCTTTGGTGTGGGTTCGCTGGATGCCTTCGGCAGTTTCGACCGGGCGGAGATTTCGGCGCTGGGCGCGCTCATCGACTATCTGGACTTGACGCAGCGGGGCCGTCTGCCGCTTTTGCGCCCGCCAGTCCGTGAAATGCCGGGCGGCCTGATGCAGATCGACGCGGCGACGCGGCGCAATCTGGAACTGACGACGGCGCTGTCGGGCGGGCGCGAGGGATCGCTGCTGTCAGCGGTGGACCGCACCGTGACCGCAGCGGGGGCGCGGCTTCTGGAGCGGCGTCTTTCGGCCCCCTCACTTGACCTTGGCACGATCCATGCGCGGCTTGCGGCGGTGCGCGGGCTGCGCGAGGACGTTACCCTGCGTGAGGCGCTACGCGCCGATCTGCGCGCGGTGCCCGACATGGATCGGGC
>JAAURK010000089.1 GCA_012032275.1 Tabrizicola sp.
CTCGCTCCACTGCGGGCGTCCCGTTCATGTGGCAGGTCAGATGCAGCGTCGGGTTCCAGCCACCAGAGACGGCCAGCGCATCCGTCTCGATCTTGAATTCCGATGCCCCCTTGCGCACCGTGATCTCGTGCAGGCCAAGCCGCCCGCGCGATCCCACCACCTCCGCCCCGAGATGCACGGGGCAATCCTCGACGGCCGAGGCATCCTCGCGCGGATCGATGATCGCGGCCACCTGGATTCCGGCAGCGATCATGTCGCGCGCGACGGCCCTGGCAGCATCGGTGTTGGCGAAAAGGGTGATGCGCTTGCCGGGAACCACACCGAAGCGGTTGAGATAGCTGCGCATCGCCGAGGCCATCATGATCCCCGGCCGGTCGTTGTCGGGAAACGCCACCGGCCGTTCAAGCGCGCCGCTCGCCAGCACCGCATGGGGTGCAACGATCCGCCAGAAACACTCCCGCGGCAGGTTCGGACGCGCCCGCTTGTGCAACCCCACCCGTTCCAGCGCGCCATAGGTGCCATGGTCATAGGCCCCGGTTACCGTGGTCCGCGTCATGATCCGGACATTGGGCATGGCGCGCAGCTCCGCCTCGACCTCGGCAACCCAGGCAATCGCCGCCTGCCCGCCGATCTCTCCCCCGTCCGACAAGAGCCGCCCCCCAAGCTGCGGCGTCTCGTCGGCAAGGATCACATCCGCCCCGGAACGGGCCGCGGTCAGCGCCGCCATGAGCCCCGATGGCCCGGCACCGATCACCAGCACATCGCAAAAGGCAAAGGCCTTCTCATAGACGCCTTCGTCGGCGCGGCCCGACAGATGACCAAGCCCTGCCGCGCGCCGGATCAGCGGCTCGTAAAGCCCCTCCCAGAACGCACGCGGCCACATGAATGTCTTGTAATAGAACCCCGCCGACAGGAACGGCGAGAGATAGTCGTTCACGGCCAGAAGATCGAAGCGCAGGGTGCCGAGCCGGTTCTGGCTCCGCGCCTCCAGCCCCTCGAACACCTCCTGCACCGTGGCGCGCACATTGGGCGTGAAGTTCTGGCGGCCGATCACCTCGACCAGCGCATTCGGCTCCTCCGAGCCCGCAGTCAGAATGCCCCGGGGCCGGTGATACTTGAACGACCGCCCCACCAGCCGCACGTCATTGGCCAGAAGGGCGGAGGCCAGCGTATCGCCCTTGTAACCCGCGTAATCCTTCCCGTCGAAGCGGAAACGGACCGGCTTCGTCCGGTCGATCAGCCCCTTGCCGTCGATCCTCATGCCGTCCGCTCCGCCACCAGTTCGACCGCCGATATCTCATGCGTCACCGTGTTCCGTGCGACCAGCAGCCACTGCGAACACCCCGCCTCGTGATACCAGAGATCCTTCGTCACCCCCGCCGGATTGTCGCGGTTGTGCAGATAGTCATCCCAGGCCGAGCCCGGATCCGCCGCCTCGGGCCGGTTGAGAAAATCCTCTGCCCCGTAATAGTAGAACTCCCGCCGGTCACGATCACCGCACAGGGGACATTTCAGGCGCATGGTCTGCCACTTTCGAAGACATCCCCGGTGGATCGGGTACAAGACAGGGGCGCCGCCCCTCGGCTTTCAGCCTCACCCCGGGATATTTGATCCAAGCTGAAAGCCACTGCCGGTTTCATCTTGGTCAAAATATCCCCGCCGGAGGCATTCGTCAGTCGTTTCAGGGGCGCAGACATGAGTATGCTCATCGGATCCTCAATGCAGATTATGCTGGCTGCCGGTGCCTTCTTCGTCCAGAAGATGCCCCGTCGCGAACCTCTCCAGCCGGAACTTCCGCGCCACCTCATGGCTCTCGCCGGTCGCCATCAGATGCGCCATCGACCAACCGGACGCCGGCACCGCCTTGAACCCCCCGTAGTTCCAGCCGCAATCGATGAACAGCCCCTCGACATGCGTCTTGTCGATCACCGGTGACCCATCCGGCGTCATGTCCATGATCCCGCCCCAGGACCGCAGCACCTTGGCCCTGCCGATCATCGGCATCAGGGTCATCCCCGCTTCCATAACATGCTCGACCATCGGCAGGTTGCCGCGAGCGGCGTAGCTTGCGTAGAAGTCGAGGTCTCCGCCGAAGACGAGCCCGCCCTTGTCGGACTGGCTGATGTAGAAATGCCCCATGCCAAAGCTGATCACATGGTCGATCACCGGCTTCAGCCCCTCGGTCACGAAGGCCTGCAGCACATGGCTTTCGACCGGCAGCCGCATCCCGGCCATGGCGGCCACCTGGGACGAGCGCCCCGCGACGATGATCCCCACTTTCTTCGCCCGGATCGCCCCGCGCGTCGTCTGCACCCCCCGGACCACACCGCCCTGAATGTCGATCCCGGTCACTTCGCAGTTCTGGATCAGATCGACGCCCCGTCTGTCCGCCCCCCGGGCATAGCCCCAGGCCACCGCATCATGCCGCGCCGTGCCGCCGCGCGGATGCAGCAACCCGCCATAGATCGGAAACCGGGTCTGTTCGAAGTCGAGATAGGGAAGATGTTCCCTGACGCCCTCCTGGTCCAGCAGGACCGCGTCATCGCCCTGGTTGATCATCGCATTGCCGCGCCGCACGAAGGCATCGCGCTGACCGTCCGAGTGGAAGAGATTGATCAACCCGCGCTGCGAATGCATGACGTTGTAGTTCAACTCCGCCTCCAGCCCCTCCCAGAGCTTCAGCGAATGCGAATAGAATTCGCTGTTGCCCGGCAGGAAGTAATTGGCCCGCACGATGGTCGTATTCCGCCCGATGTTGCCAGAGCCGAGATGCCCTTTCTCCAGCACCGCGACATTGGTGATCCCGTGGTTCCTCGCCAGATAATAGGCCGTTGAAAGCCCATGTCCGCCGCCGCCGATGATCACCACATCATATTCGGCTTTCGGCGCCGGATCGCGCCAGGCGGGCGTCCAGCCCTTGTTGCCGAAGAGGCCCTCGGTGATGACCCTCAATCCAGAATAGCGCATACTGTTGCCGCGGCCCCCAAAGCCTCTCGCTCCAGACATGAACAGATTCGTGTGACAGTCGGCAGGTCTGGTCCGGACGATCATCCCGGCGCACTAAAGCACTGCCTCTGATCCAGATCAAGGCGGCCTGCCGATGCTGCGTCACGATGGTCCGGCGCGCCAGCATCGGAGGGAAGAGCGTGAAAGTCGCGGTCGTCGTCTATTCCTTGACCGGCAATACCCGCGTGGTCGCGCAGGCGGTGGCGGCGCGGCTCGGGGCGCCGCTCGTGACCCTCCTTGCGCCGGCCCTGAGGCCGCACGCCGGGGCCACGTTCACCCTTGGATTCAGGACGTTCTTTCTGCCCCGGACGTCGGTGCAGCTGGACCGCCCCCTGCCCGAAGAGCTTGACCTCGTGGTCCTTGCCGCACCGGTCTGGGCCGGTCGGGTGGCGTTTCCGATGCGGGTCTGGCTAAGGAGCGCGCCACGGCTGCCGCAAAGCTGCGCACTGGTCATGACCGGGGGCGCGCCGAAGGAATCCGCCGCCGCGATGGAGGATTTCGCGCAATGCGCGGGCCGCCCCGTCGCGGCAAGGCTATACGCCGATGACAGCAGCATCCGGTCGGGCCAGCCGCTCCCGCAGGTTGAAAGCTTCTGCGGCGGGCTGACCGGTCAGAGCCCCTTGGACCGATAGGCCTGCGCGACCCTGCCGATCGACACGATATAGGCCGCCACCCGCAGATCATCCACATCGTCACGCTCGTGCCAGACCTTGCGCATCGCCTGATAGGCCGTGCGCATCGTGTCATCGAGACCGGACCGCACCAGCGCCAGCTCGTCCGAACCCTGCAGGAACTTCTCCTTGAAATCAGGCGACAATTGCCAGCCAAGGCCCTGATCGGCGCTCAGCCGCTCCAGCTCTTCCACGATGAGATGCGACCGCGCCTCCTCGGCCCGCCGCTGCATCCGGCCGAACCGGATATGCGACAGGTTCTTGACCCATTCGAAATAGCTGACCGTCACGCCGCCGGCATTGGCATACATGTCGGGAATGATGACCACGCCTTTCTGCCGCAGGATTTCATCGGCGGCGAAGGTTATCGGGCCGTTTGCCGCCTCGATGATCAGCGGCGCATTGATCCGCGCCGCATTGCCCTTGTTGATCACGCCCTCAAGTGCCGCAGGAACGAGAATATCGCAGGCCTCCTCCAGAACGGCCTTTCCATCGGCGACATGTTTCGCATCGGGGTAGCCGGCCATCTGCCCGTCATGCCGGTTCATCCACTGACGCACATCCTCGACGTTCAGCCCGGCGGGGTCCAGCAGCGCGCCGTCGCGCTCGATGATGGCAACGACCTTGCAGCCATCCTCTTCGCTCAGAAACTTCGCCGCGTGATAGCCGACATTGCCGAGCCCCTGAACGATGATGCGCTTGCCGTCCAGCCCGCCGGAAAGCCCGGCCCTGGCCACATCCTCCTTGTGGCGGAAGAACTCGCGCAGCGCATATTGCACGCCGCGCCCCGTCGCCTCGACCCGGCCCTGGATGCCGCCTGCATGCGGCGGCTTCCCGGTCACGCAGGCGCGGGCGTTGATGTCGGTGGTGTTCATCCGCGCGAACTGATCGGCGATCCAGGCCATCTCGCGCTCTCCCGTTCCCATGTCGGGGGCGGGCACGTTCTGCGCCGGATGGATCAGGTCGCGCTTGATCAACTCGTAGGCGAAGCGTCGGGTGATCAGCTCCAGCTCATGTTCGTCCCAGGCCCGCGGATCGATGCACAGCCCGCCCTTCGATCCGCCGAAGGGTGTCTCCACCAGTGCGCATTTGTAGGTCATGAGCGCGGCCAGCGCCTCGACCTCGTTCTGGTTCACGCTGAGCGCATAGCGGATGCCGCCCTTGACCGGTTCCATATGTTCGGAATGCACCGAACGATAGCCGGTGAAGGTCTCGATCTTGCCGCGCAGCCGAACCCCGAAGCGCACGGTGTAAGTCGAGTTGCAGACACGGATTTTCTGCTCCAGCCCGGGGCTCATGTCCATCAGCTTCACCGCCCGGTTGAACATCAGATCGACAGAGTCGCGAAAGCTCAGCTCGCCGGAAACATCCATGCCAATTCTCCCTGGTCAGCACGGCGCTCTGTGGCGCCATGGGCAAACCCTAGCGGGCATTCACCGCCAGCGCATCCGGCTTTTCTCCCGGATCGCACATTTTTTTGCAGCTGACGAACGCGGGTCGCAGCGAATCGACCGGGGGCGCCCGCCAGATTTCGGCCACCAAGTCTGCCGGAAGGTCCACGGTTGCGAAACGTTTGACCGAACGGATCGAAAATCGTTTCCGGAAACCGGCTTTTCCATTCGATTTTGACGGTCTTGCCACACTTCTGCCCGAAGTGGTGTAGAAGAAAGCGTTGGGAAACTCTGCCTCCGCGAATCGCGGCGCTGCGCAAACTTTTGGGAACGGGGTCTGTTATGAGAACTGCTTTGGCATCGGTCAGTGCAAGGATGCGTGGCGATTTTGAGAGGTATTGCCGGCAGGAGGACGGGGCGCTTGCCTTCTTCATCATCCTGATCTTCTTCCTGATGATGGTCTTCGGTGGCATCGCTGTCGATGTGATGCGCTTCGAAACCCGCCGCGTCGCGATGCAACAGACGATGGACCGCGCGGTCCTGGCCGCCGCCAGCCTCAATCAGTCCGTTGATGGACAGGCAGTTGTGGATGATTATTTCGCCAAAGCTGATCTCGGATCGGGCCTTGGCATGGTGGAGTTCGGGACGCCGACGGTCACGAAATCGGACCCCACCGATTCCAGCTACAGGCGCGTCTCGATCAACTCGACGGTGCGGTCGTATAACTTCTTCATGGGTATGGGATTCATGCCGGTCGAATATCTTCAGTCTCCGGTTGTCTCAACCGCTGAACAAGGTGTCGACAAGGTGGAAGTCATTCTGGTGCTGGATGTTTCCGGCTCGATGACGAACAACGGCAAACTCGACGCCTTGAAGGTGGCCGCAAAGAACTTCGTCGATACCGTCAAGGACGCAGACGACAAAAACCAGATTTCGATCGGCATCGTTCCGTATCAGGGACAGGTCAACCTTGGTCAGGCGCTTCGCGAACAGTATACGGCGGCCTATTTGCCTCCCTTTGGCGGCGTTTCAGATGCTGGCATTCCCGATGTGAACTGCCTGGAAATTCCGGACTCGCTGTTTGACGCGTCTGCATTGTCGCGGACCGAACCGTTTCCCATGGCAGCGCTTGCTGATACGAGGTCCGCTCAGGGCAGTCAAACACCGGTTGACGATGAACAGCAGCGCATCTGCAACCCCGAAACAGATAACACGGTGTTGCTGCCGACCAAATCCAAGACGGAGCTCAACGCAAAAATCGATAGCCTCACCGGTTCTGGTTACACATCCATCATGCTTGGTATGCGTTGGGGCGCGGCGCTGATCGATTCCGATGCAAATGCCATCTATAAAGCTCTGCTTCCGGCGGAAATGCATGATCGCCCTGCAGTAAAGGGCAGTATTCCATTTACAGACAAAATTATCGTTCTGATGACGGATGGTAAGCACCAGTCTATCCCTTACGTCGTTGACGAATACAAGGAGGGTACCTCTCCGATTTACCTTGTTCAGAAACAACGACAGTCGCGACCCAGAAGAAAAGGTCGAATGGAACCTGGAGATCGCCGACGACCACGTCATCCAGCCGGACCATTTACACCATAAATTTCCCGGACGCTTCCAAAAGGCCAACGGCAGCTGGCAGCAATGCGTTCTACAGCCAGGCAACGAATGCATGGCAGGCGGCAGCAGCACTCCCAGAAAGCAGCACCGTGACTAACCCGGATTCAAGCACGAGGGTCACGACAAAAATCACCCAGACAGCGACTGTTCTGGATTGGAGCGAAGTCTGGTATAAACTGAGGGTTTCCTGGGTCGCCAAGGAACTTTATGCAGACTCGCAGGTAACAGGGGCAGAGCGTGACACCATGATGAATGAATTCATGGATGTTTTCATGGGAGATCCTGCCCAATCGACCTTTACGGTAAACAGTTCCGGAGTGCCGAATGTCGACAGGGCCGTCCACAACACTTACAAGGACGAATTGCTGAAAGAAACCTGCTCCAAAACGCGCGCCGAAAGCGTTACGATCTTCGGCATCGCGTTCACGGCACCGGCGGAAGGTCAGGCCGCGATCTCGAACTGTGCATCGCTGCCGACTTCTGAGCATTACTTCTTTATCGACGAAGCTCAGACCGACGAGGAAATTGCAGAGGAGCTTAACACTGCATTTCAGCTGATCGCAGCTGAGGTTGGCAGCTTGAGGTTGACCCAATGAGCTGTCGTCCAGTTCAATCGGCGAAAGCTTTTCTGAACCGCGAAGACGGGACCGCTACGATCGAGTTCCTCTTTACGTTTCCGATCATCATGGTGCTCTTCCTGGCGACGATTGAAAGTTCCTTCTTCATGATCCGCCAGGTGATGCTGGAGCGTGCGGTCGACCTGACCGTTCGGGAATTGCGTCTTGGGCTGCTGCCAGAGATATCCCACGCGGACCTGAAGGAAACTATCTGCCAACGCGGCGTGGTTCTCGGTAGTCTGGCGAATTGCAAGAATACTCTGAAGATCGGGCTGGAGACGGTTGACACTGTTGCCTTCGAAATGCCAACGGACAATGGTGTGGCTGACCGCTGTGTCGATCGGAATGTCCCGATCGACCCTCTCGTTGCAGAGCCCGCACCCTCGGCTGACGAATACTCGCTTGGCGGCGATAACGAGCTTATGTTGATGAGGGTCTGCCTGAAAGCAGAGCCGATGTTTGCGACAACCGTTTTCGGGGCCCGACTGTCGCGGGTTGATACCGATGGCAGCTATGGCGTGACGACGACCAGCATCTTTGTAAATGAACCAGCGAGTTGATCGAGAGTATCGGGTATGTGGTTGGCAAATAACTTCAGGCAGTTTCTGAGAAACGAGGACGGCCTCGTCCTTGTGGAATTTCTGCTGCTCTTTCCGATGCTGGTCTGGCTGTTCATTGCACTGTTCGTATACTGGGACGTTTTCAGGGCAGCGAATACCGCTCAGAAGGGCGCATATTCCATCGCCGATGCGATATCGCGACAGGGACAGCTGAGCGACGACTATGTGGATGGCATGCAGGAGGTCTTTGAATTCCTGCTGAATAACCCCAGCTCACCGTCCGAACTTCTTATCACCAGCATTGATTACAACAAGACCGACGAAGAATACCGTTTGATGTTCTCCTGGTCACCGGAGGGAAAATGGACGGACGGCGTCCACGACGAGACCACGATCAACGAGGCACCTTTCAAGGATCGTATCCCACTCATGGCCGCGGGCGATGGTGTTCTGGTGGTTGAGACCTTGGTGAAATACGAACCGGCGTTCGATATCGGTTTCAACATCCTGATCATGGCCTATTCGGGAAGCCTGGATGATCAGGAATTCTATCAGTTCATCGTGACGCGGCCGCGCTTCGATCGTCGCATCTGCCTCATATCATCTCCCTGCCCGACGGAACTCTGACACGCATTCCCCGCTTTCCCAACAGCTGGCCTCCGGCTAGACTGGAGCCCGATGAAAGGGGCAGAGGGTTGCGGCACAGAGGATACCATGGCGCGTTGCTGGCTCTGGGCCTCGTCTCCGCTTGCGCCGACATTCCGGCACTGGAGGCTTTTCCGCCCGCCGCCAGCAGCACGGCGCCCGAGCTCGTTCCGCTGGACCGCCTTCTCGCGGAAGCCGACAGCCCGTCGGACCGCCGGGCGGACGGGGCTTGCGGCGCGCGCGGAGCGGCTGCGGGCACGGGCGGCCTGATGCGCGGGCCGGTCCTCGATCCGGAAACGAGGGCGCGCCTCGCCACCGCGATCGAGGCGGGCCGGGCCTGAGTGGTTGGCGTTGCGTGCGACCGGACGAACCGCTAACAGGCAACACGTCGGAACAACCAGCCTGTCGAGGTCATCATGCCTGCCGCCCCCTTGCGTCTTGGTCTTGCCGGTCTTGGCACCGTGGGCATCGGCGTGGTCAAGATCGTCCAGGCCGAGGCCGATCTCATCGCGGCCCGCGCCGGGCGAGCTGTCACCATCACTGCAGTCTCCGCCCGTGACCGGACAAGGAACCGCGATGCCGATCTCTCCTCCTATGCCTGGGAGGCCGATCCCGTCCGCCTCGCCCGCCGCGAGGATATCGACGTTCTGGTCGAGGTGATGGGCGGCCATGACGGCCCCGCCCGTGCGGCTACCGAAGCAGCCATCGCCTCCGGCAAGGATGTCGTCACCGCCAACAAGGCGCTGCTCGCCCATCATGGCCAGGCCCTTGCCGTGGCCGCCGAAGGGGTTGGCCGGGTGATCCGGTTCGAAGCCGCCGTCGCCGGGGGCATCCCTGCGATCAAGGCGCTGACCGAGGGGCTCGCCGGGAACCGGATCAAACGCGTGATGGGCGTGATGAATGGCACCTGCAACTACATCCTGACCCGGATGCAGTCGGCGGGGCTTCCCTATGACCAGGTCTTTGAAGAGGCCCGCCAGCTTGGCTATCTGGAGGCCGATCCCAACCTTGACGTTGGCGGGATCGACGCCGGCCACAAGCTGTCGCTTCTGGCCGCCATCGCCTTTGGAACCCAGGTTTCCTTCGGCGCGGTCGAGCTGGAGGGGATCGGCAGCGTCTCGATCGACGATATCCGCCTGGCCGAGGACATGGGCTACCGGATCAAGCTCCTCGGCATCGCGCAGATGACCGGCCGGGGGCTGGAACAGCGGATGACCCCCTGTCTTGTCCCCGCCGACAGCCCGATCGGCCAGCTTCAGGGCGGGACCAACATGGTGGTGCTGGAAGGTGACAGCGTCGGCCAGATCGTTTTGCGTGGTGCCGGTGCGGGGATGGGCCCGACTGCCAGCGCCGTGATGGCCGATGTGATCGATCTTGCCCGCGGCTTCCGGGTGCCCACATTTGGCCAACCTGCCGCCAGCCTCGCCCTGCCCCAGGCTGCCAGATCGGCCACGCCCGCTCCCTACTATCTGCGCATGACGCTGATCGACAAACCCGGCGCGCTGGCAAAGATCGCAACCTGCCTCGGTGAGGCCGGTATCTCCATCGACCAGATGCGCCAATACGGTCACCAGGGCGCCAATGCCCCGGTCCTGATCGTCACCCACAAGGCCGCCCCGTCCGACATCGCCCATGCCACCGGACGTTTTGCGGCGACCGGGGTTCTGGTCGGCCAGCCCGTCGCCATCCGGATCGAGGAAGTCTGACCCCGTTGACAGCCGGGCCGGAAGGCACGACCATTGCGGGAATTTGATCCCGGAGGGTTCCCGATGACCAGGTCCTTTGCCCTGCTTGCGACCTGCTTTTCCCTCGCTTCCCCGCTGCAGGCCGACATGCTGGACGGCGCCAAAGTCCCCGCCTTCCAGGCCGCCCTTGCCACCCTCCTCACCAAGGACGACCCCGCCGCCGTCACCACGCTTCGCGAACTCGCCGAAGCGGGCAACGCGGCCGCCCTTGTCACCCTGCCGCTTGCCCTGCAATGGGTCCCGCCCCAGGGAAACCTCAAAGAGAAGAACGCCCAGCGCATGGTCGGCGGGATCAAGGCCCAGGATGCCGCAGCCGCGGCGCACGGACCAACCGCCCTTTGGAACGGCGGCTATATCGACTCCGCCGACGACCTTCCCGACCGCGCCGCGGGCCTTCTGGCGGCAGGCGAATCCGAAAAGGCCGCGACCCTGCTGTCCGGCTGGGTCAACCAGACCGGCGGACGCGGCGATCTTCCGCCCGAGCTTCTCTCTGACGACATGCCCGTCATGCTGGGCGCCTTCGCCCTTTCTGGTCGCATGCTCGACGCCGTCTACCAGGACGGCCCGGCATTGGAGGAAGCCGCCCGCCTTCTGTCGCTGATGCGCGAGGACCGCCTCGTCGGCTGGGTCACCTATGTCCATCTTCTGGAGTCCGAGCCCCGGATCTTCGACATCATCGGCAGCCCCCTTGCAGGCACGGGTCTTTCCGCCGCCGACACCGAGGCCCGGATCGAAGACGCCCGCGCCGTTCGGGCCGTCTGGTTCGGCTTCGCCGGGGACGACATCCCTACCCCCGCTGCCACCGCCGCCCGCGCGCGCGAGGTGCTGATGGCAAGGGCCGAATTCCTTCCCGTGGCCCGCCTCTGCCAGGCACATTGCCCCGAGAGTCTCGCCACCTGCGAAACCGCGGTGCTCGTCTATCCCGGCCAGCCCTTCGGAAGCTTCGCCCAGTGGCAACCCTTCGTCGATGTCCTTGAACCGGTCGCCTATGCCGCGTCAGACCGGGGTCTCTTCACGCTGATCCGGCCCCGTCAGGATCGCGCCTCCCTCGCCAGCCGCACCACCGCCGAAGGCCTTGACGCCTGTTACGCCGCCCTCCTTGCCCGCCGCGATACGCTCGGCTTTGGCCGCTGACGGGCCGTTAGCGTCACCACGCTTGCCGCCGCAGAAACGCACGGCTAGACCAGACCGAGAAACCGGTTCCAGGAGAGATCATGTCTGACGTCAAGCAATTTCAGGACCGCATGCTGTCGCTCGGTCTCGCCCGGGTGTCGGAGGCGGCGGCGCTCGCCTCGGCCGGGTTGATCGGGCGGGGGGATGAAAAGGCCGCTGACCAGGCTGCCGTCAACGCGATGCGCGATCAGCTCAACCTACTGGATATCGCCGGGGTCGTCGTCATCGGCGAGGGCGAACGCGACGAGGCGCCGATGCTGTTCATCGGCGAGGAGGTCGGCACCGGCAAAGGCCCCGCCGTCGACATCGCGCTTGATCCGCTTGAAGGCACATCGCTCACCGCCAAGGACATGCCGAACGCGCTGACCGTGATCGCCATGCCCCGCGCGGCACGCTTCTTCATGCGCCCGACGTCTATATGGACAAGCTCGCCATCGGCCCCGGCCTGAAACCCGGCACAGTGACGCTGTCGATGGGCCCGTCCGAACGGGTATCGGCGCTTGCCTCGGCGAAGGGCTGTTCTACCGAAGACATCACCGTCTGCATTCTTGACCGGCCAAGGCATGAGGATCTGATCGCCGAGGTCCGCTCCACCGGCGCCGCGATCCGGCTGATCACCGACGGCGATGTCGCGGGCGTGATGCACTGCGCCGAGCCCGAGATCACCGGCATCGACATGTACATGGGCTCGGGCGGCGCCCCGGAAGGCGTGCTCGCCGCCGCCGCGCTGAAATGCATGGGCGGCCAGTTCTTCGGCAAGCTCCTCTTCCGCAACGAAGACGAGAAAGCCCGCGCCCGCAAGGCCGGCATCACGAATTTCGACCGCGTCTATACCCGCGACGACCTCGTCCGCGCGGATGTGATCTTCGCGGCAACCGGCGTCACCTCCGGCTCGCTTCTGGCCGGGATCAAGCGCGAGCCCGGCTGGGTGACGCTGGAAACGATCCTCATGCGCTCCAAGACCGGCACGGTCAGACGGATGACTTACAAAAGCCCGGTGAAGTAGGGCGCGCAGGCGTTTGGTCGCAATGATGGCTCCCGGAGGCTCCGATCGGGTCGACCGAACTTTGAAGCACCGCCACGATCAGTTGTAGAGATATCGGATACACAAGGCAGAGGCCTGGCGCGAGCCGGTGAGGACGCTCTGGTCGGCGCGGTCACAAGCATCTACGATGTGCTCCGGTTCTCCTATCTCGGATACCGGCGTCTCTTCGGCGTCATCAGAGAGGAGGAAGAAAGGGAACGCCAGACCGCGCGACAGAATATCCTTGATGCGCTTGAACGGTTGGCGGAGATAGATCGGGAGACGGCCGAGCAGATCGCCGAAGAGGCGGTTGCATATTTCGAAGCGCAGCACGCAGAGCTTCGCTTGCTTGACCTTGAATACCGCCTGGGCCTGACCAGTGAAGAGGCTTTGCTGCGCGCCTACGAAGATGTGGCCTACCTTGATGCGTCGGTTCTGCTCGGCGGGACTGCGTTCACGGCAGGTGCGGCAAAGCTCGGGATCAACCTGACCCGCCTGCGGCCGACAGCAGCTTTGAACGCCCTGCGCGCAGGACGCGCGCGACTGGATGGCATGATCAGCCCGCGCCGCCGTGAGGTAGTTGCGCTGATCGCAAGCCGTTTCGCAGAGCTTGAAGCCCAGGGGCACGGGCCTCAGCGCCATGAAGGTGCGGTGACGCGCCAAATGCTGGAAGGTCGCGTTTTGCGCGGCATTGATCCAATCACGGGCACTACGACTGATGGTGTCACAGGCGGGACACACAATACGGTAAGAACAGCCACGCGCATTACCAACGAAGCAGACTTTGTTGCAGCGGAGGCCCTTATTCGCAGGTCTCCTGACTACCGTGTTGCTCGTGATGAGGCGATGTCCCGTGACCTGAGCCCCGTCTTCCCTCCAGGGTTGGGGAGAGCCCTTGGTTTGCTTTCTGGGCCTATGCGGCCATCATTTCTAGTCTGATTTTGGTGGCAAACTCGGCAGGTGGGATGTTCCCGAGGGCCG
>JAAURK010000090.1 GCA_012032275.1 Tabrizicola sp.
CCGTCATCGGCATCGGCGGCGAGCCCGGCCAGCGCCAGGGCCTCGCCGCCCAGTGCCGCCGTTACATCCCAAAGCGCACCGTTGACCGACGTGCCGGTCAGCGTCTCCATCACCTCGATCACCTCAAGCGCATTGCCCGCCGCCGTTGCCAGCGGCTGGCTCATATCGGTGATCAGCGCCGTGGTCATGCACCCCGCACCCTGCGCCGTACTGACCAGCGCGCGCGCCAGCGCCTCGGCCCGCGCGGGCGTCTTCATGAACGCACCCGAGCCGCATTTCACATCGAGAACAAGGGCTTCAAGCCCGGCCGCAAGCTTTTTCGACAAGATCGACGCAGTGATGAGATCGATGCTTTCGACCGTGCCGGAAATGTCGCGGATCGCATAAAGCCGCTTGTCGGCCGGGGCAAGATCGGCGCTGGCCGCAACAATGGCACAGTGGACGCTGCCCATCTGCGCGCGCAAGACATCCTCGGCAAGGCCGGTGCGGAACCCCGGAATGGCCTCCAGCTTGTCAAGCGTGCCGCCGGTATGGCCAAGCCCCCTGCCCGAGATCATCGGCACATAAGCCCCGCATGCCGCAAGCGCCGGGGCAAGCAGAAGCGAGACACTGTCGCCAATGCCCCCGGTCGAATGCTTGTCGACCACCGGCCCCGGAAGATCCCAGGCCAGAACCTTGCCGCTGTCGCGCATCCCCCGGGTCAGCGCGACACGGCCCTGCTCGCCAAGCCCCTTGAGAAGCACCGCCATCGCAAAGGCCCCGGCCTGCGCATCCGTCACCGCACCCGATGCAAGCCCTTCGGCGAACCAGCGCAGCGCTTCGGCCGTGGGCTGCCCGCCGTCGCGGATCGTCGCGATGACCGATCGTGCGTCCATCATCCCCGGTCCATGTGCGAGCTGTCGAACCGGCCGGGAAGCAGTTCGGCCACCGTCATCACCCGCTGGCGGCCGTCCATCGTGCACAGCGTGACCTTCACATCCTCATCGGCAAATTCGGCGATCTTCTGGCGACAGCCGCCACAGGGCGGCACCGGGCTCGGGCTGTTCGCGACGACCAGAACCTCGGCGACCCGCCGGTCGCCGCTGGCGATCATCGCGGCAATTGCCCCTGCCTCGGCGCAGGTGCCCTCCGGATAGGCGACATTCTCGACATTGCAGCCGCTGTAGATCCGGCCGGAAGTGGCCCGCAGCGCGGCGCCCACCTTGAACTGGGAATAGGGCGCATAGGCATTCTCCCTCACCGCTTTCGCCGCATCGAGAAGCGACATCGAAGCCTCCTCCTTTACCATCGGGCCGGAGTGTGTGCCGCGGCGGCCGGTTATGCAAGCGGGCTGACCGCGCGGGTCCGCGGATTGCCGGGAAGCGACACTTCCAGCAGCTGCAGGTCCGGCGTCGTCTCGCCGTAGCGGGTGGCCAGACCCGGCGGGATCACGAAGGCATCGCCGGGCGAAAGCCGGAACGGCGGCTTGCCCTCGCCCTCCAGCGTCATCTCCCCCGCCATCACGAAGGAAAAGAGGATATCGCCCTCATGCACCGTCCAGGGAGCCGGGGCGACCGGCCGCGCCACCATGACCGACGCAAGTCCCCGCGTGTTCGCGTGGATCGTCGTGTCGCGCGCCTCGAACCCCGGAATTCGGAACGGCGCGAAGACGCCCCTCGCCCCCACGTTATGCACGAAGCGCTGGCCCTGCCATTCCCGGTCGGGCCGCAGATGGGGCGTGGGCAGCGTCATCGCGTGGTCGATCTCGGTCACATGATCGGCCGGAACGCCGATCTCGATCACCTCGATCCCCTCAGATGCCTCCAGCACCCGGTGCCGGATTTCGGGTGGCTGGATGAAGCAATCCCCCGCAGCGAGACGGATGCGGTCGCCCTGATCCTCGTAGATGACATCGACCCAGCCCCGGATGCAGAAGATGAGCTGGAACCCAACCTTGTGGAAATGCACCATGTCAGGCACGGGGCCGCCGTCGGGGATGCGGATGTGGCTGGCGATCATCGCGCCGCCCAGACGGCTTGGCACCAGATCACGGTAATGCATCCCGGCCCGGCCGATCACCCAGGGCGCCTGATCGGCCAGACGGCGGACGACGAAGGCATGTTCGGTCACCGGCAACACGACCGGCGGGTTCAGTTCGTCGATCTCGATCCGCGTTCCGTTCGGCGCGGTCAGGCTGCGCTGGCCACCGGCAAAGCCGTCGGGATCGTCGGTCAGGATGCGCAGCGTGCCCGGCGCCTCCGCCGCGCCTTCTCGATCCGCAGCCGCAGGCCATGGCCCGACAGCACCGCGACCTCCGGGTTGTCGGCCGGATAGATCATGTCGAGCCGCATCTTCAATGTTCTGGTGTAGAAAGGCAGATCGTCGCGCAGCTCGGTTGTCGGCAGACGGATTTCGGCGCGCGTGTCGGTCATGGTGTTCCCCATCGATTGGTCGCATGGTGACGGTCGACCGCCCGTTTTGCAAGCTGTGTCCTGACAGCCGCTGCGGCGAAGGATTGGCGGGTGGAAGAAAATGGTTTAAGGCTAAACAAAAATCGGCGGAGGGGACGATGGACGAGATACGGCAAGACAACGCCCGTCAGGCGGCGCTGGATTACCACGAGTTTCCCAAACCGGGAAAGCTGGAGATCCGCGCGACCAAACCGCTTGCAAATGGCCGTGACCTTGCCCGGGCCTATTCCCCGGGGTGGCCGAGGCCTGTCTGGAAATCAAGGCCGACCCGAACACCGCCTCGCGCTATACCAGCCGGGGCAATCTCGTGGCCGTGGTCACCAACGGCACCGCGGTGCTGGGGCTTGGCAATATCGGGGCGCTGGCCTCGAAACCGGTGATGGAGGGCAAGGCCGTCCTCTTCAAGAAATTCGCCAATATCGACTGTTTCGACATCGAGCTGAACGAACCCGATCCGGTAAAGCTGGCCGATATCGTCTGCGCGCTGGAACCCACTTTCGGCGCGATCAACCTTGAGGACATCAAGGCCCCCGATTGCTTCATCGTCGAAGCGCTTTGCCGCGAGCGGATGAACATTCCGGTCTTTCACGACGATCAGCATGGCACGGCAATCGTCGTCGGTGCTGCGGCGACGAATGCGCTGATCGTGTCCGGCAAGCGGTTCGACGAGATCAAGGTGGTGTCCACCGGCGGCGGGGCTGCCGGCATCGCCTGCCTCGAGATGCTGGTCAAGCTTGGCGTTCAGCGCCGCAATATCTGGCTCTGCGATCTTGAAGGACTGGTCTATGAGGGCCGAACCGCGCAGATGACGGCGCAGAAAAATGCCTTCGCGCAAGGCACCGCGCCCGCCGCGCTTGGCGAGGTCATCGCCGGTGCGGACCTTTTTCTCGGCCTCTCCGGCCCCGGGGTGCTGACACCCGAAATGGTTGCCCGGATGGCGCCGAAGCCGATCATCTTTGCGCTTGCAAACCCGACGCCGGAAATCCTACCCGATGCGGCGCGGGCGGTGGCTCCCGAAGCGATCATCGCCACGGGCCGGTCGGATTTTCCCAATCAGGTCAACAACGTGCTTTGCTTCCCGTTCATCTTCCGCGGTGCGCTCGATGTCGGCGCGACCGAGATCAACGATGCGATGGAGCTGGCCTGCATCGACGGGATCGCCGCCCTCGCCCGCGCCACGACCAGCGCCGAGGCCGCCGCCGCCTATCACGGAGAGACGCTGTCCTTCGGCGCGGATTACCTGATCCCGAAGCCCTTCGATCCCCGCCTGATGGGCGTCGTCGCCAGCGCCGTGGCCCGGGCCGCGATGGAAACCGGCGTCGCCATGCGCCCGATCGCCGATCTCGACGCCTACAAGCGCCAGCTGGACGGTTCGGTCTTCAAATCCGCGCTGCTGATGCGTCCGGTCTTCGAAGCTGCCCGCACCGCGACCCGCCGCATCGTCTTTGCCGAGGGCGAGGATGAGCGGGTGCTGCGCGCCGCCAATGCCATGCTGGAGGAAACCACCGACCTGCCGATCCTGATCGGCCGGCCCGAGGTCGTCGAAGCGCGCTGCGAACGCTATGGGCTGCCGATCCGGCCGGGCAAGGATTTTCATCTGGTGAACCCCGAAAACGATCACCGCTACCGCGATTACTGGGGCACCTATCACGATCTGATGGCCCGTCGCGGCGTCACACCCGATATCGCCCGCGCCATCATGCGCACAAATGCCACCGCCATCGCCGCCGTCATGGTGCATCGCGACGAGGCCGACAGCATGATCTGCGGCACGCTTGGCCAGTTTCTCTGGCATCTGGGATATGTGCGCCAGATCCTCGCCCGCGGCGGCCTGCACCCTGTCGCCGCCCTCAGCATGATGATTCTGGAGGACGGGCCGCTCTTCATCGCCGACACCCATGTGCATGCCGAACCGACGCCCGAGCAGATCACCGATACGGTGATCGGCGCGGCCCGGCATGTCCGCCGGTTCGGATTGACGCCGAAGATCGCGCTGTGCACGCAAAGCCAGTTCGGCAACATGGACAACGGCAATGCCCGCCGGATGCGCGAGGCGATGGAACGGCTTGACGCCCGCGAACCCGATTTCTGCTATGAGGGAGAGATGAACATCGACGCGGCCCTCGACCAGTCGCTGCGCGACCGGCTGCTGCCAGGCTCGCGCTACGAAGGGGCCGCGAATGTGCTGGTCTTTGCCTCCGCAGACGCCGCATCGGGCGTGCGCAACATCCTGAAGATGAAGGCCGGGGGGCTTGAGGTCGGGCCGATCCTGATGGGGATGGCAACAAGGCCCATGTCGTCACCCCGGCCATCACCGCGCGAGGACTTCTGAACATGTCCGCCATCGCGGGAACGCCCGTCGCGCATTATGGGTGAAGCGGATGCCAACCAATCGCTTCGGATACTGGATTGATGTCACCGACCGGGCAAGCGCGCATGAAGCGGTGCGAATGGCCGGTCTGCCGATGGTTCTGATCGGGTTCAATTTTGCTGTCGCCGCGATCACGCTGATGACCGACGCGCCAAGTGAGGGGGACTTGACCGTTCCTCTGGTCCTTGCAGCGTCCAGTATCCTTCTTGTCACCGCTGGTTTTCTGCTGCGGGGCGGGCGCAGCTATCTGGTACCGTTCGCAAGCGTTGTCACGCTGCCGCTGCTGACACTGCTGATCGCGTTTTTGCCCACGTACTATGCTCTGATACCAATCTTCGCCCTGCTGCTCAGCATTTCGGGGATCCGCGGCTGGCTCTGGTTGCGGCGGGAGAGGGCAAGCTGACCTGTTTCCCGACCGGTCGATTTCGCCTCCCTTTCAAGGATCGTCGCGCATGGCATCGCGATGCATCGGCAGGCCCCTGCCCTCCCCAACGTGCGCATCCCGCGCAGCACCTCGCTCCTGTTCCCGGTAACAGCGTTGCAACACCGCCGAGCTATGCCGTAACACGGGCGGGAGGAGACATAGTCAGGAGGAAATCGCGATGAGCTACGCGCAAGTCTATCAGCAATGGCAGCAAGACCCGGAAAGCTTCTGGCTCTCCGCCGCCGATGGAATAGACTGGGTCACGCAACCCCGGAAGGCTCTCGATGCCTCGCGCGCGCCGTTCTATGAATGGTTCACCGACGCCAGG
This sequence comes from Tabrizicola sp., assembly GCA_012032275.1. Lineage (GTDB taxonomy): Bacteria > Pseudomonadota > Alphaproteobacteria > Rhodobacterales > Rhodobacteraceae > JAAURK01. Next base: position 5,574 of record JAAURK010000090.1, read on the forward strand.
GTCAATACCTGCTGGAACGCGGTCGACCGCCATGTGGCTGCGGGCCGCGGCAATCAGGCGGCCATCATCCATGACAGCCCGGTGACTGGAACAAAGCGGGTCATCACCTATTTCGAACTGCAAGAGCGTGTCGCGCGGCTGGCGGGGGCGTTGAAGGCACGCGGGGTGACGAAGGGCGACCGGGTCATCATCTACATGCCGATGGTGCCCGAGGCGCTGGAGGCAATGCTCGCCACGGCCCGGCTGGGCGCGATCCATTCCGTCGTCTTCGGCGGTTTCGCGGCGGCCGAGCTTGCAGTCAGGATCGACGATTGCACGCCGAAGGCGATCATCGCGGGCTCCTGCGGGATCGAGCCGACCCGCACCGTCCACTACAAGCCGCTTCTCGACGCGGCAATCGACATGGCCAGCCACAAGCCGGATTTCTGCGTGATCTTCCAGCGCGATCAAGAGGTTGCAAAGCTGATTGCGGGCCGGGATCATGACTGGCACGCGTTTCAGGCGGATGCTGTCCCCGCCGACTGCGTCGCCGTCGAAGGCAATCATCCGGCCTACATCCTTTACACCTCGGGCACGACGGGTGCCCCGAAAGGCGTTGTCCGGCCGACGGCGGGGCATCTCGTGGCCCTGAACTGGACGATGAAGGCGATCTATGATTGCGCGCCGGGCGATGTGTTCTGGGCGGCATCGGACGTGGGCTGGGTCGTCGGTCACAGCTATATCTGCTATGGTCCGCTGATCGCAGGCTGCACCACCATCGTCTATGAGGGCAAGCCCGTCGGCACGCCCGATGCCGGTGCCTTCTGGAGGGTGATCCACGAACATAAGGTGAAAAGCTTTTTCACCGCGCCCACCGCCCTTCGCGCGATCAAGCGCGACGATGCGGATGGCGCGATTGCAGCAAGCTATGACCGCCCCAGCCTCAAGGCGCTCTTCCTCGCCGGAGAGCGCGCCGATCCCGATACGATCGAATGGGCGCAGCGCCATCTGAAGGTGCCGGTGATCGACCATTGGTGGCAGACCGAGACCGGCTATGCGATTGCCGCAAATCCACTGGGGATCGAGGCGCTGCCGGTCAAGATCGGCTCGCCCTCGGTGCCGATGCCGGGCTATGACGTCCACGTTCTGGACGAGGGCGGTCACCCGCTGTCGTCCGGCGCCCTTGGTGCGATCGCGATAAGACTGCCGCTGCCGCCGGGAACGCTGCCCACGCTCTGGAACGCCGAGGACCGCTTTCACAAGAGCTATCTCAGCCATTTTCCGGGATATTACGAAACCGGCGATGCGGGCTATCTGGACGAGGACGGCTATCTTTACATCATGGCCCGCACCGATGACGTGATCAACGTGGCGGGACACCGGCTCTCGACCGGTGCGATGGAAGAGGTTCTGGCAGGCCATCGCGATGTGGCGGAATGCGCGGTCATCGGCGTGGCCGATGCGCTGAAGGGCCAGTCACCGCTGGGCTTTCTGTGCCTGAACAAGGGGGCAGGCCGCGATCATGCCGATGTGGTGGCCGAATGCGTGGCGCTCGTCCGCGACAAGATCGGTCCCGTCGCCGATTTCAAGCGCGCCGTCGTCGTGGAAAGGCTGCCGAAGACCCGCTCCGGCAAGATCCTTCGCGGCACCATGGTGAAGATCGCCGACGGACACAGCTGGAAGATGCCGGCCACGATCGACGATCCGGGAAGCCTGGACGAGATCACCGCCGCGCTGAAAACCATCGGTCTGGCAGGCGGTTAGCCGCGACCGGGGTCACCACAACAGCCGCTGGTCGCCGCCAAGCTTGGAGTTTCCGAGCTTTTCCACTTCGGCAATCCTCGCGCGCAGATCCTCCGATTCGTTGAACCGCAGATAGGCCTCAGCCCAGGCCAGTTCGAAATCGCGCGGCGGATCGTCCGGCCCGCCGACCGATTGCTCCTTCCCCGTGATCTCTTCCACCGGCGCGGGATCGGCCAGTCCGGCGAGGGTGAACTCCACGATCCGTGGAATGGCCCGGTCGCATTGCTCGAAAAGGCCCGGTCGCTTTTCGTTGAGGAGGGCCGCCGTCACGACCAGCGGCGCAACCGCATGCAGTTGATAATGCAGCGCAAGGCGGCCGCGCCACATCTCGTTCGGCAGGCTTCCGTCGGCATTGGCCTCGCAGGCGACCAGCATCGCCGAAGCCGCGCCCCAGTCCATCAGCGCTGCGTCGTCAAGGGTCAGCCCGACCCGCGCCACCGCAAGCCCCGCCCAGGCGCGCAGGTTGTTGCGGCTGGCCCGTGTCGGGGCGTCGGTGTCGAAAAAGGTCATGGTCTGCGCCGCCCGGTCCCGAAACCAGGTGTCGATCCGCGCCGTCCGCTCGTCTGCGGCGACCCGGTCGCGCACCGCGGCATAGGCAAACGCGATGCCGCCGACCCGGCTTGGCGCCGAAAGCCGCGCGTTCGGGGTGGCAAGGTCGCTCAACGCATCGGCGCTGGCCCATTCATCGATGCGGTCGATCACGCAATTGGCCAGTGCGAGCCTGTCCTCGATCTCGGCCAGCGAGGTGTCTTCTTCGGTATCCGCCTGCAGATAATCGGTCAGCCGGGCAAGATCGGCGATGAACCCATCCACCGGCTTCAGCGCCTTCGTCACCTCGGCATTGCTGTCCTCGTCCACATCGCTGCGCCCTTCGCTGCCGTCCTGGTAGCGGCTGCCATAGTTGAGCGCGATCACCGGGTCGACCGGATCGATGCAGGCGGGCGCTTTCGGGGTCTCTTCTTCCGCCGCAGTGTCATCCTGCGCCAGGACAGGGCCCACCGCCCCCAGCGCGAGCGAGAAGCCAAGTGCCAGAGCAAGTTTCGTCATTGGCCCGCCTCCGATGAAAGATCAAGCGTCCGCAGCCGCGCAGACGCATCCTGATCGCCAAGATCGGCCGCCTTTTCCAACCACGCAATGGCGTCCTCGCGAGAGGGATCGACGCCGATCCCGAAGACAAGCGCATCGGCGAGTTCGATCATGGCCCGGGCATCCCCGGCATCGGCAGCCTTGCGCAGCCAGTCGGTCGATTCAAGGACATCGGCCGGAGTGCCCGCCGCAGACCGCAGAAGGATGGCATATTCCCGCATCGCCACAGCATTGCCCGACTGCGCGGCCTCCAGATAAAGGCTGGTCTCGTCGATGGACTTGTAAGCGATGGCCTTGATCTCGGGCGTCGTCGTGCGCAACCGGCCAAGCGTCGCGGGAAGCTCTTCCGGCGCGCTGAGCTGCACCAGATCCACGAACAATTCGGCCGAAACCTGCGGATCATATTGCGGCGCGTTGCGGCGCGAATAGATGTTCAGCAGCCTGTGGACGGCCGTCCTGCTGCCGCCCTCACGCGCCGCCTCGTAGTAGGCCAGCATCGCCCCGGCATCGGCGTCATTGCCGTGGCGGGCAAGAAGATCGCCCAGATCGGCAAGCTGTGCATCCTTCGTTCCGGCAAGGTAATCCGCGATCCGCACCCATCTTTCGAACATCGCGCGGTCACCGGCCTTGCCGACGGTATCGGCCAGCCGGAGTGCCTCGTCGAATGTGCAGGCGGTGATCGCAGAGGCACGCGTCAGGTAATCGTCAAACCGCGCGGGTTCCGTCAACCGCGGCAGGGCAAGCAGCAGGGCATCGAAATCGCCCCGTGCGTCGATCACCGGGCCATATGCCTTGAACACCGCGTCAAGCGAGGGGAACTGGGCCGGATCGGCGATCGGCAACATCTCCATCGCATCGCCCATGCCACGCTCGGCCAGCGGCAAAAGCACGGCGAGCGCCTCGGCCCGGCTTGCGTCGGTCACGAAGCCTTCTTCAAGCAATGCCTCGGCAAACTGCTTGCCGCCGGTCACCTCTCCGGCCTTGATGGCCTTGCGAAAAAGCTCCAGCGCCTCCTCGCGCGCGGCGGGCGTGCGGGCCGCCTTCTCCTTCAACGCGGCCCGCGCGGTCAGCGCCCCCGGAAAACGCAGCGCATAGCTTTCCCAGAAGGCGCGCTTTTCCGGCGGCGCCTCCTGAACATCCAGCAGCACCAGATATTGCGCGATTGCCGTGGCCCGGCCGGTCAACGCCTGGGTCTGCAGTTCCGCCTCTGCGATGGGATCGGGGGTCTGCGCCAGACGCTCCAGATCTTCCGGGGTGAAATCGACCGTAAGCGTGGCCGTCGATTCCGATACCTGCCCCCAGTAATCCGCCTCGGCCACCTGAGGCGCGTTCGGCGCACGGCAGATGAAGGCGTTCGAAAGTTCGAGCATCGGATCGACATTGCCGCTTGACACCATGACCTGGATCAGGCGGTCCATGACGGCATAGAACTCGGCAGGCGAGCGGGCCGTGCGGAAATCCACCTTGGTCAGCTTTTCCTCGGCGCTCAGCTCTCCCTGCGCCAGTGCGCGCTCCAGAAGCGCCTTCGCCTCGGCCTCGCCCGCCCAACGGCCCTTCTCGGCCAGGATCCGGTCGGCCTCCGCCATCAAGGCCCATGCCGGCGCCTTTTCGGTTGCCACCAATGCCCTGAGCGCGGCCTGATACTTGGGCGTCCAGCTTGGATCGAGCCGCGACTGTTCCTGCAGGAACAAGGCGCGGCTTGCCTTTGCCGGGGGCCAATCCGCCGCGGCGATGCGGTAGGTTTCATCGGCCAGAAGAGGATCCTTGGGAACCAGCGCCCCGGTGGCCTGGACCTTGGCAAGCGCCACCTGCGCATAGGGCAGGCCCCCTTCGGCCGCCTTGGTCAGATAGCGCAGAAGCAGTTTGTTGTCTTTCGGGATATCCTCGGACCGCAGATGGATCTCGGCCACCCGCCAGGCCGAAACCGCATCGCCAAGATCGGCGGCAAAGCGGAACCAGCGTTCCGAGAGCAGCGGATCGCGGGTCACGATATCGCCGTTCTTGTATTCCCGGGCGATGCGGTTCACCCGGTCGCAGATCAGCGGGTCAAGCCGCCCGACCAGCGCGCCGAAGGCCATCGTCACGGCAAGATCGCGGGGCACGTCCCAGCCGGGTGCCGGATTGCCCGCGATGTCGCGCTGCACAAGCGCCAGGATCGCATCGGCATTGCCCCCATAGGCCGCCGACACCATCATCTCCTCGCCCTTCTTGTCATCCTTCGCGATCCCCATGCCGCGCATCAGATAGCCCGCCAGAAGCACCTGCGCCCTGGGCGTCTGCGACAGGTCGACAAGAAGCAGTTTCGGCACCAGCTGCTCTGCGCCAAGCTCCTTCAGGCGGCCGGCGGCGATCAGAAGTTCGATCCGGTCGATCAGCACATTGGCGTCCGAATAGCTGGGATCGACCGTCTGGAGTTGCGCCTGCGCCGCGGCAACCACGTCGAACCAGCGCGCCGCATCCATCTCGATCAACCGGCGCAGTTCGCGCTTGATGAGATTCGTGTCGCCCGCAGGCAGCACCGCGCCGTCATAGCCTTCCCATTTCGCGATCAGCACCTCGTCCGCGACCTGAGGCACGCAGATCGGTTCCGATGCGATGACAGGAGGTTCGAAGACCAGATCGACCGTCTCCTGCGCGACCCCCGGCACTGCGGGGGCAAGCATCAGGATGGAAAGGGCGGCGGCGCGGCGCATGTCTTATCCTTTCAAGAGGCTCATTTGGCAACTGCGTTCGGGGCTGCGGTCACTTCATAGGCTCCGGCGGTTCCGCTGAAGACGATGGCCACACCGGCACGGCGCTTGAGGTCGATCGCCGAAAGGCTGGCCAGAACCTCCTCGCCCTGCCGCACCTCGAAATCGAGCGTCAGCGGCGCCTTCAGCGCGACCGAGCCGCCGTCGTTCGCGGCCACTCCCTCGATCGCAACCGCCTTGGCCTGCGGCACGTAAAGATCAGCCGAAGGGATGTCGGACAGGTTGTAGAACGTCACATCGGCCTGCGCGGGATTGTTGGTGATCTTGTCGGTGATCAGCGCGCTGGTTCCATCCGCGCCGACGACAAAGCTGTAGAACGTGGCCGGTTTGACCGCTTCGGTCACCGTCGTCTCGCCCGAGACGATCTTCACTTCGGTTTCCCCGTCGATCACCACATAGGGCGTGACGCCGCTTTCGACACTGTCGAAACTGGCGTTCTGGATGATCGCCACTTCCGTCCCCGCATCGACAACGCGGACAAATGTCGCATCGGGGTTGGCGACATTCTCGTAAAGCCCGGCATCCTGGGCAAGTGCGACCGGCGCGGCAAGCGCCATCACCAGAACCGGCAGTGTCGAACGAAAACACGTCATGATTTATCTCCTTTACGCGTTGGGCACAGTTTGATGGCAGAGCCATCGGTCAGCGGTCGGTCGAATTCGACCGACACGCTGGTCAGATCGGGCAGCCAGTAGGGCGTGACCCGCAGAAAGAACCGGCCTGTGGCGCGCAGACGGTCGCCACGGTCGATCCGGACGGTTCGGTCAATTCCGGAAGCAGAGGTGAATCTGGCGACGATCTCGCGCGGGCCTTCGCCGCCAAAGTCGAACAGAAGCGCATCACCCGGCTTCAGGCTTTCAGGCTCCAGCGCGGCGGTCAGCGAACGCGCGCCATCAGAAGCGGCCTCAAGCGGTGTCTCGCAGGGCGCACCGGCCGCTGCGACCAGCTCGTCCATCGGCAAAGGCCCATACTGGGCCAGACTGTTGTAGATCGGGTTTTCCCAGATCAGGAAGGTCGGACGGTTCTCGGCGAAATCGGTCGAGGTCAGATACGAGGTCATCGAGCCGAACTGGTTGCCGCCGGTGATCGCGTAATTCACTACTTCGATCCCGGAATATTCCGAAAGGAAACCCGCGAAGTTGTTGATCGGGCTGTCGGAAAACGAGGTGCCGACCAGAACCAGCGTCGCCTCCGCCTCGCCCGTGCCGAAGATGTCCAGCGTGCCCTCGCCCTGCGCCGGGGCATCGGCGAAGATATCCGACGCATCGTCGACGGCGCCGGGATCGGCGGCGCGCGTGGTCCGATAGGCCTTGGACCGGACCTCGGGCAGCGGCAGGGTGCAAAAGCCCTGCAACTCTCGCCGCATGCCGGAAAAGGCCACCTCTTCCGGCAGCTCGACCGTCTCGAATGGCACCGGTGTGACGCCTTGATAGGCCGGATGGTTCCGGATCACCTTGCCGATTTCCTCTGCCGCCAGACGCGCGCCATCCGGGGTCCAGTGGAAATCGGTTCCGAAAAAGACGCGCTGACCCTCTGGTGCCGCCCGCAGCGCCGTCATCAGATCGGGCGCGACGACCCCGGCTGCGGTTAGCCGATCGACCACATCCAGATAGTTGGCGTCGATCATCTTCTGGTCAAAGCCGTATTCCGCCGCCCGTTCGGGCAGGTAGCCGGGCATCCCCTGGCCCTTCGTCGGCACGTTCACGAAGATCAGCGTCGTGCCGCCCTCTGCCAGCGTCTGCGAAAGCTCGGCCAGCCGCTCGACGATGATGTCGTCCATCGGATGCTGCAGACGAAGGTCGGACTGCACCCGGTAGAAGACGCCGTCCGATCCTTCGACGGCAGGAAGGGTCGAGAACTCGTGCTGCGAGCAGTCGAACGCCGACTGCGGTTCGGCCAGCGCGGCCAGAGGCCAGAGGCCGGACGCCAGAGCCAGAAGGGATGAGCGGAAGGTCATGGTGCGGCTCCTGTCAGGGTGGCGGGTCGCGGGCGCGGGCGGATCACCGCAGCGATCTGCGGCGGTATCCCTGTCCCCTGCAACACCTTGCGTGCCTCGTCGAACTCGCCGGGGGCGAGCTGAGCATCGAGCCGGCGTCCGTCCGTGTAGACGAGGTACTGGGCG
>JAAURK010000091.1 GCA_012032275.1 Tabrizicola sp.
CCGCTTCCGCCTGCGCGGCAGCTTCCGCTTCCGCCTGAGCGGCAGCTTCCGCTTCCGCCTGAGCGGCAGCTTCCGCCTCCGCCTGTGCCGCGGCTTCCGCCTCGGCTGGGCTGCCGCTTCGGCTTCGTTCAACTGATCGATGATCGCCTGAAGATCGCAGGGCGCGTCGGCGGTCGGGGCGCAGAGCACCGATCCATCCGGTCCGATGACAGAGCCATCTTCCGCCAGTGTCTGCGCGCGGGCGGGCAGCGTGTGGAACGAACTCATCGCCACCGACAGCGCGGTCGTGGAAATCAGGAGCTTTCTCATACCTTATCCTCATTCAGCGGGCCCGACACACCGCCGGATCGCCTTGGCGCGGTCCGGGCCGGGGCCCTTGCCTGCCCAAATAAGCGCCAAAGCAGCTGTTATGCGATAACAAGCCTCGGTCAGGACGAAACTTAGGCGACCCGCCGCCTAGCCAGCCCGGATCAGCGCCATCAGCCGCGCCTTTTCGCCCTGATCCCCGGGATCCGAGATCGCCCGGCCAAGCGCTTCGAGCGAGGCGATCGAGTGACCGGCGCGAAAGCTGTCGACATGGGGCAGCATGGCGCGAATCCCCGCGGCCTTCGGGGCAAAGCCCGTCCAGCGCAGCAGCGGGTTCAGCCAGATCAGTCGGCGGCAGGAGAGATGCAGCCGCTCCATCTCCCGCGAGAGGACGCCGCTGTCGTCGCGGTCAAGGCCGTCCGAGATGATCAGAACCACCGCCCCCTGCCCCAGCACCCGGCGCGACCAGTCGCGGTTGAAGCGGTGCAGCGCCAGGCCGATCCGCGTTCCCCCCGCCCAATCCTGCGCCTCGGCCCCGGCGGCCTTCAGGGCGGCGTCGACGTCACGGGTGGCGAGATGGCGGGTGATATTGGTCAACCGCGTGCCAAAGGTGAAGGCATGAACCCGCGCCCAGCCCTGACCCTTGCGGTTCGTCACCGCATGCACGAAATGAAGCACCATGCGGCTGTAATCGGACATGGAGCCCGAGATATCGCACAGGACGACGAGGTTCGGCCACCGCGTCCGCGGCGCCTTCATCTCCAGCGTCGCAATTTCTCCTCCGCGCCGCAGACTGGCCCGCAGGGTCCGGCGCAGATCGACCATGGCGCCTCCGGCCGCGGGGGCAAAGCGCCGGGTGACGAGGGGTTTCACCGGCAGGGCAAGGCGCGCCAGCATGCGCCGCGCATCCGCCATCTCGGCCATCGACATCAACTCGAAGTCAAGCGTTCTCAGCCGCTCTTCCGCCGACATGGTGGCAGAGGCGTCGATCTCGATCTCATCCCCCGGGGCCGCATCGTGCTCGGGTGCCGGGGGCGGGGCCGCGCCGTCCAGCAGCGCCTCTGCCGCCCGCCTCTCTGCCGCGTCGGCGGGCCGGTCCTCCTGTACGCCGCGCACCTGCGGCAAAAGCAGCGACATCATGTGTTCCAGATAGCGCGGATCGCGCCAGAACAGGCGGAACACCTGTTCGAAGACACGCCGCTCTTCCGGCCGGCTGACAAGGCAGGCCTGCAGGACATGATAGAAATCGCGTCGCTGGCTGAACCCCGCAACCTCGACGGCGCGGATCGTGTCGATCACCCGGCCGGGGCCGACCGGCAGCCCCGCCTTGCGCAGCGCGCGCGCGAAATGCGCGATGTTATGGGCGAGCCTGCCGCTCTCGGGGATGTCGAGAGCGGCGTATCAGCCATCTCCGCCCCCGCCGAGGCGGCCAAGATGGGTGTCCCGGAAGCCGGTCGGCGCCTTCAGCCCATAGCCAAGCAGCCGGTCGGCGGCGATATGGATGATCCAGAACAGGGCAAGGGCGGCAGCGGCGGTTCTCGCCCCCTCGCCCAGCAGCTGCCAGCCCATGGCAAGCGCGAGGATCGGGGCCGCATAGGTATGGGCCGCATTGTAGCAGATCGCGCCCGGTTTCGGACCCGCGGCATAGCCCAGCATCGAAAGGTCCGGCGCAAGCAGGATCAGAACGACAGCCCATGGCGGAAAGACACCAAGCCTGTCGTAGCCCTGCCACAGCAGGAACACCGCCGCCGCCAGAATGACCAGCGCCTCCCCGCGCAGCCAGAGGGTGGTTGCCCGGCTCATGACGGGACAAGCTCCGCGCGCACCTCGTCCAGCAGCCGCCGCGCCTCCGATCCCTGGATTTTCTGGATGTCGTCCTGGTATTTCAGGATCGCGCCAAGCGTATCGGCGATCACCTCGGGCGAAAGCTGCACCACATCCAGCGCCAGCAGACATTTCGCCCAGTCGATGGTTTCGGCCACGCCCGGACGCTTGAACAGGTCTTCGCGACGCAGGCGCTGCACAAAGGCCACGACCTCGCCGCTGAGCCGCGCCTGAGCTTCGGGTGCGCGGGCGCGAAGAATGTCCAGCTCGCGGGCGAAATCGGGGTAATCCACCCAATGATAAAGGCATCGCCGCTTCAGCGCGTCATGCACCTCGCGGGTTCGGTTCGAGGTCAGGATGACGATAGGGGGTTCAGGCGCGCGGATCGTGCCAAGCTCCGGGATGGTGACCTGAAAGTCGGAGAGTGCTTCAAGGAGGAAGGCCTCGAACGGCTCGTCGGTGCGGTCCAGTTCGTCGATCAGAAGGACGGGCGCGCCGCCGGTTTGCGGGCGCATCGCGGCCAGCAGCGGGCGCTCGATCAGATAGTCCTCGGTGAAAAGCTCGGTCTTCAGCGCGTCCCGGTCCGCGCCCCCGCCTGCCTCGGCGGTGCGGATGGCGATCATCTGCGCGGCGAAGTTCCATTCGGCGACGGCAGAGGCCGCATCGAGCCCCTCGTAACATTGCAGCCGGATCAGGCGGCGGCCAAGCCCTGCGGCAATCGCCTTGGCGATCTCGGTCTTGCCGACCCCCGCCTCGCCTTCCAGAAACAGCGGGCGACCAAGCCTGAGCGCGAGGAACACCACCGTGGCCAGCGCGCGCGACGAGACATAGCCCTGCCCCGTAAGCAGCGCTTCGACGGCGTCGATGGAGCGGGGTGTCGGGATCAAGGCTGGCTCCTTTTCGCAGTGCATGCTGGCGGGCGGAATGCGGGCGGTCAAGGTGGCTTCTGTCCGGCCGCTCGCGCGAAAGCCAGTCCCGGAACGAGGCGAGAGGCCGCCGCGGCGGCGGGTCGGACGGCCAGACGAGGTAATAGCTGCCCAAGGCCGCGACCGGCCCGCCAAAGGCCGGGACCAGCCGCCCCTCCGCCAGTTCCCGCCCGATCAGAAACGTGGGGATCAGCGCCAGCCCCAGACCGTGGATCGCGCCCTGCGCCATCGTGGCGAACTGGTCGAATAGCATTCCGGGCGGCCGCTGCCCCGGCACGCCGTGATGCGCAAGCCACCGGCCCCAGTCGCCGGTGCGGCTTTCCAGCTGCAGAAGCGGCAAGGCCAGAACCTCTTCGGCCGCCGTGAGTACCCTTGGCAGAATACCCGGGGCGGCCACGGCCAGGATCTCTTCATCCATGAGCCAGAGGTACCGCGCGCCCGGCCAATCCTGCCGACCGTAATGAACGGCCGCGTCAAAGCCCGACCCCGCGAAATCGAATGGCCGCAGGCGGGTGGACAGGTTCACCGTCACCTCCGGGTGACCTTGCGCGAACCGCGCCAGCCGGGGCGCCAGCCAGAGCATCCCGAAAGCCGGAAGGATGGCCAGATTGAGGCTGCCGCCCGTCGGATTGGCGCGCAGCGTGACCGAGGCGGAGGCCAGCGTCTGCAGGGCCTTGCGAACCTCGCGCACATAGTCTTCGGCAGCCGGGGTCAGCCGCAGCCGCTGTCGCTCGCGGATCAGCAGCGGCACGTTCAACTGCCCTTCCAGCGCCTTCAGAGACCGGCTGACCGCGCCTTGCGTCAAGGCCAGTTCGGCGGCGGCAGCAGAGGCGGTACCAAGCCTGCCAACCGCCTCCAGCGCCAGAAGCGCGGCGGTCGAGGGCAGATAGCGGCGGGGAAGCATTATGAGTTTTCCTCATGAAGCCGGGACAGGCTTTCGATAGCGCGCGCCGCGCATTCATGCAATCCTTGCGGGAAAGACGGAGGATATGATGCTTGATGCCCCGAAACTGAAACCCAAGGACGCCCCCGATCTTGGCCGGTTCGACTGGGAAGATCCGTTCCGGCTGAACGATCAACTGACCGAAGAAGAGCGCATGCTGCGCGACGGCGCGCGGACCTATGCGCAGGAAAAGCTCCAGCCCCGGGTGATCGCCGCCTACCGCGACGAGGCCACCGATCCCGCCATCTTCCGCGAGATGGGAGGTATGGGCCTTCTGGGCCTGACCATCCCCGAAAGCTATGGCGGCCTTGGCGCCTCCTACGTGGCTTACGGCCTTGTCGCGCGTGAGGTGGAGCGGGTGGATTCGGGTTACCGCAGCATGATGTCGGTGCAGTCGTCGCTGGTGATGTATCCGATCTATGCGTATGGGACCGAGGCGCAGCGGATGAAATATCTGCCGAAGCTCGCCTCGGGCGAATGGATCGGCTGCTTTGGCCTGACCGAACCCGATGCCGGATCGGACCCCGCGGGGATGAAGACCACGGCGAGGAAGACGGCATCAGGCTATGTACTGAACGGCGCGAAGACGTGGATTTCCAACGCACCGATCGCCGATGTCTTCGTCGTCTGGGCGAAATCCGAGGCGCATGGCGGCAAGATCCGGGGCTTTGTGCTGGACAAGGGGATGGCGGGCCTCAGCGCCCCGAAGATCGGCGGCAAACTGTCGCTCCGCGCCTCGATCACCGGGGAGATCGTGATGAAGGATGTCGAGGTCGGCGAGGAGGCGCTTTTACCCTTCGTCGAAGGGTTGAAAGGCCCGTTCGGCTGCCTCAACCGCGCCCGGTACGGCATTTCCTGGGGCGTCCTTGGTGCTGCCGAGTTCTGCCTGCATGCCGCGCGAGACTACGGGCTCGACCGCAGGCAGTTCGGCAAACCCCTGGCGCAGACCCAGCTTTTCCAGCTGAAGCTGGCCAACATGCTGACCGAGATTTCGCTGGGACTGCAGGCCAGCCTCCGGGTCGGCCGGCTGATGGACGAGGCCAATGCCGCGCCCGAGATGATCTCTCTCGTCAAGCGCAACAACTGCGGCAAGGCGCTGGAGGCCGCCCGTTGGGCAAGGGACATGCATGGCGGCAACGGGATTCAGGAAGATTACCAGATCATGCGCCACATGGTGAACCTGGAGACCGTCAATACCTATGAAGGCACGCATGACGTGCACGCCCTGATCCTGGGCCGCGCGATCACCGGATTGCAGGCGTTTTTCTGATTTTCCCCGGTGCGTGGCGCGTGCTAGGGCTGGACCGGCAGGCCCGGCGGTGGCTGCGGAAGCCTCCGGCGGGGATATTTTGGCCAAGATGAAACGGATGGCGCGATGCGGGTGACGGCCGTTCTGACGGTGCGCAACGAAGGGGCGTTCCTGCTGGAATGGCTGGCCCATCACCGGGCCTGCGGGTTCACCGATTTCCTTGTGTTTTCCAACGATTGCACCGATGGCACGGACCGCATGCTCGACCGGCTGCAAGCGATGGGCTGGCTTGCCCATATCGTCAATGACGGGCCACATGACGAAGGGCCGCAATGGGCCGCGCTGAAGGCTGCCGACCAGCATCCTCTGGTGCGCGGCGCGGACTGGATTCTGTTTCTCGACATCGACGAATTCGTCAACATCCATGTTGGCGACCGGACCGTCCGCGCACTTTTGGCGGCGCTGCCCGAGGCGACGGCGATCCCGCTGACCTGGCGGCTTTTCGGCAATGCGGGGATCGTCGCCTTCGAAGACCGACCGGTGACCGCGACCTTCACCCGCGCAGCCCCCGCGGTTCTGCACTGGCCCTGGCGCGCGGCGCTTTTCAAGACGCTGTTTCGCAATGACGGCACCTATGGCAAGCTTGGCGTCCACCGCCCGCGCAGCCCGGATCGCACCCGCCTTGCCGATCAGCGCTGGTTCGACGGGTCGGGCCGCAGGCTTCCCGCCGCGTATCACACCACCCGGATCTTTTCCGACTTCGGGCGCGACAATTATGGTCTGGCGCAGCTGAACCATTATGCGCTGGGCGCGATGGAGGCCTATGTCGTGAAATGCGACAGGGGCCGGGCCAACCGCGAAAGCTCGGCCTTCGACATGGGCTATTGGGTGGAGCGAAACTTCACCCAGGCCGAGGACCGCTCGATCCTGGGGCTGGCGAGCGGGGCGGTGCGTGATGAGTTGCGGTCCGACCCGGTACTTGGCCCGCTGCATGCCGCCGCTGTCGGCTGGCGCCATGACCGGTTCCGCCTGCTGATGACCGAAGAGCCGTGGCGGGCACTTTTCGGCCGCCTTCTGATGACGCCGCCGACCCGCGCCCTGAGTGCGGACGAAGCCCGCCTCGTCTGGCAAGGCGGGCCGGGCGTCCGGCCATCGGAGCCCGGATAAGCCGGTATTTTCCGCAATCCGCGAAGGGGGCGACAGGCGCTGTTACCCGGAAGCTGCAGGAACGCCATATTCACGGCTTGTTCTGGCCAAAGAGTTGGGCGATGGTCCGCCCAAACCGATTGAATTGCAAGATGAAACCCTGGGTTGAAGTGGCTGGCTTGAACGCGCCCATAGAGGGCATTGACCCGATCTGGCGTCGGGAAATGGAAGCCGTTGCCGCCGACACCGGCTATCTGTCTGCGGTCGGCGATCGACATTGGGCGTTTTTCAATCGGAACCAGCCGGTGCTTCTGGTGACCTTCGAGGTCGCCGCGAACATCCGGACCCGCAAAAGCAGGCTGCCAGAACATCATGCGCTGGCCAAGGCCAATGGCTGGTCAGAGCTTTGTCTCATCGCGGAAGGGCCGACGTGGTGGCGCGATCCTGCGGTCTATCGCTATTTCGACCAGTTGACCGACGATGCTTTTCTGGAAGATTTCGACCGCGTGCTCTTCTATGGCGCGGGGCCTGGCGGCTACGCTGCCGCGGCGTTTTCGGCGGCGGCGCCGGGGGCGGAGGTACTGCTGGTGAACCCCCGCGCCACGCTTGATCCGACGATCGCAGGTTGGGACCATCGCCATCGCCACGCCCGTCGGTTCTGTTTCACCGACCGCTACGGCTTTGCCCCCGACATGACCGAAGGCGCGGGCAGGGTCTGGCTGATCCACGATCCGCAAAACCGGCTGGACGCGATGCACGCGGCGCTCTTCCAGCGCCCTGGTCACGCCGCTTTTCGCCCGCCATACAGGTGACGCAACGGAAGAGATCCTGAGCGAGATGCGGATCCTCGATACGCTGATGATGGCGGCGGCCGGGGGCACGCTGACGGAGGCCACCTTTGCGCAGTTCTGGCGCAGCCGACGATCGAACGCGAGCTATCTCAATGCGCTTCTCGGTGCTGCGCACCGCAATGGTCATCCCGAACTTGAATACATGCTGTGCAAGAACGTGACCCGCCGCCTGAATGCCCCGCGGTTCGAGCGGCGGCTGAAGGAACTGACGGGCCTCTGAAACCGGGCTCAGAACGCGACAATCAGGTTGCGCAGCTCTTGCGTCCGGGCCAGCGACATTTCCCGCAGGCAGCCGTAATAGGCCAGCGGCTCTGCCGATGCGCCGCGCCATGAAAAGGCCGCCGCCGCGCAGTTGGCGTCGCGATAGGTGATCCAGGCAAGCTGGGCCTCGCGCAGAAAGGCCTCGCCGCTCTGCGTCCCGTCTTCCCCCTTGAGGTAATCCGGCACATTGGCGTCCACGGCCTTCATCTTGACGATCACCTCCTGATAGGCGCGGTTCAACGCGCGGTCCGCCTCCTCCCAATCGGCGGCGGCGCATTCGTTCAACCCGATCTGGGTCGACGGATCGGCACAGCCGGAGCCCTGCGCCAGCGCGGGGACGACGGAGAGCAGCAACAGCGCAAGGGTCAGGCGGATCATGTTCGCTCCTTCGGCTACGATCTTGGTCCGGCAAGAAGTGCCACAGCCGGGCAGGAAATGCAGGCGCGAATTGCCCTACCGGATGCTGGCTGCGCTTGCGCCATGGGCACTTTCGGCCCGGCCCCGGGGGGATCGACGCCGCAAGGGGCCACCGCCCGTGGCTGGCCCCCCTCCGCAGACTGCCAGGCCTCTGGCGGCGCGGAAATCCCGCTGGAAAGCCCCGCCGCTTTGCGCTACCCGAAGGACACCATGACAGAGCTGACCCTCCGCCGACCCGACGACTGGCACCTGCATCTGCGCGACGGCGCGATGCTGAAGGCGGTGCTGCCCGAAACCGCCCGCCACTTTGCCCGTGCCATCGTGATGCCCAACCTCGTGCCGCCCGTGGTGACCGGCGACGAGGCCCGGGCCTACCGCGACCGCATCCTCGCCGCCCTGCCCGAGGGCATGGCGTTCGAGCCGCTGATGACGCTCTATCTCACGGAAACCACCGATCCCGCCGATGTTGCGGCTGCCCATGCCAGCGGCCTCGTGAAAGCAGTGAAGCTTTATCCGGCCGGGGCCACGACAAATTCCCAGTCGGGCGTACGAGACCTTTCCAAGGTCGTGCCGGTGCTGGAGAAGATGGCCGACATCGGCCTGCCGCTCTGCGTGCATGGCGAGGTGACGGCAGCCGATGTCGATATCTTCGACCGCGAAGCGGTGTTCATCGACAGCGTGCTCGATCCGCTCCGCCGCCAACTGCCGGGGCTGCGCGTGGTGATGGAACATGTCACGACGGCGGAAGGCGTGGCCTATGCCCGCTCCGGCGGGCCGGACCTTGGCGCCACGATCACCACACATCACCTTGTCATCAATCGCAACCACATCCTCGCAGGCGGCATCCGCCCGCATTACTATTGCCTTCCGGTGGCAAAACGCGAAAGCCACCGCCTCGCATTGCGCGCCGCCGCAACCTCGGGCGATACCTGCTTCTTTCTCGGCACCGACAGCGCCCCGCATCTCGACGCGCTGAAGGAGCATGCCTGCGGCTGCGCGGGCTGCTTTACCGCTACGAACACCCTGTCGATCCTCGCCCATGTCTTCGAAGAGGAACAGGCGCTCGACCGGCTCGAAGCCTTCACCTCGCTGAATGGCCCCGCCTTCTACGGCCTGCCGCCGAACACCACGAGAGTGAGGCTCGTCCGACAGTCGGCCCCGCTGCCCCAGCCCGGCAAGATCGCCACTTCCCTCGGCCCCGTCACCGTCTTCGACCCGGGCTTTGCATTGTACTGGAAGGTGGAGCCCTGATTTCATCTTGGCCAAAATATCCCCCGCGGAGCGTCCGACATCGGCCGAAGGAGCCTCCGGCGGGGATATTTGTCCCAAGATGAATGCCCAAAGCCCAAAAGGACCAGAAAGATGATCCCCACCGCCTTTCCGCCCAAGGATGAGATCGCCCGCCTCAGCGCGCGCGCGCTTCTGGAAATCAAGGCCGTCCATTTCAATGCCGAAACACCCTTCACCCTGGCCTCGGGCCTGCCGAGCCCGACCTACATCGATTGCCGCAAACTGATCAGCTTTCCCCGCATCCGGTCCACGCTGATGGATTTCCTCTGCATCACCGTGATGCGGGATGCCGGCTTCGAGGCGTTCGACAATATCGCCGGGGGCGAGACGGCGGGCATTCCCTTCGCCGCGCTCGTGGCAGAACGCCTGGCCCTGCCGATGAGCTATGTCCGCAAGAAGCCCAAGGGTTACGGGCGCAATGCCCGGATCGAAGGCGCCATGACGCCAGGACAGCGGGTGCTTCTGGTGGAGGATCTGACAACCGATGGCGGATCGAAGCTTTCCTTCGTCGAGGCGATCCGCGAGACGGGAGCAACCTGCGCCCATACGGCCGTCATCTTCTCTTACGGCATTTTCCCCGAGACGCGGGAGCGCCTGGCCGCCCATGGCGTGACGCTGCATCATCTGTGCACCTGGTGGGACGTGCTGGACGAGGCGCGTGCGCAAGGCAGCTTCGACGCGGCGACGATGACGGAGGTGGAGGCCTTTCTCACCGCGCCCCGCGCCTGGCAGGACGCGCGAAAACCCGCCTGAGACCGCGCCCGCAAACCAGTTTCCGGGGGGCGGCGCTGTGAACGCTTTGTGGGTAAGTCGGCAGCCGAATCGCTTTTCTTGTATCCCGCTTCGCCCCTGTTGGCAGATGTGGTAGGCTTTCTGCCGGAGAGTCGGATTATCAACCGGCTCCAGCCCGGGTAGTCCCCAGACCTGTCCTCATTGCGGACAAGGCGCGGTATCGGGCAGAGAGGCGCGCATTGAGGAGTTCGTCATGACCGAGATCACCCCGCTTCGGGCAAAACTGCCCGCGGCCGCGCCCGAGCAGGACATCCTGCCGCATAATATCGAGGCAGAACAACAGCTTCTCGGCGCAATCCTGACGAACAACGACGTCTATGACCGGATCGCCGCACTGGTCAAACCCGACCATTTCTTCGACCCCGTCCATACCCGCATCTTCGAGATCGCCGCGGCCCGGATCCAGAAGAACGCACTCGCCTCGCCCGTCACGCTGAAAGCGTTTCTGGAGGACGATACCGGCCTGAAGGAGCTTGGCGGCCCGGCCTATCTCGTCCGCCTCGCCGGCGCCGCGATCTCGGCCTATGCGGCGCGGGATTACGCGCAGATGATCTACGATCTCGCCGTCCGTCGCGAGTTGATCCAGCTTGGTCGCGACATCTCGGCCCAGGCCGCCAGGGTCGAGGTGGAAAGCGAGCCGAAGGACCAGATCATCGAGGCGGAGCAGCGGCTTTACAAGCTTGGCGAGCAGGGTGTCGCAGAACGCGGATTTCAAAGCTTTCTCAAGGCGGTAACCGACGCCGTCAATGTTGCGAATGCCGCTTATCAGCGCGATGGCGGGCTTGCGGGAATTTCCACCGGCCTCATCGACATGGACAAGAAACTGGGCGGGCTGCACCCTTCCGACCTCCTGATCCTCGCCGGTCGCCCCTCGATGGGCAAGACCTCGCTGGCCACCAACATCGCCTTCAACATCGCCCGCGCCCACAAACGCGGCCGCCTGCCCGACGGCAGCGAAGGCTCCGTCGAAGGCGGCATCATCGGCTTCTTCAGCCTCGAGATGAGCGCCGAGCAACTTGCGGCACGGATCCTGTCGGAAGCCTCCGAAGTGCCCTCCGAACAGATCCGCCGCGGCGACATGACCGAACAGGAATTCCGCCGGTTCGTCGAGGCCGCCAAGGCGCTGGAGGCCTGCCCGCTTTATATCGACGACACGCCGGCGCTGCCGATTTCCCAGGTCGCGGCACGCGCCCGGCGGCTGAAGCGCACGCACGGGCTTGATGTCCTCATCATCGACTATCTGCAGCTGCTCAAGGGCACCTCGAAGGACAACCGCGTGCAGGAAGTGTCCGAAATCACCCAGGGCCTGAAAGCGATCGCGAAGGAGTTGAACATCCCGGTCATCGCCCTCAGCCAGCTCAGCCGTCAGGTCGAGAACCGCGAAGACAAACGCCCGCAGTTGAGCGACCTGCGGGAATCAGGGTCGATCGAACAGGATGCCGATGTGGTGATGTTCGTCTTCCGCGAGGAATATTACCGCGAACGCGAAAAGCCGGCCGATCACGAACTGGAAAAGATGGCCCAGTGGCAGCAGATCATGGAAAGCGTCCATGGCAAGGCCGAGGTCATCATCGGCAAGCAACGCCACGGCCCCATCGGCACGGTGGAACTCAGCTTCGAAGGCCGCTTCACCCGCTTCGGCAATCTCGCGAAACCCTGGCAAGGGTCGTCAGGCACCGACGTCGCCTTCTGAACCCCGCCCGCAGCTTTTTACCGGAGCCGCGGGCGCGGCACGTCTTCAAGGTCGCCTGCGCGGCCAAAAGGCCGCTTGGCTCCGCTGGCACCAGCCGCGACCTCCCGCTTCCATTGCTCTTTTCGAAATACTCCCCGCGGAGCGTCCCGCCTGGCCGAATACGCCGCCGCCAACCGACCAGCGATCGCCTTCCGCCTTCCGCGGCAGCGCCGCCGAGAGGGGGCTCGATGCCCCCCGAGGCGGCCCCTCCCTTGCCGGGGATCCCGCTCGTTGCGATTTTGCCTTGACCCCGCGCGCTTGCCTGTCACAACACCACCCCATGGCCACACCGACCCTCACCATTGATCTCGATGCGATCGCCGCCAACTGGCGCAGTCTTGACCGGCTTTCTGCCCCCGATGTCCAGACTGCGGCCGTGGTCAAGGCCGATGGCTACGGTCTTGGCGTGGATCGTGTCGCCCGGGGCCCTTGCCCGGGCGGGGCGCGCCGCTTCTTCGTGGCATATGCCGAAGAGGGCGCCGCGGTGCGCCAGGCACTTGGTCCGGGGCCGCAGATCGCGGTTCTCTCTGGCCATATGGCGGGCGACACCGAGATGATCCATGATCTCGACCTCACGCCGATGCTGAACTCGCTTGAGCAGATCACCCGCCACCTCGAAGCCTTGCCGGGCCATGCCTTTGGGGTCCAGCTTGACACCGGCATGAACAGGCTTGGCGTCGAGATGCTTGAATGGCAGGCCATCGCCCCGATCCTGATCGAGGCGGGGCCGGAACTTCTGATGAGCCATCTGGCCTGCGCGGATGAGCCCGATCACGATCAGAACCTCGCGCAGCTTGAGACCTTTCACCAGATGACCGACGGCACCGGCCTGCCACGCAGCCTGTCGGCGACCGGCGGCATCCTGATTGGGCCGAAATTCCATTTCGACCTCACCCGCCCCGGCGTCGGCCTTTATGGCGGCCGCCCCTTCGATACCGGCACCCGGGTCGTGACCCTGTCGCTGCCCGTGATCCAGACGCGCGAGGTGGCGGCGGGCGAGACGGTCGGCTACGGTGGCAGCTGGACGGCCGAGACCGTGTCACAGATCGCCACCGTTGCCGGGGGCTATGCGGATGGCCTGCTCCGCCTGCTGTCGAACCGGGGCGCCGTGCTTTGGGATGGCGATATTCCCTGCCCCGTCGTCGGCCGCGTGTCGATGGATCTCATCACCGTCGATGTCACCCATCTGGCCGAGGTGCCCCGCTCTCTCGACATCCTGGGCGCGCATCAGTCGGTGGACGAACTGGCCGATGCGGCGGGGACCATCGGCTATGAGATCCTTACCTCCCTCGGCCACCGCTATCTGCGCCGCTATCAGGAGCGGGGGGCGTGACACCGGCGGCCCTGCTTGCGGGGCTTGGCAGGCCTGTGCTGGCGGGCCTCGCG
>JAAURK010000092.1 GCA_012032275.1 Tabrizicola sp.
GCGCGCTTCGGGTGGCCGCGCTGGCGCTGATCTCGCGCGCCGATGGCGGGCTGACGGCAGAGGCGGCATTTGCCGGGGGCGAACAACATGACCGAGGAGGCAGGCGCGCTTGCGGCGCTTCTCGACATCGGGCGCGGGCAGACAGAGCTTGACCGCTTTCACAGCCGCTGGTCGGGCGACCGCAACGTGCTCGACAAATGGTTCGTGCTGCAGATCAGCCACGCCGCGCCCGACCAGACGGCAGAGGTGACGGATCGACTGACCCGGTTGCCTGCGTTCGAATGGAAAGCCCAAACCGGTTCCGGTCGGTGATCGGCGCGCTGGCAGCCAATCACGCGGGGTTTCACCACGCTTCGGGCGCGTCCTACAAGCTGATGGCCGACTGGCTGATCCGGCTGGATCCGCTGAACCCGCAGACGGCGGCGCGGCTTTCCAGCGCCTTCGACGCCTGGCCCCGCTATGACGAGGGGCGGCAACGGCTGATCCGGGCGCAACTGGAACGGATCATCGCCACCCCCGGGCTGAGCCGCGATCTGGCCGAGATGACGCAAAGGATGCTGGGGGAGGGCGGGGCAGTCTGACCTTCGCCCGTGCATCATTGCGCCGGGATCACATCATTTTTCTGCCTCAGTTCGCTGCGATGGAGATCTGGCCTATCGACGCGGAGGCGGACTTTGTGAATGGTATGGCAGGCGCGCTTTCTGGGAACGAGTGAATCATGCCGTATATCATTGCACTGCTGGGCCTGATCGGGGCCGCTTATCTCTTCGTGATGCGCGCGCGGATGGCGGCGGATGCGGCGCGGGAACTGACCGGCGTGGCGCAGGATGTGCTCTCTGCCGCGCGCCGGTTCGGATTTCGCCGCAAGCTGAATTCCCATCCCGTGGAATCGCTGGAAGAGCCTGACGTGGCCATCGCCGCCGCAGGCATCGCTTTTCTGGAACTCGGCGGGCTTCCGACGGCAGAGCAGCAGGATGCGCTGGTCCGCAGCCTGCAAAGCCATCTTGGCCAGTCCTACGACCGGGCCGAGGAATCGGTGGTGCTGGGCCGCTGGCTGGTGACGGAATCGGGTGGGGCATCGCCGGGGCTGACCCGCCTGACCCGGAGGTTGCACAAGATGAAGGGGACCGCCAGCTTCGAGCCGCTGATGGCCGTTCTGCGCGACGTTGCCGCCGCCGGTCGGGGTGGCATGTCGGTCAAGCAGAAAGAGGCGATTGACGAGATCGGGCGGCTTTACCGGATCACTTGACCGGCTGGCAATAGGGTTGCGCCCGCGTCCAGGCGGCCATTTCGGCGCGCTTCGTGCCATCGCGCATCGGTGTCCAGTCGCGGCCCACGCCCTGCCTGCCCCCTCCGGCAACCACGCCATCCCGTCCGACGGTGGCGGCCACGAATTCGACCGCACAGGTCAGATTGGCCGAACCGTTCTTCAAGGACGCCGCCGATTGCGCTGTGCAGCCATGACCCGCCGCCGATCTTGGCGAGATCTGCATCAATCCGATCCAGCGGCCACCGCCCCCTGCCGCAGCCGGATTCCAGCCGCTTTCGTGCTTTGCCAGCGCCGACAGAAGACCGGCCCAAAAGGCCCGGCGCGCGGGCAGGCCCGCCTCGGCATACCCGGGACACCAGGCCTCGATATCGGCAGGCACCCGATTTGCCAGCGCCGCATCCTTCGTCGAGATCGCAAGAAGCGTTGACCGCGTCCATTCCGGCGCCTCGGCGCGATGATCCCAGCGCATCGGTGGCGCCGTTTCAAGAAATGTCTCGGTCTCGGAGGTGTTGGCCGCCACGCAGCCGGCAAGCAAGAGCCCGCCCACGGCCGCGAGGGGCCGGGCAACGGCAATCACGCGCCGCAACAACACCGTCACATCATCTCTCCGGAAGGCAGCTTTCCGCCAGCGGTTCTAAACCGAAGCCGGGCCCGCCGCAAAGACCGCAGGCCGAGGGCGGCAAGATATCGCCAGTCTGCCCGGGCCGGGCCGTGTTCTGCCCCCTTGCCCCCTCTTGCCTTGCATCCTAAACCCCAAGGGGCCAACCCTTCTCTTGCGGAGACCCCATGCTCGATCTTACCCACACGCCGCCGAAGCCAAAGGTGATCGCGGGCGCCAGGCATGACTGGGAACTGGTGATCGGGATGGAGATCCACGCCCAGGTTTCTTCAAAGGCCAAGCTTTTCTCCGGCGCCTCGACCGGCTTTGGCGCAGAGCCCAACTCCAACGTCGCCTTTGTCGATGCCGCAATGCCGGGGATGCTGCCGGTGATCAACGAATACTGCGTTGAACAGGCGGTGCGGTCCGGCCTTGGGCTGAAGGCCCGGATCAATCTGGTTTCCGCCTTCGACCGCAAGAACTATTTCTATCCCGATCTGCCGCAGGGCTATCAGATCAGCCAGCTTTACCACCCGATCGTCGGCGAAGGCGAAGTGCTGGTCGAGATGGGGCCGGGCATCGCGCGGCATGTGCGGATCGAACGCATCCATCTGGAACAGGACGCCGGGAAAAGCATCCATGACATGGACCCGAACCTGTCGTTCGTCGATTTCAACCGCACGGGCGTCGCCCTGATGGAGATCGTCAGCCGCCCCGATATCCGGGGGCCGGAGGAAGCGGCGGCCTATGTGACGAAGCTGCGCCAGATCCTGCGCTACCTTGGCACCTGTGACGGCAACATGCAGAACGGCAACCTCCGCGCGGACGTGAACGTATCGGTCTGCCGTCCGGGCCAGTATGAGAAGTATCAGGAAACGCAGGATTTTTCTCATCTCGGCACACGCTGCGAGATCAAGAACATGAACTCGATGCGGTTCATCCAGGCCGCAATCGACTATGAGGCCCGCCGCCAGATCGCCATTCTTGAGGATGGCGGGTCGATCCTGCAGGAAACGCGGCTTTACGACCCCGACAAGGGCGAGACGCGGTCGATGCGGTCCAAGGAAGAGGCGCATGACTACCGCTATTTCCCCGACCCCGACCTGCTGCCCCTGGAGATCGAGCAGGCCTGGGTCGACGGGATCGCCGCCACGATGCCCGAACTGCCGGATGCCAAGAAGGCCCGCTTCATGGGGGATTTCGGGCTGACCGACTACGACGCGAATGTGCTGACGGCCGAACTGGAGGCGGCGGCTTTCTTCGAAGCCGTGGCCGCGGGGCGTGACGGCAAGCAGACGGCGAACTGGGTGATCAACGAATTGTTCGGACGGCTGAACAAGGAAGGCCGCGCCATCGCCGAAAGCCCGGTCACCGCGGACCAGCTTGGCGGCGTTCTTGATCTCATCGGATCGGGCGAGATTTCGGGCAAGATGGCGAAGGATCTTTTTGACATCCTCTGGACCGAAGGTGGCAATCCCGCCGAAGTTGCCGCCGCACGGGGGATGAAGCAGGTCACCGATGCCGGTGCCATCGAGGCGGCTGTCGACGCGATCATTGCCGCCAACCCGGATCAGGTGGAAAAGGCCAAGGCCAACCCGAAGCTTGCGGGCTGGTTCGTGGGCCAGGTGATCAAGGCGACCGGCGGCAAGGCCAACCCGGCAGCGGTGAATGCGCTGGTGGCGGCAAAGCTCGGCCTTTGACGCGCGGCCGCGTGCCACAGGGGCGGCGCCCTGGCCGATCAGATGTTGCGCGAAAGCCCCGGCAGGGTTGCGTGTCGCGTTTCGTGACTTGGACATGGCAGGCGGAAAAGGGTAAACTTCCCGCCAAATCGGGAGTGAGACATGCAGCGGTATGAATATCACGTGGTTCCGGCGCCGAGGCGCGGGGAAAAGGCACGGGGCCTGAAGACCACGGAAGAGCGGTTTGCTTTCGCGCTGTCCAACCTGATGAATGCGCTTGGTCAGGACGGCTGGGAATATGTGCGGGCCGATATCCTGCCCTGCGACGAGCGGTCGGGCCTGACCGGCGTCAAGACCTCGCAGCACAACATGCTGGTGTTTCGCCGTGCGATACCGCAGGCGGCGCTGGATGGCCCGGCCCTGCGGGTGAGACGCTGGACGAACAGGCCCCGCGCATTCCGCGGCTGGGGGCTGCGACGGCACCTGCCGGAGCGGCTCCGGCCGTCGGCTCGCCAAGTCCGGATCACGCGGCGGAGTGATCAGCAGGCGGCTCTGATCGCGGCGGGCAGCACCTCTTCCAGAACATCGAGGCTGGCCGGATCGCCAAGGCTGATGCGGATGCACCGGTCAAGAGGCGCGACCCCCGGCATCCGGATGAAGACGCCGCGGGCAAGTGTCTCGTGCAGGATGGCGCGGGCATGGGCGCCGTCGCGCCCGCAGTCGATGGTGACGAAGTTGGTTGCCGAGGGCAGCGGGATCAGCCCGTTCGCGCGCGCAATTCCCGCCACCCTCTCACGCGCCTCGACCACGCGCGCCCGCACCGCGGCGAGAAAGGCCTGGTCGCCAAGTGCCGCAAGGGCGCCGATCTGGCTGATGCGGCCCATGCCGAAATGGTCGCGGAGCTTGTCGAACGCGCGGGCAAGCTCCGGATTGGTGATCGCGTAGCCGACCCGTGCCCCGGCAAGGCCATAGCCCTTCGAGAAGGTGCGCAGGCGGATGACCTGCGGATGGTCGGCGGCGATCTCCGGGATGGCACCGGGCGGGGCAAGGTCGGCATAGGCCTCGTCAAGTAAGAGCAGCGTCTCGGGCGGCAGATCCGCGACCAGGCTTTCAAGGATCCCGGCCAGGTGGTGGCTGCCCATCGGGTTGTCGGGATTGGCAAGGTAAAGCAGCCGGGCCTTCACCGACCGGGCCGCGGCGAGAAGCGCCCCCGCATCTTCGTGATCGCCCGAATAGGGGATCAGGTTCAGGCCGCCGCCCTGGTTGGTGACATGAAAATTGAAGGTCGGATAGGCGCCGAAAGAGGTGACGACCTGATCTCCGGGTAAAAGGGTCAGCCGACAGACAAGGCCAAGAAGCCCGTCGATGCCGGGGCCGATCGCAAGGTTTTCCGGGGCGATCCTGTGATGCGCAGCGAGGGCCTGTTTCAGATCGTGGTTTTCCGGATCGCCGTATTTCCAGACCTCCGCCGCCGCCGCTTCCATGGCCCGGACCGCAGCGGGCGAGGGACCGAAGAGCGATTCATTGGCCCCAAGCCGGGCCCGGAACGGACGGCCCTGCTGGCGTTCAAGGGTTTCCGGCCCGGTGAACGGCACGGTCGAGGGCAGCCCTACGGCGTGCGGGGTGAGAAAGCGCCTCATGCCTCGAAGGCTGGCATGGGGCGGGGGCACGCGCAAGGGGGCCCTCGGCGCGGTCAATTGCCAGCGGGGGCGTAGCTCACTGTCAGCTCGTAGTCCGCAAGCTCGGCGGGGCGGTCAAGCTTATCCAGCGCTTCAGTTGAGGGGGATATGCCGACATAGCCGATGGAGAACCCAGCGGCGATCGCTGCGGTTGTTGCATCTTCGCACTGATTGCAAAGGACAATCTGATCCGGTTGAGAACTTGGCCTTACGATGCTGATCTCGATGCGGACGCCAGGGTCCCAAGTGCATTTGACGATGTGAAACCAGCAGCGATGATCGTCTACCTTGGTCATCATAAGCGTCACATCGGTATCAGGGATCGTCCAGGCCTCGCCCCCCTTCAGGGTGATCGTAGGCAGATCCGTCGAGGTCTGAGCCGGGGTGTAACTTGCAAAGCTGACCAGGGCTAAAGTGGCAAGAGGCAGGCGCATGGGGCGTTCCTTTCCGGGGTTGGCCTCAGTCTGACGCACTGGCCCCGGAAAGGCTTGGGGCGGGTGTCGTTACCCGCCCGAACCTAGCCGAGATCGGACAGGCGCTGCAGCGCTTCCCGGATCTTCGCGGCCTCCTCTTGCCGGGCTTCGAGGTTGCCTTGCGCCTCTATCACCACGTCTTCGGGGGCGGATTTGGCGAAGTTTGGGTTGTCGAGGCGGCCTTTCAGCCCGCCGATTTCCTTTTGCAGCTTTTCCATCGCCCTGGTCAGGCGGGACTTCTCCTCGGCGATGTCGATGATCCCCGCCAGCGGGATCGCAAAGGCGGCGCCTTCGACGGTGACCGAGATCGCGCCTTTGGGGGCGGGGCCTTCGGTCAGCGTCTCGATGCGGGCGAGGCGCTTGATCAGGGCCTCGTTGCGGTCCCAGGCGGCTTTGGCTTCGGCCGAAAGCGTCGTGGCGACCATGTCAAGCTTCAGGCCGACAGGCACATGCATCTGGGCGCGGGCCGAACGGATCTCGTCGATGAGCGTGGTGACCCAGTTCATCTCGCGGTCGGCGGCGGGGTCGATCACGCTCATCCCATAGGCGGGCCAGTCGGCGTGGATCAGCGGCTTCTGACGTTTGCCCGTCGTCTGCCACAGCTCTTCGGTCACGAAAGGCATCATCGGGTGAAGAAGGATCATGCACTGGTCGAGGATGAAGGCCATGGTGGCGCGGGTTTCCTGCGCTTCGGGGCCGTCGAAAAGCGGTTTGGCGAATTCGACATACCAGTCGCAGACCTTGCCCCAGACGAATCTGTAAAGCGCATCCGCTGCCTGATCAAAGCGGAAGTCGGTCAGGGCGGCGTCGACCTCTGTCAGCGTGCGCGCGGCCTCGCCGATGATCCAGCGGTTGACGGTGGCCTTGGGCGAGGGGGCGGGGACGGTCGCGTGCCCCTCCCAGACCCCGTTCATCTCGGCGAACCGGCAGGCGTTCCAGAGCTTGGTGCCGAAGTTCCGGTAGCCCGCGATCCGGCCCGTGTCGAGTTTCAGCACACCGCCAAGCGAGGCCATCGCGGCATTGGCGAACCGCAGCGCATCCGCGCCGAATTCGTCGATGATCTCCAGGGGGTCGATGACGTTGCCCATGCTCTTGGACATCTTCTTGCCCTTGGCATCGCGGACGAGGCCGTGCAGGTAGACAGTTCGGAACGGAATGTCGTTCACCACGGCAAGCTGCATCATCATCATCCGGGCGACCCAGAAGAACAGGATATCCTGCCCGGTCACGAGGACCGAGGTGGGGAAGTATCTCTGCAGCTCCGGCGTGGGCTCCGGCCAGCCGAGTGTGCCGATCGGCCAGAGGCCGGAGGAGAACCAGGTGTCGAGGACGTCGGGGTCGCGGGTGAGACCGATTTGAATTTCGCCGCCGTCGTCGTGGAAACGCTCCTCAGCGTCGGACGCAGAGCTGCATTCGAATATCTCGTCAGACAAGCTGTCTGAATAGTAGGCTGCCGCCTTCTGTCGAACTTCCTCGAAATTTGCGCCGCAGAACGCGACCGGCTCGGAGAAGTCGGCCATATGACCAGCGATCTTCTTGCCAAGGGCGCGCAGAACTCCGGGCGGTTGGTCCAAAGTCTTGATGCTCGGCCCATACCACACCGGGATCTGGTGCCCCCACCAAAGCTGGCGGCTGATGCACCAGGGTTCGATGTTTTCCAGCCAGTGGTAATAGGTCTTCTCGCCCGAGGTCGGGATGATCTTCGTCCGGCCGGTCCGCACCGCCTCCAGCGCCGGTTCCACGATCTTGGCAGTGTCGACGAACCATTGGTCGGTCAGCATCGGCTCGATCACGACCTTGGAGCGGTCGCCGAAGGGCTGCATGATCGGTTTCTGTTCGACATACGGCACCCGTTCAGGGTGCTCCGCGCCGGTTTCCCTGTCGACGGATTTCTTCAGAACGGTCACCGCCAGCCCCTCGGCCGTGATCTCTGCCACCACCCGTTTCCGCGCCTCGTACCGGTCAAGGCCGCGCAACTCGTCGGGGACGAGGTTTATCGCGTCAACTTCGGCCTCGCCCAGCGTCGTTTCACCCCTGGCCACCGCCATCGCCACCGTCGCCGCCTCGGCATAGGGCGCCCCATCGGCCCGCATCTGGGCGCGGGTGTCCATCAGGCGGTAGCAGGGGATGCCTGCACGCTTGGCCACCGCATAGTCGTTGAAGTCATGCGCGCCGGTGATCTTGACGGCACCGGAGCCGAAAGTGGGGTCCGGGTATTCGTCGGTGATGATCGGGATCAGGCGGCGGTGCTCCTTCGGCCCCACTGGAATTTCGCAAAGTTTCCCGACGATTGGCGCATAGCGTTCATCTGACGGATGAACCGCAACCGCCCCGTCCCCCAGCATCGTCTCGGGCCGCGTGGTGGCGATGGAGATGTAATCGCGCACCTCACGCAGGGTCACGCTCCCCTCGACGTCCTTCTCGACATACTCATAGCTCTCCCCGCCCGCGAGCGGGTATTTGAAGTGCCACATATGGCCGGGAACCTCGGTATTCTCGACCTCGAGGTCGGAAATCGCGGTCTCGAAATGCGGATCCCAGTTCACCAGCCGCTTGCCGCGGTAGATGAGGCCCTTCTGATACATGTCGACGAAGACCTTGATCACGGCTTCATGGAACCCTTCGTCCATGGTGAAGGCGGCGCGGGAACAGTCCATCGACGCGCCCAGGCGCTTGTCCTGCTCCACAATCGTTCCGCCAGATTTTTCCTTCCATTCCATGACTTTGGCCACGAAAGCCTCGCGCCCCATTTCGCGGCGCGAGGGCTGTTGCGTGCGGGTGAGTTCGCGTTCCACCACCATTTGCGTCGCGATCCCGGCGTGGTCCAGCCCCGGCTGCCAGAGCGTGTCAAAGCCGCGCATCCGGTGCCAGCGGATCAGGATATCCATCAGCGTATGGTTGAAGGCATGGCCGACGTGAAGCGTGCCGGTCACGTTCGGCGGTGGCAGCATGATGCAATAGGGGTCCGCCCCCGGTCTTGCGTTGGCTCCGGCCTTGAAGGCGCCTGACGCTTCCCACGCGGCGTAGATCCGGGGTTCGGCTTCGGCGGCGTTGAAGGTTTTTTCCATCGGCATCTGATCTTGTCCTTTGCGGTCCGGCGGGTTCTAGCCTGCGCCGCCGCAAAGGAAAAGCGTCAGATCAATGGCAGGCCAAGCAAGGCTTGCACAAAAGCGCCGAAGGTGATGGCCGTGTAGGCCACCGCCACGCCCCAGACCACGGGCCGCGCACCGGTGAGGGCGGCGAGCGGGACGGCGTGCATCGCGTGGGTCGCAAGGAAATGGGCCACGCGCAGATCACCCGCCTCGCGCGACCATCCCATCACCGGAATCCGGGCGCCGGTGACCACGGTGCCGATATGGTGGCCCGTGCCGTTCGACATGGTTCCGGCCACGATGACGGTCAGCACGAAGGTCAGGATGAGACCGATGGCGAGGCCGAGATGCAGCGTCGAGGTGCCGAGTTTCCAGAACGTCAGCCCCATCACCAGGCTGAGCGAGGTGAGCGTGACTGCGGCCAGCCCCATCAGCGGGTAAAGGCCCGGAATCGTCAGGTTGAAATGCGAACCGGTGCCAAGCGCCGCCGCGCCGCTGATCCAGGCCAGTTCGGCCAGGATCGCGCCGAGGACGACCGACTGATAAAGGCGCCAGCGCCGCGTGGTCATCGTGCCGGGCGGCAACGCAAGGGCATAGACCGCCAGGCTGCCAACATAGATCGCCAGCGCGATGTGGAATTTCAGCGGTTTCAGCCAGATGTCCTCGCCCTGAAAACTGCGCCCGTCCAGTGCCATGGCGGCAAGGATCGGCAGCGTCGCCAGCGCGATCAGCAGGGTGATGCCGGTCAGTTGCGGCGCGGCGCGGTGGATGCGGTCGACAAGGCGCGACCTGGGGGAGAATACGATGCCGGATGTCATGCGGATGCCTTCTTCTTGACCATGCGGCTGGTGCGAAGCAGCCAGAAGGCAAGGAACCCGGCCGGTCCGAAAAGGAAGGTCAGCACCAGGCAGGGGATCAGGAAAAGATGCGGTATCCCTTCGTCATGCGCGGTCCGGGTGGCCCAGGCACCGACGAAAAGGTCAAAGGCAAGGTAGTGCAACCAGCCAGCGAGGGCGATTTCCGGCTGGGTGAACAGGCGCTGCACCTCGGCCAATGAGGAGAACCCGCCCTCGGCCCCCGCCAAGTGCGCCAGCACGAGGCCAGAGTAGGCCAGCGCGAGGAGGAGCGGGAGGACCACGCTTGCCAGCGGCATCAGGACACGCGGCGCCAGCGGCGAGGCGAGAAGTGCCAGCCAGCCGAGCATGGCCAGCGGGTTGGCGATCTGGAACAGCGTCTCGGGCGTCATGCGGGGTCTCCGGTGGTTATCTAGACAGTGTCAGGATTATTGGCGAAGGGCGAGTGGCCAGTCAAGCGAAATCTTTACAGCGCCAAGATTGCGCGATATCGACGGGGCATGACCGACAGGCCCTATCATCATGGCGATCTGCGCAGCGCGCTTCTGGCAGCGGCCGAGACGGAGCTGGCCGACCGCGGGATCGAGGCGTTTCACTGCGCTCTGTCGCCAAGCGGGCCGGGGTCAGCCATGCCGCCCGGCGCATCACTTTGGCGATGTGGGCGGGCTTCTGACCGCGCTGGCTGCCGAAGGGTTCCGCCGCTTTCTCGCCTGCCAGCACCGGCGCGAGGCGGGGGCTGCCAGGGATCCGGTGTCGCAACTGGTGGCCGCGGGGCTTGGCTATGTGGATTTCGCCCTGGATCGCCCGGCGTTGTTCCGGCTGATCTTTGCCTCCGACCGGCCAGACAAGCACGACCCGGAACTGATGACCGCGGGGCGCGCGTGCTACAGCCATCTTCGTGATCAGATCAAGGCGCTGGATGGAGATGATGCCGACACCGCCGCCGCATGGGCCATGGCGCATGGATTGGCCGATCTGATGATGTCGGGGCGGCTGACCTCGATCCACGACCTGCCGCCTGATGCGCGGGATGCGGCTCTGGAGGGTCTGATCCGGCGGGTGATGCCCGCTGGCTGAGTGGCGCTGCCCCGGGGCGGCGCGCCCGTTCCTGCCTCAGACCGGGCGGTCGATCTTGGTCGACAGATGGATCAGGCTTTCCGATCCCTTGACCCCGGTCATCGCGCCGATCTGATCAAGCACCTGGTCGAGAACGGCGGTTGTCGGACAGGCGATCTGCATCAGAAGATCGAAGCGGCCAGAGGTGGTGAAGACGCGCTCCACCTCGGCAATGGATTTCAGCCGGGTGAGAATCGCGGCCTGGGTGCGCGGCTCGATCGTCAGCAGCACCGAGGCGCGCAGCCTGTCCTCCCGCGCGCCCTCGCCAAGCTTGACGGTATAGCCCGCAATCGTGCCCGAAGTTTCCAGACGCTCCAGCCGCGCCTGGATGGTGGAGCGGGCAACCTTCAGGCGCCGCGCAAGTGTGGCGACAGACATCCGGGCATCGGCGCCGAGCAGGCCGAGAATACTGCGATCCATTTCGTCCAACGCGGCGTCCTTTCCGGCTTTCAGCGCAATCCATAGACGGCACCGCAACATGCCCCGCAACAGATTGACCGGAGTCGGACAGGGGCAGCGCAGTGTGGTGATTCCGCCGATTCAGGCAATATGACGAACACCTTCGTCATTATAACGAAAGAATGCAACATATATACAGTTTTGTTCGGTGAATTTGTGCCCCATATGCAGCATCCTCAGTTGCAGGAAAAGGGCGGCTCATACGCACCTGGCCTGGTTGGAAAAACCACGCAAGGGGCTGCCGCCGGCTGTGACCGGGGGAGGGCTTGCGTCTTGTTGGCAGAAAGGATCACGCCGATGGGACTGTCCAAGACAATCTGGACCAATCCGACCGAATTTCTTCGCAGCCAGCATCCGGACACGCCGGTGCTGTTCTTCTCGCCCTCGCGCGCCCAGGCGGCGGCGCGCCGGTTCATCGACGGCTTTCCCGGCATGGTGACCTATGCGGTGAAGTCGAACCCGACCGAGGTGATGGTCGAGAACCTTGCCGCAGCAGGGATACGGGGCTATGACTGCGCCTCGCCGTTCGAGATCGACCTGATCCGCCGACTGGCCCCGGATGCGGCCATCCATTACAACAATCCGGTGCGCGCGCGCCATGAGATCGCCTATGCGGTGGAGCGCGGGGTGAAATCCTACAGCGTCGATTCGAAATCCGAACTGGCCAAGCTGATCGAGATGGTCCTGGCCGAGGGCACGGAAATCTCGGTGCGCTTCAAGCTGCCTGTCGCGGGCGCGGCCTACAACTTCGGGGCGAAGTTCGGGGCAACGTCCGAGCTTGCGGTGGAGCTGCTGAAAACGGTGGCGGCGGCCGGTTACATCCCTTCGATGACCTTTCATCCCGGCACGCAATGCACGGATCCCGCGGCCTGGGAGGCCTATATCCGCGAGGCAGCGGTGATTGCGGCCGATGCGGGCGTGACGATCGCGCGGCTGAATGTGGGCGGCGGCTTTCCAAGCCACCGGCTGAATGCCGTCGAGCCGCAGCTGGAGGAGACATTCGCGCTGATCGACAGGGTGGCGAGCGAGGCTTTCGGCGCCGACCGGCCGCTTCTGGTCTGCGAACCCGGCCGCGCGCTTTGCGGCGATGCTTTCGCGCTGGCCGCCCGGGTCAAGGCGGTGCGCGACGATCTGCATCTTTTCCTCAACGACGGCGTCTATGGTGCGCTGGCTGAACTGCCGCTGATCGGGGTGATCGACCGGATCGAGGTGCTGCAGCCGGATGGCACCCGGCGGGCAGGCGAGCCCGCGCCGCGCATCGTCTTTGGCCCCACCTGCGATTCGGTGGACCGTCTGCCGGGCGAACTGATGCTGCCCGAGGATATTGCCGAGGGCGATTATGTCGTCTGGCAGGGGATGGGATCCTATTCGACGGTCACCAACACCCGCTTCAACGGCTTTGGCGAATTGCAGATCGCAACCGTGCTTGGTCTGACGCTTTAATCCGCCTGAAAAGAAGAACCGCGCGCGCCCGGCTGGACTTTTCCTGCCGGGCGCGTAGCGTTTGCGGTGCAGGAGGATGGGCGCATGAAATTCGGTATGGCACAGCCTCTCATCCGGCGCGAAGACCGCCGGTTTCTGACCGGGACGGGGCGCTATGTGGCCGACATTCTGCCGAAGGGCGCGTTGCAGGCCTTTTTCCTGCGGTCTGATCATGCGCATGGCGAGATCCGGAACCTGGATCTGGCGGTGGCGCGGGCGGCACCGGGGGTTCATCTGGTGCTGTCGGCGCCAGAGCTTCTGGCGGCCGGTGTGACGCTTGCGATGAAGGGAGAGCGGATCGATACCCGGGGCGGCGGCAAGGGGGCCGGCCCCGCGCGTCCGGTGCT
>JAAURK010000093.1 GCA_012032275.1 Tabrizicola sp.
GACCTCCGGGCGCAGGCCGGCGAGGATCACCAGCGTGCCCGAGCGCAGCAGGCGATCGAGCGCGGACTCGACGGCGACCAGCCCGGTGGCGTCGATGATCGGCACGTTGCCCATCGCCAGGATCAGCGTGCCGGAGCTGCCGCCGGCGGGGTAGAGCGCATCCATCGCGCTCTTGGCGGCGCCGAAGAACAGCGGCCCCGCGACGTCGTACAGCCGCACGCCGGGCGGCAGCTGGTAGCGCTCCGAGCTACGCGTGTCGAGCACGACCTGGGTCATGACCGCCATGCGGCGCATGAATAGCAACGCCGCCAGGCCAATGCCTACCGCTACCGCGAGCACCATGTCGAAGCCGACGGTGAGTGCGAAGCAAGTCACCATCACCAGCACGTCGCTGCGCTGGCCGATGTGCAAGAGCCGCGCGAAGTGGCGCACCTCGGAGAGGTTGCGCGCCAGCATCACCAGCGCGGCCGCCAGCGCGGCCATAGGCAGGTAGCTCAAGAGCGGCGCCAGCACGATCGTGAGCAGTATGGATTCCTGGATCATGCTCAGCCTTTCATCGTATCCAGCTCTTCGACGTCGATGCTGCGCCGCTCGCGGAACAGCACCACCAGGATCGGATCGCCAGCCATCCCTTCCCCCTACCGCAACAGGAATTCGGGCGTCAGCGCGGCGAAGGCAATCGCCGCCGCCGCCCCGCCATGCCGCTCTTCCGGGGTGAACCCGGCCACCGAAAGCGCCGGATCGACGCCGAAGACCGCGACAATCTCGTCGGCCACCGCCGACGCCCGCGCGGAACCAGCGCAGCCGCATGGCGGGCAAAGAACGCGCTCACCGTCTCGTCCGGTGCGAAAACCGTCAGATCGGCGGTCGCAACCCCATACCAGTCGTCATGGCCGTAAAGTGCGATATCGACCATCCGGTTCAGTGTGCTTGCCCCCGTCCAGGCCGCTGCCCGATCGGGGTGGCCGGTCGGCGGGCCAAATTCGTGCTGGCGCCATCCGGCCCGGATCAGCTGCCACTGAAAGCTGAGTTCCGTCCCCGTGACCTCGGCCCCCGATGCCCGATAAAGCGCGGCCATAAGCTCGAACGGGCGGCGCAGCTTTGTCGGCGCGGCCTCGAATTCGGCGGACAGAACCAGCGCCCGGATCACCTGCGCGATCTGGTCATCCGCGTCCGACTGGTCAAGAAACACCGTCGCCAGACGGTCAACAAGGGCGGGATCGGGATCATCGGCAAGCAGCCGCCGCGCGATCTTGGCGCAAAGGAACCGCGCCGTGCCCGGATGCCTGGCAAGCAGATCGAGCACCTCCTCGCCATCCTCCATCGGCCCGCGGTTCGGCGCGAACTCCCGCCCGAGGATGCGCTTCTGATAGGGATCATGCCATGAGGCGACATAGTTGAACCGGCCGGTGCGCGGCGCCTCTTCGCCCTCCGCGATCCAGCGCCCGTCGCCGACCGACCACCCTGTGAAGGCCCGCGCCACCTCGTAGACATCCGCATCGAGATAGCCCTCGGCAAGCCCCGCTTCGGCCCCCGGAACATCGCGCCAATGGCCATAGCGGTCGTTCAGATAATTGTCGGCGCCAAGCGTGTGCAGCTCCAGCAGCTCACGCGCGTAGTTCTCGTTTGCAGGCGAAGCCACGCTGTCGGCATTGTTCAGATAGTAAAGCATCGCGGGCGACCGGGCGACCTCGCCCAGAAGCGCACGGAAATTGCCGAAGGCATGGGTCCGCATCACCGCATCATGCGAGGCGAAGAAGGCGGCCGTCGTCTCGTCCTTCTGCGCGTTGACGTTGAAATGATCATGCCAGAACTGCGTCATCACCTCGCGGAGCTGCGCCTCGGCATGGACGGCGCGGATCATGCTGGCCGCCGTCACCTCAAGCGCCGGGCGCGCCCTTTCGCTGTAATCCATGCCGGTCTTGCTGTCCCAGGTGACCAGCGGCACCAGATCGGCCGGGTCGGAAGCCAGAAACCCCAGCGGGCGCAATTCATCCACCGCCCCCCAGCGGTTGCCGTATTCATCCTGCCCGGCCTCATAGGCAATACGCAGCCGTGCCGCCGCCAGACGCGCCTCAAGCCCCGGATCGCTGCTGCCCATGGCAAGCTGATCCTCCAGCCATGCCGCGCGCCCGCGATGGGCGATCGCATCCCGCGAGGCGGCATTTGCCCCAAAGCTCAGCCGGTTCAGCCAAAGTTCATCCAGATCCTGCGCCGCGGTCGTCGTGATCGCAAAGACACCACGAGGTGCCGAGGCAGCCGCAAGAGCCGCCAGCAGATGGCCATGAAATGCGCGGCGCGTCAGCATCGGATGCAATCCTTCCCCACCGGGACGCTGGAACTCTAGCACGGCAGGTGCCGCGGCAATCAAGCCCCGCAATGCCGCAGCGCCAAATCCCGCCCACTCCAGGCGCGAACAATCGCCGCACCCCGGCTGCAATTGCCGCAAGGCATCCTAAGTGAGGGGCAAGTCAGGAAAGGCAGGCTTATGGAGACCCTCCTCCTCTCGCGCATCCAGTTCGCGGCCAATATTTCGTTTCACATCCTGTTTCCCACCATCACCATAGCGCTTGGCTGGGTGCTGCTGTTCTTCCGCCTCCGGTTCGCACGGACGCGCGACCCGAAATGGATGGCGCTTTACATGTTCTGGGTGAAGGTCTTCGCGCTTTCCTTCGCGCTTGGCGTGGTTTCCGGCATCACCATGTCGTTCCAGTTCGGCACCAACTGGCCCGGCTTCATGGAGAAGGTGGGCAATGTCGCTGGCCCGCTGCTGGCCTATGAGGTGCTGACCGCCTTTTTCCTCGAAGCGGTCTTTCTTGGCATCATGCTTTTCGGCGGGTCGCGGGTGCCGGCCTGGGTGCACATCACGGCGACGGCGCTCGTCGCCTTCGGCACGACGATGTCGGCCTTCTGGATCATCGTGCTGAACTCGTGGATGCACACGCCTGCCGGATACGAGCTCCGCGAGGGCGTGGTCCATGCGACGGACTGGCTGGCGATCGTGCTGAACCCCTCCATGCCCTATCGGCTGACCCATATGCTGCTTGCCTCGGGCCTGACCGTGGCCTTTCTCGTGGCGGGCATCTCGGCCTACAGACGCCTCATCGGCGACCGCGATCCTGCCGTCGATACCGGCCTTCGCGTCGGGCTGATCCTTGGTGCGGTCCTGATCCCGCTGCAGATCCTTGCGGGCGACATGCACGGGCTGAACACGCTGGAACACCAGCCCCAGAAGGTCGCCGCGATGGAGGCAAACTGGGAGACGGGCCCGAACGTTCCCCTCGTTCTCTTCGCGCTGCCGGATGAAAGCACCCGTTCCAACCGTTTTGAGATCGCGGTGCCGAACGGTGCCTCGCTGATCCTGAAACATGCACCCGACGGCATCGTGCCCGGGCTGAACGACTTCGTTGCCGCCGATGGCGCGGTGATGCACCCGCCGGTGGCGCCGGTCTTCTTCAGCTTCCGCATCATGGTTGCCACCGGTCTTGCCATGCTGGGGCTGAGCTGGCTTGGCATCTGGCTGCTCTGGCGGCGCGGGGCGGGCACCCTGCCCCGACCGTTCCTCTTCGCCACCGCGGGGATGGCCTTTTCGGGGTGGCTTGCCACGCTTGCGGGCTGGTATACCACCGAGATCGGCCGCCAGCCCTGGCTGGTGCAGGGGGTGCTCACGACGCAGTCGGCCGTCGCCGATGTGCCCGCGCCGATGGTGGCAAGCACGCTCATCACCTA
Organism: Tabrizicola sp.; assembly: GCA_012032275.1. GTDB lineage: Bacteria > Pseudomonadota > Alphaproteobacteria > Rhodobacterales > Rhodobacteraceae > JAAURK01. The sequence goes on from JAAURK010000093.1 coordinate 3,730, forward strand.
TCTCGTGGTCTATGCGATCCTCCTCGTGTCCTATGTCCTCGTGATCCTCTATCTGGCCCGCAAGGCGGCCAGGGGCGATACCGTGCAGGACGATCCGCGCCTGTCACCGCCGGATATCAAGGCCGGATCGGTGATATGATGGACCAGATCTTCGCCGATCCCGCGATCTGGCTGCCGCTGACCTTCGCCGCGTTGATGGGACTTGCGATCCTGATCTATGTCGTCCTCGATGGCTTCGATCTTGGAGTGGGGTTGCTGTTTCCGTTTGCCGCACCGGTGGAGCGGGACCGGATGATCGCCTCCATCGGCCCGTTCTGGGACGCCAACGAGACCTGGCTGGTGCTGGCCATCGGCCTGCTGCTGGTGGCCTTTCCGCAGGCTCATGGCGCGATCCTCACCGCGCTTTATCTGCCCGTCGCGGTGATGCTGATCGGCCTCATCCTGCGCGGTGTCGCGTTCGAGTTTCGCGCCAAGGTGCCGCTGCGATGGAAGCCGCTTTGGGACAACCTTTTCTTCACCGGCAGCCTGATGACGGCGCTTTCGCAGGGGTTCATGCTTGGCATGTATGTCATGGGCCTCGACTGGACCCTGTTTCACGTCGGTTTCGCGATCGTGACTGCGGTGTTCCTGACCGTCGCCTACAGTTTCATCGGTGCCTGCTGGCTGATCCTGAAGACCGACCTCGCGCTGCAGGTGAAAGCGGTCGATTGGGCGCGGCGCGGCATCTGGGGCGTTGTGCTCGGGCTCGGCGTGGTCTCGCTTGCGACCCCGCTTGTCAGCGGGCGGATCTACGACAAATGGTTCAGCTGGCCGGAAATGCTGTGGCTTGCGCCGCTGCCACTCGCTTCGGCCGCGATCATCCTGGCGCTCGGCTGGGCGCTTCGCCGCCTGCCGCACGGGCTTGACCACTGGGCCTGGTTCCCCTTCGTGGCGACGACGCTTCTGTTCATCCTCGGCTTCGGCGGCATGGCCTACAGCTTTTATCCCTATGTGGTGCCCGACAGGCTCACCATCTATCAGGCCGCCTCGGCGCCGGAATCGCTCTGGATCATCCTGGTCGGCACGCTTTTCGTGCTGCCGATGATCCTTGGCTACACCGTGCTGAGCTACACGATCTTCCGCGGCAAGGCGACCGCGCTGCGCTATGACTGACGGGCGAGCCCGTCGCGTAGCACCCGCCGCAGGATCTTGCCCGAGGCTGATTTCGGGATCGCCTCCACAAAGGCCACCCGTGTCGGAACCTTGTAGCTGGCCAGCGTCTGACGCAGCCTGCTGCGGATCGCCTCGTCGCTGATATCGGCCCCTGCGGCACGGACGATGAAGGCCATCGGCACCTCGCCCGCCTCGTCATCCGGCACGCCGATCACCGCGGCATCGGCAATCTCGGGCAGGCCAAGAAGTTCTGCCTCCACCTCGGCGGGGGCGACCTGAAAGCCCTTGACCTTGATCAGCTCTTTCAACCGGTCGCGAATGTAGAAATAACCATCCTCGTCGACCTCGGCCAGATCGCCGGTCCTGAGCCAGCCCTCCTGCAGCATCTCGGCCGTGGCCTCGGGGCGGTTGAGATAGCCAAGCATCACCTGCGGCCCCTTGACCCAAAGCTCGCCCGGCTGCCCCACCCCGAGATCGGCGCCGGTTTCGGGATCGACGATCCGGCACCATGTGTTCGGCGCGGCCGTCCCGACCGAACCCGCGCGCGACAGCGACCAACCGCTTGCATGGCTGATCGGGCTCATCTCGGTCATGCCGTAGCCCTGCACCATCTCGGATTTCAGGCGCTGTGCGACCGCCTCGGCAACATCGGCGCCAAGCGGTGCCGCGCCCGAAAGAACTGCCGGACGGAAGAGAGGTCGAACGCATCCACCATCGGATGCTTGGCCAGCGCCACCGCCACCGGCGGCGCGATGAAGATCTGGCGCATCCGGTGGGTCTGGATGTGGCGCAAGAACGCCTCCAGATCAAAGCGCGGCATCGTCACCAGCGCTGCACCTTCGGCAAGGAAAAGGTTCATCAGAACCGTCATGCCGTAGATGTGGAAGAAGGGAAGGAAGGCTGCCGTCACCTCTCCCGGCTCGATCTGCCGCACGATCTGCGCCTGATCGAGGTTGATCACCAGGTTGCGGTGGCTCAGCATCACACCCTTCGGCAGTCCCGTGGTGCCCGACGAATAGGGCAGGACCAGAACATGGCGATCGACATCGACGGGCACCTGCGCGGCGAGCGGCGCCGCCAGATAATCGTCAAGCGAGGGATGCCCGGCCGCCCCGCCGATGACCACGATCTCGCGCACCCGGGTGCCAGCGGCGGCTGCCCGCGCGGTTTCCAGAAAGGCGGGGATCGTGACCAGAACATCCGCGCCGGCATCGGTCAGCTGATGGGATACTTCACTTGCGGTATAGGTCGGGTTGATCGTGGTAATGGTTCCGCCCGCATAGGCCACGCCATGAAACACGGTCACATATTCCGGCATGTTCGGCGCGAGGATGGCCACCACGGCGCCCGAGCCCAACCCCCGCGCGAGGAGCCCCCCGGCAAAGCGTGCGATGCTTTCGCGCAGCGCCGCCCCCGTCACCTCGCGCCCCGACGGCCCGTCGATCAGAACCACACGCTCCGCCGCCAGCCCTTCGAACAGCCGCTCGGTGACAGTGATGTTGCGCAGCGGAAGGTCCGCATGCGGGCTTTTGTGGATCGTCATGGCATTTCCTCCCGGCCCTTCACGCTATCATGCCGGGGCCGGGGTCAAAGCGAATTATTTCGCTCAGATCCCCTGGAAGATCGCGCCAAGCGCCAGCGCGGCAGGCAAAGCCTGGACGAAGAGGATGCGGCGCGAGGCGGTGGCGGCACCGTAAAGCCCGGCCACCAGCACGCAGGCAAGAAAGAACACCGCCACCTCCCGCCCTGCCCCCGGCAGGTCAAGGACCAGCGCCCAGAGCAGTCCCGCCGCGAGAAAGCCGTTGTAAAGCCCCTGATTGGCGGCCAGCACCCTGGTGGCGCTGGCAAATTCCGGCGTTGTGCCAAACACGCGGCGCGCGCGGGGCGTTTCCCACAGAAACATCTCCAGAACCAGGATGTAGAGATGCAGCGCCGCGATCAGCAGGACGAGACCGGCGCCGATCATGCGGCAGGCATGCGCGCTTCGGCCATCCCGGCATACCAGCTTGATCCGAAGGGGATCGCGTTGTCATCGAAGTTGTAGGCCGGGTGATGCACCATCGCCGTGTCGCCATTGCCAAGGAAAATATAGGCCCCCGGCCTTTCGTTCAGCATGAAGCTGAAATCCTCCGCCCCCATCAGCGGCGGCGTGTCGGTTTCGACATGACCCGAGACCGCCGCAGCAACCTCTGCGGCATAATCGGTGTTGGCCCCGGCATTCACCGTCACCGGATAGCCGCGCTCGTAATGCAGTTCGGCCCGCGCGCCAAGCGCAAGTGCCGTCCCCTCCACGATCTCGCCCACCCGCCGCTCGACGTAGTCCTGCACCTTCGCGTCCATCGTCCGCACGGTGCCCTTCATCCTGACCACCTGGGGGATGACATTATGCGCGGGCGAATCCGTCTCGACCGTGCAGACCGAAACCACGACCTGTTTCAGCGGATCGACATTGCGGCTGGCGATGGTCTGGAGCGCCACGACGATATGCGCGGCAACGACGGTCGTGTCGACGCAGTCATGCGGTCTTGCCGCATGGCCACCCTTGCCCGTGACCACGATTTCGAACTGATCCGCCGCCGCCATGATCGCCCCGGGACGGATCGCGAAATGGCCGACAGGAATCCCAGGCATGTTGTGCATGCCGTAAACCTCCTGAATGCCCCAGCGGCTGATCATGCCATCGCGCACCATCTCGCGCCCGCCGCCGCCGCCTTCTTCGGCGGGCTGGAAGATGCAGATCACCGTGCCGTCGAAATTCCGCGTCTCGGCCAGGTATTTGGCCGCGCCCAGCAGCATCGCGGTGTGACCGTCATGGCCGCAGGCATGCATCTTGCCAGGGGTTTTCGAGGCATAGGGCACGCCCGTCGCCTCGCGGATCGGCAGGGCATCCATATCGGCGCGCAGCCCGATCACCCGGCCCGCCGTATCGGTCTTGCCCTTGATCACCGCCACGACGCCGGTCCGGCCGATACCCTCCACCACCTCGTCGCAACCGAAAGAGCGCAGCAGATCGGCGACTTTCCCGGCGGTTCGGTGAACATCGAACAAAAGCTCCGGATGTTCGTGAAAATCCCGCCGCCAGGCGGTGATTTCGGGCAGAAGCTCGGCAAATCGGTTCTTTACGGGCATGGACTCACTCCTTTCCCGACAAGGTGGCGCGACGTGCTGGCCCCGGCAAGCGGATTTCGGCGGGAATGGGCTTCTGCAGCAGAAATCGTCTCCCCGGAGGATGCCGGGTGCCCTATCCCGCGGCGCGTTCCTCAACGCGGGCGGCCATCGCCTCGGCCCGCGCCGCAACCTCGGCCAGCGTCTCGACCACCTGCGGCGGGATCACGGCCACATCCCGCGTCTGCACCGGGCGGCTTTCATATTCGGTGACCTTGGCGCGAAGCCCGCGCAGCTCGTCCTCCATGGCCGCCGTCTTGTCTGCCAGCATCAGCCCCGCCATCAGCAGCATCTTCGGTTCCGGCACCCGGCCAAGCTGCGCCATCAGCGGTTTCGCCTCGGCATCAAGCATTGCCGCTGCGGCGCGCAGGAAATGCTCCTCCCCCGGCTGGCAAGAGACCTGGAAGGGCCGCCCGCCGATCATCACTTCCAGATCAGGCATTTTCGGCCTCCGTCAGATGCGGCTCGAGTGCCGCGAGAATTTCGTCCATCTCTGCCATCTCGGTCAGCCGCGTGGCGCGGAAGGCTTCCAGCTCGGCCAGGATGCTCTTGTTGATCAGCTGCGGTTCGACCACCGCGGCGGTCTGAGACTTGCGCAACTGATGCAGCTGTTCGCGCAGCGACACGGCCGTGCGCCGCATCCGCTGCAGTTCCAGCCCCTGCACATCAAGCTGCAGCGTCAGCTTGTTGACCTTTTCCTGCAACTGGCCGCTGCCCTGCCCGTCCTTGTCCTTCACCGCGCGCAGCCGTTCCTTCAGTTGCGCCGAATGGGTCTTTTCCTCTTCCAGCTGCGCCTTCAGCGCAGCCACCTCCGGCGAGATGCCGCCCTTGTCCTCGACCTTGGCCGAAGCGGCGGGCCTTGCCTGCCCCGACAACCGGTCGACACCTTTCCCGATCCGCTCCAGCGCAGCGGTGATCCGCTGCTCCAACTCTGCAATCTCTTTCATACCTACCTCGTCACATCGTCCCGCAGGCGTCTGCGCGGCCTTGCGGACCAGAGTGCGAATCGCGCGCGCCCGGGTCAACCCCGATCTTAGCGTGAAACATCCCGCGGCGTCGGGCCTTTCTGCCCAACCGCTTGCGGGACGCGCTTGATCTTGCCATCCCGGCCCGGTAGGAGCCCGGGGCAATGCCAGCATGCACCAGTCACCAAAGGAATCCGGCCTTGGACATCTCGACGCTCCGTTCCCGTCACCCTGACCACTGGATGCGCGCCGCCGCGATCCGCACGCTCACGCTTGACGCCGTGGCAGCCGCGAATTCGGGCCATTCCGGCATGCCGATGGGCATGGCCGATGTGGCGACCGTCCTTTTCGAGAAACATCTGAAGTTCGACCCCACAGCCCCGCGCTGGCCGATCGGGACCGCTTCATCCTGTCGGCCGGGCACGGCTCGATGCTGATCTATGCGCTGCTTTACCTGACCGGCTACCCCGACATGACGCTGGACCAGGTCAAGGGTTTCCGGCAATGGGGCAAGATCACCGCGGGACATCCGGAATACGGCCATGTTTCCGGGGTGGAAACGACGACCGGGCCGCTTGGTCAGGGGATCGGCAATGCCGTCGGCTTCGCGATTGCCGAGGAATCCCTGCGCGCGCGCTTTGGCGCCAGGATCATGGACCACCACACCTATGTGATCGCGGGCGACGGGTGCCTCATGGAAGGTGTCAGCCATGAGGCGATCGGCCTCGCCGGGAAACAGCGGCTGTCGCGGCTGATCCTCATGTGGGACAACAACGGCATCACCATCGACGGCAAGGTCTCCATCGCCGATGTCACCGACCAGAAGGCGCGTTTTGCCGCCAGCGGCTGGGATGTGTTCGACTGTGACGGCCATGACCCGGACGACATCGACCGCGCCCTCACCGCGGCAAAGGCAAGCCCCGGCCCCGCGATGATCGCCTGCAAGACGCATATCGCGCTTGGCTCCTCGGCGCAGGACACCGCGAAAGGGCATGGCGCCCTGACCGATCCGAAACTGATCAGCGACACGAAATCCGCCTATGGCTGGCCGCATGGCGCCTTCGAGGTGCCCGCCGCGATCAAATCGTCCTGGGAGGCTACGGGCAGGCGCGGTGCCGCAACCCGGGCCGCTTGGGAGACACGGCTCGACGCGCTCGCACAGGGCAAGCGGGCCGAGTTCCAGCGGATCTTCGCGGGCGATGTTCCCGCAAAACTCTCTGCCACGATCCGCGCCGTCAAGAAGCAGGCGGTCAGCGATATGGCAAAGCTTGCCACCCGTGCGGCAAGCGAGAAGGTGCTGTCGGCGATCAATCCGGTGATGTCCGAAACCATCGGCGGCTCGGCCGACCTGACCGGATCGAACAACACCAAGACCGCCGATCTTGGCATCTTCACGCCCGAGGATCGCAAGGGCCGCTATATCCATTTCGGCATCCGCGAGCACGGAATGGCGGCGGCGATGAACGGTATGGCGCTGCATGGCGGCCTGCGGCCCTATGGCGGAACCTTCATGTGTTTCACCGATTATGCCCGCCCCTCGATGCGGCTTTCCGCGCTGATGGCCGTGCCCGTCATCTATGTGATGACGCACGATTCAATCGGTCTTGGCGAGGATGGCCCGACCCACCAGCCGGTCGAGCATCTGGCAATTTCCCGGGCGACGCCGAACACGCTCGTCTTCCGCCCCGCCGATCTGGTGGAAGTCGCGGAATCCTGGGAGATCGCGCTTGGCGAAAGGCACCGGCCCTCGGTCATCGCGCTGTCGCGGCAGAACCTTCCGGCGGTGCGTGCGGCCCATACCGCCCAGAACATGGTCGCCAGGGGCGCCTATGTGCTTGCCGAAGCGACGGCACGGCGGCAGGTGATCCTGATCGCCACCGGCTCGGAAGTCGAGATCGCGCTGAATGCACGCGCGCTGCTGGAGGCGGAAGGGATCGGCACGCGCGTCGTGTCGATGCCGTCGATGGAGCTTTTCGCCGCGCAGGACGAAGCCTGGCGCAAGCGCGTACTGCCCGCGGGGCCGGTGCGGATCGCCATCGAGGCTGGTGTGCGGCAGGGCTGGGATCGCTGGCTTCTGGGGGAGAGAGGGCGCGAGGCCAAGGCCGGTTTCATCGGCATGTCCAGCTTTGGTGCCTCCGCGCCCTATGACCGGCTTTACAGGGAGTTCGGCATCACCGCAGAGGCCGCCGTGGCCAAGGCGAAGGCGCTTCTCTGAAGCGCCACTGTTTCTGCGGCGGGCATCGTCGCCTTCGCTGCCAGAAAGGTGCCGCCGCGCGGAAATTCGCGGCGGCCTATCTCATCGCCATCATCCGCGCGCCGAAGATGCGGTCCAGATGTTCGGTCATGTAGATCCGCACCCAGGGAGTGAACCGGGCCGGGGAGCGCAGTACCTCGGCCGAAAGATCATAAAGATCGACCCAGCGCACCTCTGACACCTCTGCAGGATTGGGCTCCACCCGCAATCCGGGCTGGGCTTCGGCCACGAAGATATCCACCAGCTCATGCTCGATCAGGCCGCCGCCCACCTCGGCCCGGTATTCCACGCGGTCGGCAAAGGCGGGAAACAATCCGGCAATCCCCAGTTCTTCCCGCAGGCGCCGGACGGCGCAGGAGGCGGGCTCTTCCAGCCAGCGGGGATGGGTGCAGCAGGTATTCGCCCAAAGGCCGGGCGTGTGATATTTCTCCATCGCCCGCCGCTGGATCAGCACCCGGCTGCCATCGGTCACGAAGACCGATACCGCCTTGTGGCGCAGCCCCCGCTGATGCACCTCCAGCTTGCCGACCGGCGTCAACTGCCCCTCGACCCAGGCCGGAATCATCTCTTCAAGGGCATCCCTGGCCATGTTCATGTCCAGCTCGGTTTCACCAGGCGAAGAAGATGCGCCATGTTCTTGATCCCGATCTTGAGATGGGCGAGCGGCCGCGCCGCCACCAGCTTCTTGTTCATATAGGCTTCGAAGGTCAGCTTCTGAACATCGATGTCATGGCACAGCGAGACGAAACGCTCGCGCCGTTCGTCGGACTTATAGTAGGCATCCTGCATCGTCCGCAACACGCGGAACACGGTCTTGTTGTCCTTCATGAAAAGCTTGCGCGCCAGTTTCAGGTCCGCCGCCCTGCCCGAGGACAGTGCAGCCTGCGCTGCCGTCGCCGCCACCCGACCGCCAAGCATCGCGTAATAGATACCCTCGCCCGAACTTGGCGCGACCACCCCCGCTGCATCCCCGGCCAGCACCACATCGCGGCCGTTGTCCCACCGGTCAAGCGGCTTCAGCGGGATCGGCGCGCCTTCCTTGCGGATCGTCTCGCAACCCGCAAGCCCTGAGGCTGCGCGCAGATCGGCGGTGGCCTGCTTGAGGTTCACCCCCTCGACGCCCGTGCCCATGCCAACGCTCGCCTGTGCCCCATGCGGAAACACCCAGCCATAGAAATCCGGCGAGATCCGGCCGTCATAGACGACGTCGCAGCGCTTTGGGTCGTAACCTGCATTGGCGGCGGGCGCCTTGATGATCTCGTGATAGGCGATGACATAGGGGATCTTGTCGCCGCCCGGCACCTCGTCGCGCGCCACGTCCGAGCGGGCGCCATCCGCGCCGATGATCAGCCGCGTCAGGCTGCGCCGCTCCTCTCCGCTGGCCTTGTCGCGCCAAAGGACATGGGTGCCCTCCGCATCCCGCTCGATCCGCAGATAGGTGCCGGTCAGACGCTCCGCCCCGGCACGGGCCGCACGATCCCTGAGGAATTCATCGAAATGCTCGCGGTCGACCATGCCGACATAGCCGTTCTCGATATGGATATCGACAGACCGTCCGGTGGGCGAGATCATCCGCGCCGTCTCGATCCGGGCCACGATCTGATCGTCGGGAATCGCGAAGTCGCGGATCAGACGGGGCGGAATGGACGCCGCCGACAGGGCTTGAGTCCCTGCCTGCACGGTCGAGCTATCGCCACCCGTTTCCCGCCCGCGCGAGATCTTCC
>JAAURK010000094.1 GCA_012032275.1 Tabrizicola sp.
CGGCGCGCGCCACGTCGATGGAGCCCGCCAGCTCGCAGGAGTCCACCATCACCGCCACCTCCGCGCCGCTCACGTCGCCGAAGCCGTCGGAGATGGCCGCGTAGAGCGTCTGCTCTCCGGTCTCATCCGGATCTCGCCCACGCGCAGCGGCGTCAGGAAGCGCTCGTGGTGCTCGAGCACCGCGCGATGGACCGCTACTGCGCGTGGGGCCCACAGGGGCTGGTCGCCGCTCGAGTCGGCGCGCGATGGCGGTCGATCGCAGCGGCGAGGCCGTGGCTCAGCCGCGCCGCACCCTTTTCCATCTCGCCATGGTTGGCGGGCGTCATCACCTCGGCCAGGGTGGCTCTCAGGCAGGCAAACTGCATCGGATTGGCCGAAAGCGTGGTGCCCATCCCGGAATGGCCGGGCTCGCGTGCGGCATCGGCGCTGTGATACCGCTCGGCCACTTCGGCCGTCATCCCCCAGACGGAAGTGGGCATCCCGCCCGCCACGCATTTGCCAAGGACGAACATGTCGGGCGTCAGGGAATGCACGCGGGTGTAGCCGCCGGGACCGGTGGAAATCGTATGCGTCTCGTCGATGATCAAGAGCGCGCCGTGGCGGCGGGTGAGGGTTCTGAGCCCATCGAGAAAGCCCGCTTCCGGCAGCACCATGCAGCTGTTGGTCATCACGGGCTCTGTCAGGATCGCGGCGACATCGCCTTTGGCAAGCGCCGCTTCGACGCCGGCGAGATCGTTGAATTCCACGCAGACGGCGGTTTTCGACAGATCGGCAACCTGCCCCATCAGGCCAGGCCGGGTAACCGTCCTGCGGCCCTTCAGTGTCACCATCGTGTCATCGACGGTGCCGTGATAGCAGCCGTTGAACACAAGCACTTTCGGCCGCCCCGTCACCGCGCGCGCGACCCGCAGGGCAAAGCGGTTGGCGTCGGTCGCTGTGGTGGCGATCTGCCACCGGAAAGGGCCGAAGCGATGGGTCAACAGCCGCCCCGCCTCCAGCGCATCTTCGGTGGGCAGCATGTATGTGAGCCCGCGCCGGGCCTGCCTGCGGATCGCCTTGGCGACGGGGGCAGGGGAGTGGCCGAACATCGAGCCGGTATCGCCAAGGCAGAAGTCGTCAATCCCGTAGCCGTCGATATCGGTGATACGCGCACCCTCGGCATGGGCGATCAGCGGCAGATGCGGCATCGGCCAATCGGTCATCCAGTGCATCGGCACGCCCGACAGGAAGTGATCCGCGCCCGCCTTCAAGGCCGCGGCGGATTTCGGGCGGCTCTGCTGAAAACGCCGCCTCTCGCGCCCTGCAAGCGCGTCAAGACGGTCCGTCCGGACCCCGGCAATTCTGTCTTCGGTCATCGGTGCAATCCGGTTGGCAGCCCGTTTCTTATGCCGAAAGATTTGATCAAATGGAAGCGCCCTGTCAGGCGACCCATTCCCCCTCGAATCCTTTCGGGATGAGAAGATTGTGCCGCCCCAGCGCGGTCACCTTCCGTTCGCCGCAAAGGGCCATGGAAATGTCGAGCTCCTTGCGGATCACCTCCAGCGCCTTGGTGACGCCCGCCTCGCCCATGGCACCTAGACCATAGATGTAGGACCGCCCGATCATCGTGCCCTTCGCGCCAAGGGCCAGCGCCTTCAGCACATCCTGGCCCGAGCGGATGCCGCTGTCGAGCCAGACTTCCACCTTGTCGACCACCGCGTCGACGATGCCCGGCAGCGCCCGGATCGAGGAAAGCGCGCCGTCAAGCTGCCGCCCGCCGTGGTTCGAGACGATGATCGCATCGGCACCGACCGACAGCGCGGCCTTGGCGTCCTCGGCATCCATGATCCCCTTCAGGATCACCTTGCCGCCCCACATTTCCTTGAATTTCGCGATCCGGTTCCAGTCGAGCGTCATGTCAAAGGCCTCGGCCGTCCAGCTGGAGAGGGAGGACGGGTCGGTCACTCCCTTCGCATGACCGACGATATTGCCGAAAAAGCGGCGTTTGGTGCCCAGCATCTCCAGCCCCCAGGGGATCTTTGTCATCATGTTTGCAATGGAGGAGGGGGTCAGTTTCGGCGGGGCGGAAAGGCCGTTCTTCAGATCCTTGTGCCGCTGGCCGAGGATCTGCAGATCGACGGTGATCACGATGGCCGAACAGTTCGCGGCGCGCGCCCGATCGAAGAGGCGGCGCATGAAATCCTCGTCCTTCAGCGTGTAGACCTGAAACCAGAAGGGCGTCGGGCTGTGCGCGGCCACATCCTCGATCGAGCAGATCGACATCGTCGACAGCGTGAAGGGGATGCCGAAAGCGGCCGCGGCGCGCGCGGCCTTGATCTCGCCATCCGCGCTTTGCATCCCCGTAAGGCCGACCGGGGCCAGCGCCACCGGCATCGCCACCTTCTCGCCCACCATGGTGCTTTCCGTACTGCGCCCGGAAAGATCGACAGCCACCTTCTGGCGAAGCCGAAGTGCCGCAAAATCGCTGGTGTTGTCGCGGAAGGTCTGTTCAGTATAGCTGCCGGATTCGGCGTAGTCGTAGAACATCCGGGGCACCCGGCGCTTGTAGAGGCGCTTGAGGTCGTCAATGCAGGTGATCACGGGCATCGCCCTCTCCTTCTTTTCCCACATTGATGACAAGCCACCGCCACCGGTGCAAGGGGCTGGTCAAAGCAGAGTGTGAATGCGATAGGACCGATACGCAACGAGGGAGGGCAAGATGACCGCCAGCGTGTTCATCGACGGCGAGGCGGGGACGACGGGCCTGCAGATCCGTGAACGGCTCGCCCCTCGCGCGGATATCGCGCTGGTGCAGATCCCGGCGGATCAGCGCAAGGATCCGGCGGCCCGGCGCGAGGCCTTTGCCGCCGCCGATGTGGCGATCCTCTGTCTGCCTGATGCCGCGGCCGTCGATGCGGTGGCGCTGGCCGAAAGCCTGCCGGTGCGGATCATCGATGCGTCAAGCGCCCATCGCGTTCATTCCGACTGGGCCTTCGGCTTTCCCGAGCTTTCGGCGGCGGCGCGGGTGCAGATCGGTGCGGCGAAATACGTGTCGAACCCCGGCTGCTATCCGACTGGCGCCATCGCCCTTCTGGCACCTCTGGTTGGCGCGGGACTGGTCGCACCGGATGCGGCGCTGACGATCAATGCGGTTTCGGGCTATTCCGGCGGCGGGAAAAGCCTGATCGCGGAGTTCGAGGAGGGCTCGGCGGGCCAACATTTCGTCTATGGGCTGGACCACAAGCACAAGCACATTCCTGAAATCGTCCGCAGCGCAGGCCTGACCCGGCGGCCGATCTTCGTGCCGTCGGTCGGGAGTTTCGCGCAAGGCATGGTGGTGCAGATCCCGCTTCATCTGCCTGCGGGCCAGCGCGTGGATCAGTTGACCGAGGCGCTGGCGGCGCATTACGCCGGGGCGCGGTTCGTGACGGTCGTCTCACCCGAGGCGATCGGCGTCCGCATCAATCCCGAAAGGCTGAACGGGACCAACCGGATGGAGCTTTCGGTGCATCCCGGCCCCGATGGCGACCGCGTGGTGCTCGTGGCAACGCTGGACAATCTGGGCAAGGGCGCGTCCGGTGCTGCGGTGCAGAATCTGAACATCATGCTTGGTCTTGACGAGGGCGAGGGGCTTTAGCCCGGGCGAAAGGGCCTCGGGTCACGCGGTATCGGGAGCGGCCAGCACCGGGCGGGCAAAGATCTCCCGGTTCTGCGGATGAAGCAGCAAAGCCGCGATCACCGCCGCTGCCAGCAGCGCGCCGACAATCAGGTCGACGAAGTAATGCCCGCCAAAGATCGGCGTGGCGGCAATCATCGTTGCCGAATAAAGTGCCGCGGGCACAAAAAGCAGCGTGCGCCAGAAGGCAAAGGCGATCACGACGCCTGCGGCGGTATGAAAGGACGGGAAGGTGATCAGCCCCGGCATCCTGAACAGGTCAAGCCGGATGTCGCCAACCGGATTGCGCAGCCTGTCCATATGGCTCAGGTGATAGGTTCCTGCCGACCGGGGCAGATCGGCAACGGCCGAAACATCGCCGATCAGGGTGGCGACGGCCGCTTTCGCAGGCAGGATCCAGCCGACGCTGGCCGCGATGATGGCGGTGACGAAGAACGCTTCGATGAAGAACCGCGACCGGTCCGCCGAGCCGATCAGCAGCAGGAGCAGAAGAGCCGCCGCGCTGACGTAATCAAGCTTGCCGTAGCTTAGATCCAGGATCCAGATCAGCGTCGGATAGTGCATGACAAGATCGAAATAGGCCGTCCAGTCGAACCCGAACCACCGGTCCATGTCAATCAGCAGATCATCCGCCAGGGGCATCGGAACGGAGAAGGTGATGTGGTTGAAAAGGCGCAGGTTGCTCCAGGCGAAGACGAGGAACATGCCGCCCTCCGACAGGCGCTGAAGAAGGCGCCAGACGCTCGCGCGACCGGTGTCGCGGATCGACATCCGGCCGGTGACGACCACGGCCAGGGCAAGCGCCGCGACGAGGGCAAGGATGTCCAGCGCCTGCGAGGTTTTCACGTCGATCCGGGAAAACCTCTCCCAGCAGAGGTTGAAGACCGCCAGCGCCAGAACCAACCAGATCAGCCAGCGCCGCAGAATGAGAAGGTCGGGCATGGTCCTGCGGCTCGCGTTTCTGGTCCCGTCCGACGCCGAGAGGCGAACCTGCGCGGGGCGCAGGCTCAACTCGGCGCGGGCTGCGATGGCAGTTGATCCTGATCCGGCCCGGCCATCAAGGCCTTTCGCAGAAATGCCAGCCCAAGCGCCCATTGCCGGGCCTTTTCGGCACTGGCGCCGCCGCCGCCATGGCCGCCGGAATGCTGGTAGAAGAGCGATCCATGCCCGGCCGCGATGAGCGCAGCCGCAAACCGGCGGCTGTGAGAGGGATCGACCCTGTCGTCATGCGCCGAAGTGTCGATCAGCGCGGGGGGCAGGTTTCCGGCGGGGATGTTGTGGATCGGGGAATAGGCGCGCAGCCAGTCGCGCGCATCGGGATCAACCGGGTCGCCGTATTCGTCGATCCAGCCCCGTCCGGCGGGAAAATGGGTGAAGCGCAGCATGTCATGCACGCCGACGCTGGCCCAGACGGCACCGAACCTTTCGGGATAGCGGGTCAACATCACGCCGCAGAGAAGCCCGCCGTTCGATCCGCCCCGGCAGCCGATGCGTGCGGGGCGTGAATAGCCGCGTTCCACCAGATCGCTTGCGATGGCCGCGAAATCGGCGAAGGCGCGGGGCCGCCCCGCCCCCTTGGCCTGCAGATACCAGTCCTGCCCAAGCTCGGCCCCGCCACGGATATAGGCGGTGACCATGGCCCCGCCGGCCTCCAGCCAGGTCTTTCCGCCAACCGGATCATACCAGGGCTGCATCGAAATGCCAAAGCCGCCATAGCCATGGATCAGCACCGGCAGATCGCCTTGGGCAGCGGCATGATCCTTCGGCAGCACGATGTGATAGGGCACCCCGGTTCCGTCGGCGGAGGCGGCAAGATGCAGCCGCACCTCCATCCCGGTCGTATCGAATTCGGCGGGCTGGGCATAAAACTTGCGGAAGGTGATCCCCGCAACGCCGCCCGCCAGATCGAAGAGCCAGAACTGCGGAGGCGTCAGAAAGCCCGACAGGTAAAGCGCGATCGTCCCGTCGCCCGCATCGGGATTGGCGTCGAAACTGCTGACATGAACGGCTTCGGCCGGGACGGGTGGCACGATCTCCTGCGGCGGCTGGTCCGGCTCTCGCAGGTCAAGCGCCATGATCCGGGGGCGGAGCATCTCGGTCTCGGTCCAGAGCATCCAGTCACCATAGAGGATCAGGCTGTCTTCGTTGACTGCCGTGCCGGGGGCCGGGGAAAAGAGAATGCGCCGGAACGCGCTGTCGATGCCACCAAGCACCAGCGTCCCCGCCGGATGGTCACCCAAGGCGCGGGCGATGTAGGCGAAATGGGTCTGGTTGAAGGCGACGGTCGTATCGGGCGGGTTAGGCAGGGTGACGGGCGCTCTGCCCGCGCGGTGCAGGGTCACCTCGGTCATGCCGATCGCGGGCATCCGCATCCGCACCTCCATCGGCTCTGCGCCGCCGTACTTCGACACCCAGGCCGAGCAGAGCAGATCC
The DNA here is from genome assembly GCA_012032275.1 of Tabrizicola sp. Classification (GTDB taxonomy): domain Bacteria; phylum Pseudomonadota; class Alphaproteobacteria; order Rhodobacterales; family Rhodobacteraceae; genus JAAURK01. Next base: position 6,089 of record JAAURK010000094.1, read on the forward strand.
GTCGCATCCGTGCGATGCAGTTCCGGTGCATCCTGCGGGGCCATGCCGCGCGACAATCTGCGGATCGTGCCCGACCATCCCGACCCCGTGGCATCGCCCTCACGCGCCGAGGACCAAAGGCAGGTGTCGACATCGATCCAGGCAAGGCCGCCGCGTTCGGGCGGCAGATCAAAGCCGCCGGGGACGAAAGCCTTGGTGCTGCAGTCGAATTCCACCAGCCGGTGCAGATCCGACCCTTCCAGCGACAGCCGCAGGATCACGCGCTCGGGGTCGAACGCGGCGGTGTCGGCACCGTGCCAAACCCAGATCCTGCCGGTCTCGGCGCAATGCGCATCAAGATCGAACACCACCTCCCAATCGGCATCGGGCGTCGGCGTTGCGGTCACCGGCAGACGCAGCCAGAGCCCGCGCGGATTGTCCGGCGACTGGCGGAACCGGTAAAGATGCGCGCCCCGCCGGATCATGGCCCGGATCACCCCCGGCGCTTCGAGGATGGCGCGCACTGTGGCGATGTCCTCCTCCATCTGCCCGTCGACGAGAACGGCCTCGGTCCGGGCATTCTCGCGCAGGACGAATGCGTCGATGGCTTCGGCGTCGGTTTCCAGTTCCAGATGCGGATGGTCGGTCATGGGATGTCCTGGGTATGAGGCGTCGCGATGCTGCAGCATATGGGGCGATGCCGGGCACATTCAAACCGGGACCGGCGGGCCATTGCCTTTCGGCGGCTTTTGCCGGATCGTGCTGGCGATGAGGAACCAGGCGGGAACTGACGGGCCTTTGCCGATGCACCTGCCACCCGCAGGCCCGCCACACATCCTGATCCTCGGGGCATATGGGCTGATCGGCGCCGGGATCGCGCGGCATCTGGTGTCGCTGGGCTATCCCGTTACGGGTTTCGGCCGGAACGCCGCGGTCGCCAGCCGGGTTCTGCCCGGCGTGCCGGTGATTGTCAGGGACATGGCCACTCTCACCCGGGGCGACGATTGGGGCGCTGTGCTGGACGGCGTGACGGCTGTCGTCAATTGTGCGGGCGCGTTGCAGGACGGGCGGGAGGATGATCTCGAAGCGCTTCACCATCACGCGGTCGCTGCGCTTGCCGAAGCCTGCGCTGCGCGGGGCGTGCGGCTGGTCCAGATCTCCGCGGTGGGGGCGCGGGCCGATGCGGCCACGGGCTTTCTTGCCACGAAAGGGCGCGGGGATGCAGCTATCCGCGCTTCGGGCGCGCCCCACCAGATCTTTCGTCCCGGCCTCGTGCTTGCGCCCCATGGCTATGGCGGAAGCGCCCTTCTGCGGATGCTTGCCGCGGTTCCTGTGGTGCAGCCGGTTGCGATGGCGGAGGCGAGAATACAGACCGTCGCGCTTGCCGATCTGGCAGAGGCCGTGCGGCCGCACTGGATGGGCGGGTGCCCGATGGTTACGAGGGCGATCTGGTGGAAGCCGCACCGCATGCGATGCGGGAGGTTCTGCTGGCGATCCGCCGCTGGCTTGGCTTTGGTGACGCGCCGGTGGTCCAGGTGCCGGGTTGGGTGATCCGACCGGCAGCAAGGCTCGCCGACGCGCTTGCCCGGCTTGGCTGGCGCGCACCGATGCGCACCACATCGCTGACGGTACTGGCCGAGGGCGTGACCGGCGATCCGGTGGCTTGGGCAACCCTGGGGTTCCAGCCCGTTTCCACCCTGACCCAGACGCTGGCAGCGATGCCCGCAACGGCGGAGGACCGGCTTTTTGCCCGGATGCAGCTCCTCCTGCCGCTGCTCCTCGCCACGCTGAGCCTGTTCTGGCTGGCCTCCGGACTGATTGGTCTTCTGCAGGTCGGGCAGGCGGCGGCGGTGCTTCAGGCTGTCGGCTGGCCACCGGCGCTGGCGATTGCAGGCGTCGTCTTCTGGGGGATCATCGACATCGCGATTGGTACCGCGGTTCTGGTACGAAGACTGGCCAAGGCGGCCTGCTCGGCGATGGTGATCGTCAGTCTGTTCTATCTGGCGGCCTCCACTTTCTTCGTTCCTTCGCTCTGGGCCGATCCGCTGGCTGCATATCCTCGGGGCTTGCGTCCTGATCGGAACCGGGGCGGGGATTGCCTTTTTCATGGTGATGGCACACCGGACGCTGAACCCGGCGATCATTGCCCATACTGCCGCTGTCGTGGTGGTGGCGGATCTGGTTTTCACCGCGACCGCGGTGGTTCTGCAGCCGGTGACGGGGGTGGCGCTGGCTGTCGGGCTCGGTTGGCGGCTGAGCGAAGGCTGGATCGTCCAGTCCGTGGCGCTTTACATTCTGATCGGCATTCTCTGGCTGCCGGTGGTGTTCATCCAGCTGCGCCTGCGCGACGAGGCGCGGTTTGCGCTGCGCGAAGGGCGCGGCCTGGCGGACCGTTACCGCCGGCTGTTCCGCATCTGGTTTGCCTGCGGAGTTCCGGCGTTTGCGGCCATTCTCGTCATCCTCTGGCTGATGGTCACGCGGGAACCGGTGGGTTCTTGAACGCAAACGTTCCGTGGCGAGCGGGGGCATCTTTGCACGGTGTCCGCCCGCGTCAGAACCGATCCGGACGGTAGGGGGCGAGGATTACGGCGGGCGGGCGACCGGCGATGAGGTCGGCGACGATGTCGGCGGTGACGGGGCAAGCGTGACGCCGATATGGCCGTGACCGAAGGCATGGATCACCTCTGCGCCGCCCTTCGACGGCCCGATGACGGGCAGGCTGTCGGGGAGCGAGGGGCGATAGCCCATCCAGTCGCGGTCCGGCGGGCCGAGGTCGGGAAAGAACGCGCGCGCGCCCTCCACCAGCCTTGCCACCCGGTGCGGCGAGGGTGGCAGGTGGAGCCCGCCGAGTTCCACCGTTCCCGCGACCCTGAGACGCCCCGCCATCGGGCAGAGGTAGAAGCCCCGCGCCGTAGGGCAGGCGGGGCGTGACAGGCGCGGTGCGGGCATGTCCCATTCGACGTGATAGCCGCGCTCTGTCTCCAGCGGCACAGGGTCGCCCGCCATCCGCGCCAGCGCTTTGGAATGCGCCCCGGCGGCCAGAACGACATGCCGTGCCGTGATCGAAAGACCCGGCCCCGCAAGACGGACGCGGTGAGGCATGCGCTCCAGCCGCTCCACCCTGGCCAGGACGCGCTCGGCCCCGCCCAGCGACGCGGCAAGGCGGGTCATCACCTCGCCCGGGTCGGCGAGGCTGATCGCATCGGGAAAGAAGGCGGCGCCTGCGATCGGGGGAAGTTGCGGTTCCATCTGGCCAAGCGCGTCGGCGCTGATCAGATCGACCCGGACCCCGAAAGCGCGGCGGCGCGTCATCTCGGCCTCTGCGGCCCGCATGGCGGCAGCGGTTTCGTAAAGATAAAGGCAGCCCTGCCGCCGCATCAGCCCCGCCGCCCCGATGTCACCGAGAAGGTCGATCCAGCGCGGGCCGCCGCGGCGAGAAGTGCAGTGATGGCTTCGGCATTCCGGGCCGTGGCACCGGGAAGCGACTGGCGGGCAAAACGGAGAAGCCAGGGGATGAGACCGGGCAGCGCGCCACGGCGGATCGCCAGCGGAGAGTTTCGGTCGAAAAGCAGCGCGGGGAGGGAGCGAAGCACGTCGGGCGTGCCGACGGGCATCACCGCGTAATCGGCAATCGTCCCGGCGTTGCCGTAACTCGCCCCCGATCCGGGTGGCGCGGGGTCGATCAGCGTCACGTCCCGGCCATCGGCCAGCAGCCTGCGCGCCACCGCAAGGCCCACGACCCCGGCGCCGATGACCGCGACCTCTGTCGCCCGCTCGGTCACATGCAGGCGTCGTACAGCGCGCGAAGGTTCTGCAGCGTCAAGGTCACCGGATTTCCGCCGCAGGAGGGGTCTTCCAGCGCCATCGCGGCCATTTCATCCAGCCGTTCGGCCTTCACCCCCATCGCCGCGAGGTTCGGCGGAATGTCGAGAGTGTTGCGCAGGTCCATCACCGCCGCGCGAAACCCGTCGAACCCGCCCGGAATGCCGATATAGGCGGCCGCCTTGGCGATGCGCGGCTCGATCGCGGGGCGGTTGAAATCGAGGACCATGGGCATGACGACGGCATTGGTCGTGCCGTGATGGGTGTTGTAGATCGCGCCGACCGGATGGCTGAGACTGTGGATCGCGCCCAGCCCCTTCTGGAAAGCGACCGCACCCATGGCCGCCGCGCTCATCATATGCGCGCGGGCATCAAGATCGTCGGGCGCGGAACAGACCCGGGCCAGATTTTCAAACACGAGCCGCATGCCTTCCAGTGCGATGCCCTGGCTCATCGGGTGGTAGAACGGCGAGCAATAGGCCTCCAGGCAATGGGCCAGCGCATCCATCCCGGTGCCTGCAGTGATGAATTTCGGCATGCCAACGGTCAGCGCCGGATCGCAGATGGTAATGGCGGGCATCAGCTTCGGGTGGAAGATGATCTTCTTCATATGCGTCGCGGAATTGGTCAGCACGCCCGCGCGGCCAACCTCGGATCCGGTGCCCGCCGTCGTCGGCACGGCTATGATCGGCGCGATTTTCGACCCGTCCGCGCGGGTGTACCAATCGTCGATATCCTCCAGCTCCCACACGCTCAGATCCGGCTGCTGATGCGCCATCAGCGCGATCATCTTGCCAAGGTCCAGCGCCGAGCCGCCGCCAAAGCAGATCACCCCGTCATGCCCGCCCGCAAGGTAGACCGCGATACCCGCGGCCATGTTGCCTTCATGCGGGTTCGGATCGACATCGGAAAAGACAGCGCGGCCCATGCCTGCACGGTCCAGCACATCAAGCGCCGCGGCGGTGATCGGCAATGCGGCAAGCGCCCGGTCCGTCACCAGAAGCGGCTTTTTCAGCCCGATCGAGGCGGTGTGATCGGCAAGTTCGGCAATCCTGCCGACGCCAAACTTGATTGCCGTGGGATAGGACCAGTTTCGATTGGGGACAGAGTGGCTCATGTCAGACTTTCTTCAGATGGTAGGATTTCGGCCGCGTGACCGAGTGGAACCCCAGATAGGACAGTGATCCGCCGCGCCCGGTATCCTTGCAGCCCGTCCAGCACAGCGCCGGGTCAAGGTAATCGGCCCGGTTCATGAAGACGGTGCCGGTCTCGATCTGCTGGCCGATCTGTCCGGCCACGTCATAATCCTCGGTCCAGACCGAGGCGGTCAGGCCATAGGGGCTGTCGTTCATCAGGGCAAGCGCCTCGGCATCGCCGCTGACCTTCATGATGCCGACAACGGGACCGAAGCTTTCTTCCATCATCACCCGCATGGAATGGTCGACATCGACCAGAACCTGCGGCGCAAGGTAGGCGCCGCCGTCATCGGCGGGGAAAAGCGCCGGGTCGATCAGGGCCTTCGCGCCCTTGGCCACGGCTTCGGCGATCTGATCGCGCACGACCTTGGCAAAACGCTTGTTGGCCATCGGGCCAAGCGTGCTTTCGGGGTCAAACGGATTGCCAAGCTTCAGCGTCTTCACCCAGGCCACCGCCTTCTCGACGAAGGCGTCGTACAGTGCCTCATGCACATAGATCCGCTCGATCCCGCAACAGCACTGCCCGGCGTTGTACATGGCGCCATCCATCAGCGTGTCGACGGCGCGTCAAGATTGGCATCGGCGCGGACATAGCCGGGATCCTTGCCGCCAAGCTCCAGCCCGAGCGGGGTGAACGTGCCCGCGGCCGCCTTTTCCATCGCAATGCCACCGGCAACCGATCCGGTGAAATTGACAAAGCCGAAGGACCGCGCGGCGATCAATGCCTCGGTCGTCGCATGGTCCAGGACCACGTTCTGAAACACATCCTCCGGCACGCCGCCCGCATGGAACGCTTCGGCCAGGCGTTCGCCGACAAGCATGGTCTGGCTGGCATGTTTCAGGATGACCGAGTTTCCGGCAATGAGCGCGGGGAAGAGGGTGTTGATGGTGGTGAGATAGGGATAGTTCCAGGGTGCCACGATGAAGACCACGCCCACCGGATCGCGGGCCAGATACCGGCGGAACCTGTCGCTGTCTTCGACCATCTGCGGCGCGAGGGTCGCGGCGGCAATCTCGCACATGTAGTCGGTCCGCTGGTTAACGCCGCCGAATTCGCCGCCAAAGCGGGTGGGGCGGCCCATCTGCCAGGCAAGCTCTTCGACGATCACGTCTTTCATCGCATTCAGCTTTGCCACCCCGGCCCGGACAAGCGCGATGCGTTCGGCCAGGGGGCGCGCGGCCCAGGCGCGCTTCATGCGCTCGAAGCGATGCCGGAAGCGGCGGAAGCGGCCGCGCAGTAACCGGCAGACGGGGAGCCTGACGGCCAACGCTTGCGCGATGGCCGGCTACGTCGCGAGCAGTCCCGACAATAGCGTCGCGATCCCGAGGAAGGAGAAAAATCCCGCCACGTCGGTCACGGTCGTTAAAAAGATGCTCGATGCCAAGGCTGGGTCGAGGCGGAGCGACTTCAATCCGAGCGGAATCAGCACACCTGACACGGCGGCGGCGAGTTGGTTCAGCAACATCGCCGCGCCCGCCACCAGACCCAACATCGGGCTGCCTTTCCACCACCAGCCGATCAAGCCGACCACCAGGCCGATCGCCAGACCATTCAGCAAACCAAGAATGATTTCTTTCATCAGCGCGCGGCGGCCGTCGCCGGGACCGAGTTCGCCCAAAGCCAGATCGCGGATGACCACCGTGAGGGTTTGCATTCCCGCGTTGCCGCCTTGCCCGGC
>JAAURK010000002.1 GCA_012032275.1 Tabrizicola sp.
CTGCCCTGCAATCTCAAGGGCATGGTTTTGCAGCTCGGCCCAAACCCCGCGCATGGCCTCGATCTCCGGCCCGCAGGTGGTGGCCGCATCGAGAATGCGGGTCTTGTCGGTCAGACCCTCGGCAGACAAAACGCGGGTGGTGGTCAGGATATGGGCGTGATGGTTACGCTGATCGCCCTCGCGGTGCGGCGCATGGATCGCCACATCCGCCGCCACGCCATAGCGCTCGACGAGTTGCGCGGCGAAAGCCCGCGTGATCTCGATCCGGGCCGCGTCCGATATCTCGGACGGCAAGGCCAGCTCCCATTCGCGTGCTGTCACAGAGTTGGACCGGGTCTCGCGCGCCTCGGCGGCATTCCACAGCGCGGCCCGGTCCTGCGCCCATTCCGGCGCATCATCGGGCGCGAGAATGAAGGAGGCTTTGAGCCCGCGCTTGGCGGTGTAGTCGTGCATGCGCCCTTCGCGGTCAGACTCGATGACGGAGACCGACCGATAGGCCGCCGCCGCCGTGGCGGACCGCCCGGCGCTGCGTTTGACCGTTTTGACTGAGAGGTGGTAGCTGGCCATGCGCGTGCCTTACCGATCGGGCGACGGGTAAAGGCAGGCAGGCTGCCAGATAGGCAAACAGGCAGACATGCAAACCGGCATGGGGTCCGCTGACCATCCGGTCAAGCAGGCCGCTGCGCAAACTGGCAGACATGCAGCCACGCCGACAGGCGGGCGGTCATGATGCCAGGCATGTGCGCGACCATCGCCAGGATGGCCCACGGATTGCCGGACAAGCGCCGCGCGGCAAACCCGATCCGGCAGATAGCCCCGCTCTCGGGGCAGGCGGAACCGGATCGCCCACTGTCCCTGACGGCCTCGCGGAACCGCCCCGCTCTCGGGGCCAGTTCCAATGAGGGCGACAGGGACAGCGGGGCGCAATCCAACCGCGCAGGATGGCTTGGGAAGGTTTGGAAGGGGCAGCGCACCCTTCCATGTCGATGCGCGTCGCATCGAAGGGGTTGGCCATGGGCTAGGGGGAACCCCCGAGGATCGCACGCAAATCTCGAAACCGCAGGCGAAGAGTTTGCATAGGTGCGCCCTCAGGGGCGCCACCTTCTCGTCCTTCCGGGTTGTCATCTCACTAGATCAAAGCAAACGGCCCATAGCCGCCGGTCGGGAGTGTGCAGCGGCCTCGGCACGATTTCTCGGAAGCGGTCGTTCGTGGCACGATGTGGAAAAATGCGAGAATGGGTGTCGTCAGGGCTGGGGGATCAAGTTGTTATTGCAAGACCCTCGATGTTGACGGCCATGCCGTCATCGGGTCAGCTTTGGGTTCAAAGGCAGGTGACGACATGATCCAAGCGCTGAAGCTCTATTCCGCCGACTACTCGCGGCAGATCCTCGAGATGCAAGGGGTAAGGCCAGCCAAGCTACCGGCGGGCCTGATGCAACAGCTTTCTATCGAAACCGAACTCTCACCAACCTGCAGGGTGCCCAGGTTTTCCGGATCGACCCCGATGCCTTCTGGATGATGCGCGAGCTGGTCAACGAAATGAAACGGGATGGGCTCGACGAGCTCTTCGCCCAGGTTCATCTCCCGTTTCCTACGATGGCCGCGCCCTGTAAAGTTGAACTCTCGGGTCGGAGAGAGGTCGCTTCCGGTCGAGGAATCGGCGAGTGGTGAGCCACACTCCGGAATCCTCTTCGATCAGCTATGCAGCGACGCCTTTCGCCCACTGCGGCGTTGCCGAGCGGAACTCGGAAGGGCTGGCCAGTAGAGCGGCCGTCTCCCGCTCGTAGTCGGCGAACCAGGGCTGCTTTACGAACTCCTGGCCACTGGTCTGGTCGGCGGCAAGCTGAAACACGACGATGGTATCGGGATCGTTGTCATCGTAGCAGTAGCAGTAGGCGAGCTGGCCATTGCTGCCGGTGACATAGTCGCGCGCGTATTTTTCCCAGACACGCCTGACCTCGTCGCGCTTTCCGGGTTTTGCCGTGTGCCTGATGAAGAGTGCGCTTCTGCTCATGATATTGTCCTCGAACTGCGCGGCCGGCGGCCGCTGTTGGCGGGCTCGGTGCCCATGCCTGTGTGACGTTCGAGTGGAGGCAGTTGTGACGCCTCGGGAAAAATTACCGAAGCGTGTCGTGGCGTCCAGCGGTGATGCCGTTCCGGAAGAAAATTGGCGTGAGCATCTGCAGCGCCGGGTTCGGATTGGCTGGCGATTGACGCGCGACCCGATCGGCTAGCTGGTCAGTGAATTGATATATCGCTCAAGCTAGCGAGCTTGTCGGGGTTACGCACGATGAAGATATCGGTGACGCGATCCGAACGGTCGAAGGCAAACGAGACAGTCGCGGCGATCTCGCCCGCTTGCTTCAGCACCAGTCCCCGTGCTCCATTGAGTTCAGCAAAGCTCCATACGTAGTCTGCCCACCATTCATTCAGCCGATCCGTCAGGAACGCCAGCACGGCTTCGCCTTCTAGGACGCCGGCCATCGCCGCGACCTTGCCGCCGCCGTCTGCGGTTATGCGCACATCGCTTGCGAGCATCTCAGTGAGGCTGCCGGGCTGGCCCGTGCGGATGGCATTCTTGAAGGCCGCCAGCAACTCCTCCTGCCTTTCCCGCGTCGGCTGATATCTCACTTGATCGTTACCGATACGCGCTTTGCCGCGTGACACGAGCTTGCGGCACGCCGACTCGCTCATATCCAGCCCTGCAGCAATGTCAGCATACGACATTTCGAATATCTCGTAGAGCAGATACGCTGCCCTTTCCTTTGGCCTCAACCGCTCCAGCATCAGCAGGAAGGCGGTCGAGAGGGAGGATGAAAGCTCCACTTGCGCCTCCGCATCGCTGTCGATGAAAGTGTGGACCGGCTCGGGCAGCCAGTTTCCGACGTAGTCCACACGGCTGCGATACGCAGCGCGAAGCATATCGATCGCACGCCGCGTGCAAGCTGTGGTCAGCCAGGCACCTGGCGATCCGATGGTCGCGATATCGGTCTCCCGCCAGCGAAGGAACGTGTCTTGGACCGCATCTTCGGCTTCAGCATGCGAACCAAGTATCCGGTAGGCGACGCCGAGCAGCCGTGGCCGCGCGTGCTCGAATATCCCGACATGTGTCTGTGACGGGCCCTCGGACACATCTACCTGCTTGCGCTGCCAAGAAGGTCGCTTTGCGGCACGTGTCATTGACGACATTCATCCCATATTGCGCGTTACCCACGGCCTATTGACGATCCAATAGATCAGCTTGTGACAACGTGTGTTACCATTTTCGCCGTCCAAGGGCTTTGATTATGTGACCGCCCCCCGGCGGCATCGATGTGCCAATGTAGGTTTGTTAGGATCCACAGAGCCCGCATGCAGGTTCATTCGTCCCAACGTGATTCCTCCTTTTCGTCACTCGGCGCCCCTTGTCGGCAGGTGTTTGCGCTTGCCTCTGGCGACCTCGGTGTCTAGGGCCTGCAGCTTGGGTTCCCAATGGCCTCGAAATCGTTCGAGCCATTGGTCAATCTCCTGAAAGGGCGCTGTCTCCACAGCGTAGATCCGTTTTGCACCGTCCGGTCGCACACGGGCGAACCCGTTTTCTCTTAAGACCCTTAGCTGTTGCGAGACCGCCGCCTGCGTGATGCCGAACTCGGCATGGATGACTTTGACGACGTCGCCCGATGAATGCTCGGTCTCGGCGAGAAGCTCCAGAATCCTCCGCCGAACGGGATCGCCAAGAACGTCGAGGGCGTTCATTGGCGCATTAGGTCTCGTCCTGTGTTTGCCCGGTGTAGAAGTTGGCTGTATTCTCCGCCGCGGCACGCGCCTGGGCCGGGTCTTCGCCTCGGGCAATGTCCGCCTCGCCCCAGGCCGCTGCGCTCTGGATCATAAAGGCCTTTCCGTCCGGGGAATTGCCGAATGCCTCTTCGTCGATTTTCGGGGCATCAGGATTGCCGAGATACAGGTCCATACCGACCAGCCCAAGTTCCCACCCGACACCGACTGCACCCGGACCAAACTGGTCCCAGAACGGGCTGACGATGGCGGTGTGGGTAAGGGTCAGGCGGGCGCGATCCTCGCCCTCCGCAACCAGGCGGACCTCGACCCAGCTGATGTCACCGTGCATTTCCCAGGTCGTGGCGAGATGCGCAGGCGGTTCGCACTGCGTAATCTCGCCACCGGCGTTGCCCTTGAACTGAAAACGGCCCCCCAGCTGAAGATCTCCCTCAATGGGCAGGAACCAGCGAGGAATGCGCTCTGCCGTGGTCAGCGCATCCCACAGATCGGCGATGTCGGTGTCGTAGCTGCGCGACAAAACAACCGCACGAGCGGGCTTTCCATCCCTCTCCAGATCAGCGACCGAACGCTCGACCTTCCCGAGATGACGTTCAACATCAAAGCTCATCATGCGCTCCATTTAAGCCATGGGGTATATAAGTCATAGCTAATATTTATGCCTGAGAGAGTCAATTGGGAACAGTCGCCGCGTCAGCTTTCGCACTCGGGCCGTTAAACCGGCCTGTCGGCTGCCGGCCGAAGATCTGCCGACGGTGCGTACAAGCAAACGTCCGCTGAGGACTCTTGGCGGTCATGCGGCAGGGCAACAGTTTGCCTCAAGCCTCCGTGCGCGCATGACCGACGCGGGCGGCCCGATGCGGCTACGCTCGCGCACGTCTGCGCGGCAGTGCAGCTTCCCCGGCCCCGCCATTCGTTCCCAATCGCAGCAATTTCGGGCGCCAGGCGACTGCAGAGCTGACCTTTAGGCACTTGAGATGGCGGCTTCGGATGCAGCGCGGTACGCTGTTTCAAGCTCCGCTAGGACGGACACTTGCGGCTGAGCTGTTCCTAGATGAAGGTAGCGCAGCTCGCTCATAAAGGCCTCCCACAATTTCGGACCGCCATCAGCCAGAAGCCTCGCCCGGATGCTAAGGACGGGCGAGCTCGGCGTATGTTGCAGGCCCCACGCGCCAAGGTGCACGATGGCCGGAACAAGCTGGATTGCGTTCTCCGTCAGGCTGTAGATTTTCCTTTGTTTATGCGACGGATCGACCGCTGATGTCACCAGTCCCTCCGCAAGAAGGTGTTGCATCCGGGCGGCAAGGATGTTGCTCGCGATCCGTTCCAGCGACAGGTTCAGCAATTCGCCATAGGTGCGCCGGTTGCCGAACATCATGTCGCGGAGGACGATGACGCTCCAGCGGTCACCCAGCACTTCGATTGTCAAGTTGATCGGGCACCCTGACCGGTGGATCATGCTTCCTCTACCTCCAAACAACTTGCACTACGCAACTGGTTCATGGCAGCGTGAACCACTTGCAATCTACAAGCGGAGACTCACCATGCGCAAGGAGCCGTCGACATGATCACCGCGTTTGGCGAGGGCAGAGGAATACGGGTCGTCTGGCTGCTGGAGGAGATGGGGCTGCCATACAGGTTCAGGCCGGTTGACCTGCTGACCGGTGTCGAGAACGACCCGGAGTTTCTGGCCGTCAACCCTGCCGGCTTCATCCCAGCGATCCAGGACGGCGAGGTCATCATGGTCGAGTCGATCGCCATCATGGAGTATCTGATGGCCCGCTACGGGCCGACACCCCTCGCGCCGCCGCCGCACGATCCTGCCTTCCCAGCCTACCAGCAATTTCTTCACTTGGGCGAAGCAGGTCTTGCCGCCTCCATCTACTTTGTCTTTGGCGCGCGCAATCTGGCACCTGAAGCCGAGCGGAACAACTGGAGCGGTCGTCAGGCACAGGCGGTCTTCGACAGCAGGCTGACCCTTGTCACGCGGCAGCTTGCACACTCGCCCTATCTTGCCGGTGATGCATTCACCGCCGCAGACATCTCGGTGGCTTATGCACTCAAGCAGGGCGAAAAGAACGGCGTCACACTCGGCAAAGCGGAGCGGGCTTACATGGACCGCGTCTGCGCCCGCGAAGGCTTTGGGCGAGCGCTGGAAACCTGTCGAAGCACGGGGGCATGGTGGACCCGTTAGACGGCGGGCGAATGATCGGTGGTGGCAATTGACAGACCGGAAAGCGACGGCTCGTTCAGCTCCGCTTAGGGCTCCAAATCCAACCCGCCCGATCCACTCGACCGGCAACGCCTGACCGCCGGGCGGGCGCTGCGACGCAGGTTCCCAAGCGGGGGATGGCGGCCCGGCGGCGGTTCTGCGGACGAAGCGGTCACTGACGTTCGACGCGTTTCTTTTGCGACATCATCTGGCTCATGACGGCATCTGGAATCGCGTCCTTTGCATAGGTGAAGGTACCGGAAAAACGTACTTCACTCGCCGCCCGCAACAAAGCGCCGAAAGCCGCGCGCGCGAACGATCCGCCAACGCTAATCCTACGAACACCCGCCTCCGAGAGTTCGGCGACTGTATAGCTTTCGCCTCGAAGCCCCATTACTACATTCACCGGCTTGTCTACAGCACGGCATACCGATCTGATCGCTTCGATATCAGGCAGACCAGGGGCGTACAAAACATCAGCACCTGCCTCGGAAAACGCCTGAAGACGCCTGATTGTGTCGCCAAGGTCGGGCTTGCCCCATAAGAAGTTCTCGGCCCTTGCAACGAGCATAAACTGCCCGTCACGAACTACTTCCGCCGCAGCCTTGATACGTTCAACAGCGTGCGAGAATTCATAGATCGGTGTGCTTTCATCGCCCGTGGCGTCCTCGATCGAGCCTCCAACCAGGCCAACCTCGCAAGCCATTCGGACGGTCGCAGCACAGGTTTTGGGGTCGGCGCCGAAGCCATCCTCTAGGTCGGCTGACACCGGGAGATCAGTTGCAGCAACGATCTCGGCCGCGTTCTCCAAAATCTCGGTTCGGCTAAGTCCCGCAAAAGAATCCCGCTTCCCTTTTGAGAAGGCGTACCCCGCGCTTGTAGTGGCAAGCGCCTCGAACCCGATGTTCGCCAACAGGCGCGCGGAACCAGCATCCCATGGATTCGGGATGACAAACGCCGGACCCTGCTCATGAAGCGCCTTGAACCGTTCGTATTTGGTCTCCCGACCTGTCATGGTGCCCCCTACGACCAAGCTGTCTCAAATCCTATCATGACAGAACAAAAAGAGAACCGACATTCGGCTCGACCAGAGGCCGATGACCGCAAAGGGCTCTTGGCGGTCACGCGGCAAGGCAGCAGTTTACCCCAAGTATCCGTGCTCGCCTGACCGACGCGGGCGGCCCGATGCGGCCACTCGCGGGCACGTCCACGCCGCGGTGCTGCCGCCCCGGCCCCGCCATTCGCTCCCATGCGCAGCAGTTTCGGGTGCCGGGCGACCGCAGAGCGGCACAAAGGGACCTTCCGCTGCGCTGGCTCGAATGTCGCCATTCATGTCCCGTCATCGAGCATCGACATCATGTCCGCCGTGTGCTTGTCCGCCGGGAAGAACGCCTCGATCGCAACTTCGGACAAGGTGACATCGACCGCCGTCCCGAAGACGGTTGTCGTGGCCAGGAACGACAGAGGCCCGGCATCGCTCTTCAGCCGGAGGGGCACCGCGATCGCCTGAGACTGCCCTGGCAAGGCAGACCTGGCCGTGCCGCCCCCGGATGCGGGAGCGCCTCCAGCTCGTCTCTGAGAGCATCGAGTGCCGGATCGGCCGAGCGTTCGATTTCGTGACCGAGGCGGGTCAGAACGTGATGGCGCCATTCCGCTAGATTGAGGATGCGCGAAGCCAGTCCATCCGGATGGAGGCTCAAGCGCAAAACATTCACATCCCCTTCCAGAAGATGAGGCGCAACGCCGGCCAGCAGGCGGAAGACGGCGGCGTTTGCGGACAGCAATGTCCAGTGGCGATCAACCGCCAGTGCCGGATGGGGAAGGTGGCCGCGCAGGATTCGATCGATGATCTCCCGCGCAAAAGAGAGTTCGGGCGCCTCCAGGGGCCGCTGCGGAAAGAACGGCGCGTAACCGGCAGAATGAAGCATGACATTGCGATCACGCAGCGGCACGTCGAGCTCGCGGCTCAGTTGCAGGACCATGTCGCGGCTTGGCTGCGACCGCCCGGATTCGAGGAAGCTGAGATGCCGTTGGGAGATGCCTGCGTCAAGCGCAAGCGCGAGCTGGCTCAGGCGGCGACGCTGCCGCCACTGTTTCAGCAGGAACCCGATGCTGTCCACATGCGCTGTCATCCGGGCATCGTAACCGACACCTGGCAACACCGCCATTACCTCTAAAGTAATCGACGCAAGATCATGACTGCACGATGATCACTCCATCATTCGGTCACCCAGGCTGGGTGGCCACCTGCAGATGGAGAGAACCATGACCAATCACGGACGCCGATTTTCCTTGCAGACCATCCTCGTTTTCGATGCCGCGACCTGCGCGGCTATGGGCATGCTGCTCGTCTTCGCATCCGGGCCGATCGCGGGACTGACGGCGATCCCCGGATCGCTCCTGTTCCTTGCGGGCCTGCTTTTGCTGCCGATTGCGGTCTTCATGGCGGTGTTCGCCCGAATTGCGAATGTCCCCGCCTGGGCCGTGCAGGTGATCGTCGCAGGCAACCTGCTCTGGGTGCTGGGTAGCGTGCTTCTTCCGGTCACCGGGTTGATCGCGCCCAACGGTCTGGGCTGGCTTTTCTTGATGGTGCAAGCCGCCATCGTCGCCCTGTTCGCGGGCCTTGAGTGGGCCGCGCGGCAACACTCCGCCGCCACCGTCTGATCCAGGGAAAGGAAATACCATGACCTGCTACGCCGTCGGCCATCTGCGCAACGTCGAAATGGGCCCGGAGATCGTCGCCTACCTCGAAGCCATAGATGCCACGCTGGCTCCGTTCGAGGGACATTTCATCATTCATGGCGGGCAGAAACTCATGTTGGAAGGAGCGTTCGCTGGCGACCTGATCGTGATCGCCTTTCCGGACATGGCGCAGGCCCGGGCGT
The DNA here is from genome assembly GCA_012032275.1 of Tabrizicola sp. Taxonomy (GTDB): domain Bacteria; phylum Pseudomonadota; class Alphaproteobacteria; order Rhodobacterales; family Rhodobacteraceae; genus JAAURK01. The sequence goes on from JAAURK010000002.1 coordinate 8,873, forward strand.
GGTACGCTTCCCCGGCCTATCAAGACATTCAAGCGCTACGGACGAGGAATGCCGAAGGCGACGTGTTTCTGATCGAGGGCGTGGACGCGGAGCACAGGGCCACCGACATCCTTTCAGCCTGAAGCACCCCGGAAACGACATATGGACGTGCCTTGGCACTATACTTCGAACCGGCCATTGGTTCGGCGCACAGCATCGGTCAAAGGAGCTCTTGGCGGTCATGCGGCAAGGCAGCAGCTTACCCCAAGCCTTCGTGCGCACCTGACCGACGCAGGCGGCCCATAGCCGACGGTCGGCCTGACTGCGTGACGCTGTGCGGCCTCTCCAGACCGGCCGTTCATGCCGATTGTTGCAGCGAACCGGTCCGGGAGCGGCAGCAACGCGGAGATACTGTTGAAAAAGTCGATGTCGGGCCTATCAAGTGCGGATCGACAGGAAACCTTCCTGCTAATGCATCCCTTAGGAAACGTGGTTCTCCGAGTGGCGACCTGAAAGAAAACGGTTCCAAGTTTTCGAGGCGTTTTCCGGTCAGCAGAGTTTTTCGACCGAATCCGGACAAAGCGACTTTTGCAAAGCTGGGGCGTGAGCTTAGCTCTGCACGGCGTCCGGACGCTAAATTCGCACTCGGTGGTTGGATTAGTGCTATCGTTTTGATGATTCGAAGCTGTCATTGGGGGCCCCATGACTTGCCGAGCAACATTCGCCACCATGTCGATCGTGATTCTCGCTGCGGGCGCAGCGTCGTCGCAGGACCGGTCAGTCGTTTCCGTCCCGCTCTCGGTCGATCTTGCGACCCTAGAGACCTACGTCAACTCCCTCGTCCCCAACCCGCTCGTCAGCGAGAGCCAAGATCTGACTTGTATAGAGGCCGAGAGGGCCTGCACAAAGATTCCCGAGTTCCGCGGGCTCAAGATCTACTCGCGGATGGAGTGCATCGACATCACCCCGCGGATCGACTGTCGGGTGGACCAGACCGTCGTGCCGCAAGGGCGGCTCAGTCTGACGGCGGAGGGTGACTCGATTACCGCGCGCCAGACAGTTGCTGGCTCGGCCACGGTGAGTGGCAGGGGCGAGATCGGACGCCATATCCGCGAGACTGCGCGCGGGGCCGTGGCCTTCACTGTCACGGCGCGGCCCGGCATCCGGCCGGACTGGTCGATCGCTATGCCCCTTCTAATCGACTTCACCATCGTTGAGAGGCCGCAGGCCGAACTGCTCGGCTTTATCCCAGTGACCTTCGGAACCGAGGCACAGCGGGCCCTCCGCGGCGCCATCGAGGCCTTCGAAGCTCAGACGCTGCCGGCCAAACTCGCCAAGATCGACCTGCGCGGTCAGCTCGCGCCCCTCTGGCGCGAGCTGCAACATCCTCAAGCGCTGGACTTGCGGGGCGGGGGTAAGCTCTGGATGCACTTCGTCCCCGACGCCGTCGGGATCGCGCCGCTGCAGGGCGAGGACGGTCGCCTTTCGACGGCCGCATCTGTCACAGGCCGCATATGGGTGACTGACAGCGAGGCCCGACCCGCCTCGGCCGGCGCGACATCCGAAGCGCCACCCGACCTCACCCTCGTGCCGGAAGGCGGCGTGAACATTGTGGTGCCCGTCCGGGCCAGTCTCGCTACGCTGGAGAGTGAGTTGCGCGCGGCCCTTCCCCGGAAGGAGCCTTTCTCGGTGGGACCGATCAGCGGAGAGGTCACGGTAAACGCCGCCCGTGTCGAGGCGAGGGGTGAGAGGATCGTGCTGCAGCTCGATGCGCACGCTGCCATCTCGAACGCCCCGGATTTCGACGGAACGCTGGTTCTTTCGGCGATACCCAGTTGGGACGAGCAGGCGGAAGCGCTGGTACTCAACGAGCCCATGGTCACGGCCGAGGACGGCGGAATCGCCGGTGCTCTTTTGCGGGGCACAGGCTTTATCACCGCGATCGTAGGCGTAGCGAGCGACGCATTCACAGTACCGCTGGCGAACGAGATTGACGGACTTGAGGCCGAGCTTGCGCGCGCCCTCGGCGACGGGCTGGAAGGCATTGCGACAGTCGAGACTGACCTCGCCATCTCGGCGCGCGACCTCGGCATTGAAGATGAGGCCGTTCGCCTGACCCTCGAGGCTTCGGGCAAGCTCGCCCTCACGGGCCTGACGCTGCGCTAGGGGGGGTCATGAGCGATTTCACCGAGGGCCAGAAGGCCATCATCGCCGACCTCGCCGCACACGAGGCGCGTCAGTTGCTCGAACAAGGCGGCTATGTCCGCGCTGCGGACGTGAAGGAGAAGGGCATCGCGGCGGGCCTGCTGTCGACGGCCGACATCGCACGCGTGGACACTTACAAGAAGGCGCTGATCGCAGACGTCAATAAGGAGGCGCTGGTCCCAGACGTCAAAACGACACGGGAGATCATCGCGCAATGGCACAAGGAACGACCGAGGTGGTGGGATGTGCGCCGCCGCGTCGACGCAAAGGTCGGCGCCCTCGGGTTGTTCGGCGTCCTGCTCTTGATGGGTGGAGACTGGGTGCAGGCCTCCCTCCGCAAGAGCCCGTCGATTGTGTGGACGGCCATGCATCAGATGGCCGATACTGACCGTCGCATAGACGAGCGACTGGTGGAGAATGCCACGGCAGCCGCCGCCACAACGCCGATGGGTGACGCGCCAATCGCTCTTGAAAAGGCAATAAGGTCGCGTTTCAACGAATGGGCGACTGCGGATGGCTTCCCTTCTCAGGTCGACGCGCTGATTCGAAATCTTGCGGCTGATCCCGATCGAGAGAACCCGCTCCACGACTTCGTTGCGGCGGCGATGAAGGACCGCCCACTGCTCATCTTTCACGGCAGGGGGAGCGTCGGACGAAGTCAAGAGATCACGGTGTGGAACGAGGGATGCAGGACCCTGTGGGAATACTGGAAGAGCACGCAACAAGCCAATCTGCTGCCCGATAAATCCAGAGGCCCTTCCCCGGACGGAATCTGCGATGTGAAGGCCCGCTTTCCGGGTGCTGTGTTCGAGTTGCCGTTCTATGCACGTTTCCATCGTGGGGGGAAGCTCCGCGACAGCGTCTACGTTCTGCTGCAGGTTCTCAGCTCCAAGAGTGTAGACTCGGATCTCGAACCACGGAGCTCAGGGTTGCTGGGCATGACCATAAAATCGGTCTCCATGAACGACGCCCTAGTGAGCGCGGACAAGGACGAGATCGACATTAGCGGCGAATTCCAACCCAGTGGCGGCTTCTACGTCGGGCGCATCGACGAGGCGGTCGCCAACGGGACGGATGACACCTCCCCCGGCTCCGATGAGCCCGAGACGCGTGAGTTGCTGCACGCGCTCGTGATCAGTCTGGAATGCAAGCCTGTCACTCTGGGCGTGGACGTTACGCAGAATACCGAGGGGTGGTGCGGCGAGGACGGGAGTCCGCAAGAGCTCGTGACCCTGCGGGCCTTCGTGATCGTGAACAAGGACGGTCGATGACCACACCCCCTCCGGCTAAGCAAACGCCCTTAAAGCCGACCGTCTATGTCGTGGGGCTGGTGCTCGTCGCCTTCGTTCTCACGGACTACGGGGCGGAGCTAGTCAGGCTAGGGAGTTGTGAATTGCCGAAGCTTTTCAACCGCGTCCCGGCTGGTTCCGAATGCGGCCCGCCGGACTTCGACGAGGCAGCGATGATCGGAACGCTCCTGTCGGGCGCGGCCGGGCTTGCAGCCGTGGCCTTCGGTGCGGTGCGCGGAGAACTCTCCGAACGGGCCGCCCTCGGGGCGATGGGGGTCGTCTTCCTGACCTCCTTCTTCACCCTCGTCGTCGCTGCGCGCGGGGATGGGCCGTATGTTGCTTGGACCCATTTGCGCACGCCAGCAGCGATCTGGGTGGCATTCTTTACGCTCCTCATTCTGGCGAGTCGCCTCAACCGCGCCGAGGGAAGGGACAAGTTTGATGTCGTCTCCCTCTTTACCTTGTCCTGCTTGATCGGCTTCGTCCTCGGCCTGATCCTCCAAGGCACCGGACCCCTCGTCCTCGACGGTCCGTCCGGCGTGGTACGATGGCCGGAACTCATCGTCGCGCACTCAGCGATCACGGCCGGGGGGGCGGCCTTCGCGTCCGTGCTCCTTGGCCTGAAGCCCATCGAGAGCGCGCCCCGAAGGATTGCGCCTGTCTTCGCCATTATCGCCGCCGCAGCGACCCTCGCGGCGCTCTGGGCGGTGCTAGATCCCATCCCGAAGTATGCCATCCCGACCGACGGCTGGATGTATCAGAGCGGCATCGCGCCATGGCATGTGGTGCCGCTAGCCTGGGGCTATCTTTTGCCGGCGATCGTTGCATCTGGCATCGCGCGCGTTGGCGCGACCGGGGTCGTCCCTATACGACGTGCCATGCTCGTAGCCTTGCCGGCCATCCCGGTGCTTATGGCCGTGGCATGGACGGGCGCAGAGCTTCGCGTGGGCCAGATGGACGTGGGTCGGACATGGGCGACCCTGCTGCCATACGGAGCGACGCCCGTTGTGGTCGTGCTGAGCGTCGGACTGGCTCGACGCCTCGTGGCAGCTATCCGATTGAACTCTGACCAGTCAGGCACTTCAGCGGGTGCTTGACCGCCTCGCCGCCGCTCGATGTATCGAAAGCGCACTTGTGCGGAACGGCCGAAATGAAATGGCCTGATCGTTGAGGCAGCGTCTCTTCAGGCACTCAGAACGCCAACTCAAGCGAGTATCGGGTCGTACGAACCATAATGTTGCAAACGCATTGCGTGGTCAGTTCCCCAAGGCAGAACCTATATTGTTTCGACACGTTTGTGTCCGAAAGCAGAAGCCGCCCTTCGTCGAGGGCGGATCGGCAAGGTCACCTCTTCTGGCGTAGCAAAAGAGGGTCCGCTTCCGCCGCATACCGCGAGGAATTGCCGCGCTTGCATCGGTCGGCTTTCCGCCCTTTTCGACGTTCGAAGTCTTCACACTAGCCTAGATTGCGCTCTTGTCGGAGTGCGACCAGCGCCGCAAAATTAGCCAAATCCGTGCTTGCCAAGCCAGCGCTCACAACCTCGAAGAGCCGCCGGTCCTCTTTGGTCATGCCCTTCTTGGGCCAAGCGCTCCTAAACTTCCCCATGGCCTTCGAAAACCCGCTCCACCATTCCGCCTGCCCCTTCTTCGAGCGGCCGGATATCGCGGCGACGAGTTGATCAGGGACAGAGGCAACATCCGAGACCGTCTGAGCGCGCATCATGAGAAGGTCCATGAAACGCTGGAATTGCGACGGGTTGATCCGTGGCAAGACCGGCTCCAGAACTGCAGGCAGCCATTGGTCTGGCATGATCATCTGCGGCGCGATCACAACGCCGGTCATATAGCCGTCAAGCCAGTCCACCGAAAGATCGGTGCCCCGCAGAAGGGCTGCGACTTCGCCCTTCTTTTCGGGGTTGGGTGCTTCCTGCGCCAGTTCTTCAAACGTCAGGCCTGGGTCAAAGTCCGGATCATCACGGACCCAGGCTTCCATGGTCTGTTCATGCACATCAAGCATGGCCGGGATCTTCTTAAGATCACGACCGTCCAGTAGGGCCATGGCGCAGGCGGCAAAACCGGTCGCGTCCGGGTGGAAGGCAGTCTCCAGAACATCGGCAGAGCGTGCCAGAATTCGTGCCCACCAATCGCGTCGGGTCTCCAGCCATTTCCAAAGTGCCGTCTCTGCAGATTTTGAGCTGCGCGCCTTGTCGAGAACAGAATGGGCTGCATCGCTGTCTTCGAACCAGCTTTCGATGGTCTCGTGCCGATCCCACCACTCCTCGCTAGCGGTGATCAGATCCCCTTGCTGCCGCGGCGAAAGCCATTTCACGGCTCGCGTTGAGGCAAGATCAGCAATGAGGTCCGATGTCGATTTCACCTCAGGCCGCAGGCCGGCAAATCCACATACACGGACAACCTCGATCAGCCCCGGAACGGGCGGCAGAGCTTGGGCCAGACCATCTGCCAGCGCGATGGAAAGGGCACGCCGCACATAACCTGCTGTCACCGTCAAAGCGCCGACCTCTTCGGTCATGCGCTCAACGATGGATTTCTGGTCCCGCGCTGTTCGACAGGTGATGGTGTATGCGTCTTTCACACCCTGCCCCTGTTTCAGGAGCAGCATCGCCATTTTGCGCTGTGATCCGGATTGTAGCGCAATGCCGATGCTCTGAGCCCCTCCACCATCGGGCAAGGACGCACGAATGCTGTGCATCGTCCAAGGCGCCTGATCTGTAGAAGCTGCAATACCTTCTCGCATGGCCTCTTTGAGAATGCTGTCCACATTCGCCCGCGCCGCATCTTCGGGCATCCAACTGCGCAGAACGACGAGAGACGCTAAAATGCGGCCGGGCAGCTCGGCTCGAGCAAGACGCTCGGCCAGGCTCTGTGCAGCTCTGAGACGAATCTGAGGTTGCGCATCAAGCAACCAGTAACAGGCCATATCAGCATGGAGAGGATCGCTGCGCCCCACCGAATAGGCCACGACATGATCCCGCATTTCAGGGGGCATGGCGGGAAAGCTCTCGGTCAGCGCGCGGTGAAGGGCAAGCGGATCACCCTCTGCCTGTTGGATAAGTTCCGCAAAAAGACCTTCAAGCAGGGCGTCTCCCTCCGCTGCATTCGATGCACGGCGCTCATTTGCAGGGACTACATCTTCGACTTGCAGTGCGAGAGTAGCGGGCGCAGGCAACGCGTTTCGGGTCCAAAGTTGCGCAAAAAGCAAACTGTGGGCCGATGTCATGCGGCGCTGTCCGCGCGCGAGGTCAATCGCCCCTTCTACAGCACCGAGAAGCTTGTCCCCACGGGCCTTGCCGTTTTCCCGGGCAATGCGCGCGGCAGCAAGACCTGCGCCTAGAAGGTCAAGCAAATCCTCGTCGCGCGGACTTGGATCTTGTATCGCGCAAAGTCGAGCAACGATCTGACCGCCAAGCGCCGGGCGGTGCAGCAAGTCCATGCCCAGGCCTTCCAGAACCTCGCGGCGTGTCCCGAAATTGTCATTGCCTGCAGCGTTCAAAGCAGCCAAGGCCTCATCGATGCGACTTTTCGCCATTGGTCACCGTCCTGGCCTGCCCAGTTTCTGACGCAAGCCTAGCAGTGCATTTCAGACTTGTCAGGAATGCACGGCGTGACAGCAGGCTTAACGCTGCCCTAGGCGCTTTCAACTTCCGCTATCACCACTCCCAATCATGCTCGCCCCGAGCGGGAGTTGGCGCGAGCAGCCGCTCAGCGTGCCGTGCATCTTTCAGCGTCAGCCCGAACGCCACATGCGACTTGGCCGAAGAAACGACGGCCCGCGCGATCCATGTCCGCTGGTCAGCATCTTCGAAATCACAAATCAGCGCATCCGTCCGCCCCCTGGCGAGTTCCGCAACAATCCCTTGGCCATACTTCTCGCGCAACTCATCGGCGAACCGCTCGGCATGGGCATCACCCCGGAACTCAACCTTTCCATCCGCCTGCATGATGCGGCCCATCGACCCGAGGGCACGAAGCAATCGATCATTGTCCGGTGCCACCTCATGCGCCCGGGTATGCTCGATCAGTTTGGCCGCCGTTTCATAGAAACCTTCAAGATCATCGACGACCTTCCGACTCTGATCCGGGTTGCGAAGATCGGCCCGCCGTCGTCCGGACAGGGCCAACAAGTCACTGCGCACCCAATCGCGTTCTTCCCAGGCATTGGCGGCCCCCGTTTCCAGCCGTTCGGTCATGCGATCACCGCTGAGACCCAAAGCAACAGCTTTGCCGACGATATCTGTTTTCAGCCGGTCGGCTGCACCTAGCTGCAGCTCAACAGCCTCCCTGCCCTGCGTCAGCCGGTCACCCTCAAGACCTGTCGCGTAAATCTTGGTCTGCGGCAGCATCTGCAAAAGTTGTGCACCTCTCGCATCGCCCAAGCCTTTGGCGATATCGATAGCATAGCCATAAAGCTCGTCCCGCATTTCCTTGCGCTCGGCGACGGGCATCTTCCGGATCTTAGCCTCCGCCTCTGCCATCCATCCGCTGAAATGCCGGTCCAGATCGGCCCGCTCGACAGTCGCTTGCTCGACCGGAAACGGTTGCACTACTCCACCCCGGCGCAAGGCTTCCTCCGCCCTGGCGATCTTGTCACCAATTTCGGACATGCCCGTCAGCGCCGCGACATGGCTCAGACTGCGCATGGCATCTGCCGTGCGCGCCATCGTGGCCAACGCATCTTCCAGCGCTTTACCCTCGCGCGGCCGCTCTTCTGGCGCCCGGCCTTCAACCCGCGCCCGCTCGATCTCCGCCCGCGACGGCCCATAGGTCAGCAACCCACGCTCGGCGCGCGAAGTGGCATCCAGAAACACGCCCTCCTCGGCCGCGATCGCTACCATGCGCTCCTTCATCACATCCAGATTGAAGGCATGTTCCTTGGCCATGAAGAACCAGCTGTCATTCACCGTGCCCCGGTTGTTGATGACCATGTGCACATGCGGGTGCGCCTTGTCGGTGTGCAGGGCTGCGACATAGGACCAGACATCATCCTGATGCTCGCCCGACTGGAACATCTCGAAAGCCCAGGCCTCAGCGATCAGCTGTGCCTTCTCTGGCCGGACATGGGACGGGAAGCTCATCAGCAGGTGGGTGGTGTGCCCGTTCTTCGGCGAACCACGCCAGTCCTCGACCCAGTCACCGACGATGTCATTCCGCTCCTCTTTGGTCAGCCCCTTGGCATCGGCATCCAGCACGACCCCGTTGCCAAAGATCGAGGCCGACTTCGAGAACAGATAATCCATCTGCGCCGCCAGCTCTTTGGCGTTCGCCGTCCCGCCCTTGCCGATCTTCTTAAGCACCGCCGCGTTTGAACCCAGCGAAAACCGCCACAACTGGCTTGCCCGGGTCGAGAAGCTGAACCCGCGCTTGGGCGAAGACGCGCCGCCCGCCTTCACCCTGCCCTGCTGGGGCAGCAGGAAGTTGATCTCGCCAAGAACCGCTTCTGCAACCCCGATGGGACGCGACCCAAGCTTAACCATGACGCGCGCCTTCCTGAACTTCGACAAACTTACGGAATAGAGCCACGCCCTGACGCCGGCGTTCGGCGATGATCTGGCTCAGCGCCTTCGCCACCATCGGAAGCGACCGACGCAACTCATCCACCGATGCCCACTGTGCCTTGACCATCGGCGCCCTGCCCCGGTTCGCCGCCAAGGCAATCTGGTTCACGTTGGTGCCGATCTTGCCCAACTCGTAGCGGATTTCCTCCAGCTTGGCGCTGTCCTCCCGGCTGAACTCGAGAAAACCTGACGCCATCCGCACCACTGATCGCACCCCGTCCGACCGGGATTTCGCGCCAAGTTGGGTGCAGAGCGCATCGAAAGCATGAAGTTCTTCGGCAGGCAGGCGACAGCTCACGACCTGGCCTTTGTCGTCTGAACGAGGCCGACCGTGTCCAACCGCTTGCTGCGCTGCAGAATCAGAAACTTCATTGCCAACAGCCGCCAAAACCATGGACCGCGATTTAAGTCTTGTTTCGCGAGGATCTGATTTTACTGCCAACTTTTTCCACCGATTATTTGTAGACACATCGCATTTCCTGCCACTCTTCCTACCCCTTCCTTCATCTCCCTTTCAAGTGCAATCTAAGCGCGATTCATGCTCTTGCAGATTGTGCTGACCTGGGGTAACTCCCCCGCCACCGAAAGCGTTTCGCTGATCGCGCAACACACAAGGTGAGATAGGGATGGTGCACCCCCTGCCACGTGGCCAGAGGTGGATTTCCCTAGTGAATGCGGGACTAAAGCCTTGTTTTGTTTACCGTGCGGAGCCTGTCGTTCAGTGTTCAGGGTCCAGAGAAAGGAAGTGTGGGATGCGTCTTGTGGCATCAGGGATGTGTGTTCGGGGTTACGCCTTGTGATACACGCATTGCGCGATCAGATAAAAGACATCCGCATCCAGTAATCAGACAAACGATTAAAGAGGCGCGCTTCACGCAATAAGAATTGCGTGAGCCGGTTTCTGATATCCGCAGTCGGCGTTCAGATTAAAACGATGCGCGTTAAGATAAAAGATTTAAGCGATCCGCATTGTGAAAAACGCAATCGGCGAAGTGAGGAAAGTGGTATGGGTTACGGGATACGTGTTGTGCTGGTGATGAACCGCAAGGGGGGATCGGGCAAGAGCACCCTCTGTCGCGCCTTGGCTTCTGCTGCGGCTGCAAAAGGCGAGACGGTGACGATCTTCGACACCGATGCTTCAAAGTCCTGCCTAAAGTGGATGCAGGCGGGAAAGGAGGCAGGCAACTGGTCCCCCTTGGTTGAAGTGATCCACACGCTGGATGCGCACCTGGTGGCAGAAGCCATCGGGCAAATCTATGAGCAGCCCGATCAAGAGCACCTCATCCTGATCGACACCTTCGGCGGCGGATCAGAAGCGCAGGACGTTCTGGCCGTCGCCGCCCACCGGATCATTTGCCCGATGATGTTGTCGCGCGGTGATCTGAGCGAGACGCTGGAAACGGCAAATTGGTATCTGAAGCTGCGTGCCCGCGTGGAAAAGCCGGGCGAGCTTGCAGGGTTTTCCGTGTTGCTCAACCGGGTGCCTCTGCGGGTGTCAGAGACCGAGCGGGCGGTGGCAGAAGAGCTGTTCCAGTCCTTGCCTGCCCTTGAGACCTATCTTGGCAGCCGCGCCGCTTATGTTCGAATGGACCGAGAAGGGCTTCTCGGGGTGATCGCGGACAAGACACCGAACCGGGCGCTTGCTTCCCATGTCCAGAGTGCCGTGAAGGAGGCAGGGGACCTTCTCGAGGAGATCGACCAGCTTATCCTCAACCCGGCGGAGGTCGCATGATGGCGCAGCGCAAGGACATGATGCGGATCATCCGGCAGGACGCAGGGTTTTCGGCCAAGTTGGGGTTTGGCGGGAAGGTGGGCGAAACTGATTTGGTTGATCGGCCCATCACGGTACCGCCGACTTCGGCTGACGCCTTGGCGGCACCGAACCCTTCGGCACCGGCACTGGCAGCGACGACCACGCCAAGCCACAACACTGGCGAAGTTGGAGGCAGAACCGTTGGGCCCAAAGAAGAAGGCCGGGAAGAGGAGAAGGCCTTCGGCACCCAAGTGGCTTGGGATGCGAAGGCGGCTGGCGTTGCTACGGGGTCAGCAGCGCGCGGGCAGGTTGTCCATGTCTCATTGTCGCTGACCACCCGTCAGGCACGGCTGGCAGAAGAGTGGGCCACGGCTGCGCGTTGCACCGTCCAGTTTTTGATCCGTCGCGTTGCCCAGGGTCTGCGCGATCAGGTCTTCGACGATTGGGAACGGGATGGGATGCCGGAGGTCGAGGAGTCTCGCGGCGCGCGCGGCAAGCATCCGACCAGCGTGACCCTGACTTTGCGCCCGCAGTTCGCAGCTGACCTCGCGAAAATCCATGACCCGCTTGGAATCCTTGGATTGGCGCGCGCCATGGGTCCCGCCTACCGTGAGCGGTTCCAAGAGGCGTTCGACGTGGCACTGGCCAAGGCGAAAATTCAGACAACAAACGAGGGAGACGAACAATGACCAGCACAGAAGCCCCTGCCCTCAAGCGGACCATCTTGCCGTCTGAATTCGACATCGGTACGCCCGTCGAATGGATGGTCGATCCGAATCGGCGCGAGACGATCCTCGGGGTGACCTATGAGTTCAGCCAAACCGGCGAGCGTAAGACCGTCTGGTACACGCCCAACAAGCGGCGGCCGAAACGGTTCGTTGTCGTAAGTGCCCTTCCAGTAGGTTGAAGAATAAGGGCTCGCCAGCCCGATGCCGGACCGTCTTGCTCTTTAGGCTCATGGTTCATCACCATCCTGAATCCTAGCGTCCGGATCGATTCAGAAATGCAATTGGACATCCGGACCGGATCGTCGGACTCACCTTGCAGGAGGCCGCGATGGTTCTGGCACATCTGCACCGCATCGACCCGAACGCGAACATGGCGCGTTTCTATTGCATTGATCTTGCGCCGACACTCTTCGGCGATGTCACCGTGCTGCGCCACTGGGGCCGGCTCGGGACCCAAGGGCGAACGCATTTAGAGACGTGGCCAAGCACAGGCGAGGCCAAGGCTTCCGCCAATCGCACCCTGCAGCAGAAGTCACGCCGCGGCTACCGACCCGCTGAACGATAGACAGGCTTTCTATCGCTCAAAGCATCCCCTGGTCCCCGTGGCCTGCTATTGAACGAACTGACCACGGCATGTATGGTGCTCCAATGGACCACCAAGGGAGATGCAGACATGGGTGTGCACAAGCAGAGCGTCAGCTTCACCGATTCAGCGTTTAACTTCGCCCGTGAGTTAGTCGAAAGCGGCGAATACCCAAACATCAGTGCGGCTGTCTCCGGCGAGATGGCCCGCGCCCGAGCTGCGCGGGAACGCGAAAAGGCGCTCTTTGAGGCCGAAGTGCAACGCCGCTTGGCTCTGCCACTGGACGCTTGGGAGCCGGTTCGCACTGACGAAACTATAACTTCCGTTGCCCGGTCTCATCTGGCCAAACTTGAGATAGCGGGCGGCGGCCACACATCCTGATGCGCGTCGTTCGTCACCCGTTTGTCGACCGCGATCTTGTCGCGCTGGTTGACCACATTGTCGAGGTATCAAACGGCGACTTTGCGACCGCAGCCTGGCGTCTGGACGAAATCGATGAGATGCTGGCAGCCATACAAGACACCCCGCACTCTGGCGTTCGACTGTCGGGAGCCCTCAACGGATGGCTCGTTCGCCACGGCGGCCGCGGGCAGCGCATAACGATCGTGTTCCGCTCAGACCCGGATCGGGACTGCTTCTTCGTGGCACTTGTCGCGTTCGGAGGTCAGGACTGGATGACCGAAGGCAGAGTACGGCAGAGTTTTGGTCAGTGAAGGCGCCAACCAAAGCAGCTTAACCCTCGCCGAAAGGGTAAGAACCGCTAATTTTGATTATGTAAACTCAAGGCTAGGGAATCGGCTCGTCCCGCGCTACTAACTAGGATCTACCTCAGGTAACCAGAAGAACCCTCCTGATCCCCATTTCGCTGTATCATGCAGTCCACCGAAGCGCACTCGCAGTTCCCGACCAAACGCGAGCGACGCTTCCAAGCCTAAACACTGGTGACTCGCAACAGTGTCAACCGAATCGAAGACTCTGCTAATTAGATCCTCAAATCCACTGCTAACCCTAACCGCAAGCGTCAACTCGTGCGGCCTCAGAGAGCGCCAAATCGCAGCGCGCAGCCGTGCTTCGTTAAACTTATCATCGCTGACTACTGTTGCAGCATCAAGCGTTGCACGTCCCACGCTTGCACGAACAGTTCTATTGCGCCAATTCTGAATCGCGTTTGCCACGACAAAGCACAGATCCGCCTCCGACAGAAACGAACTCCCAACCAGCTCCATCAACGCTCTAGACTTCTCGAGTCCCTCGACATCATCAAGTTCCTTCTTCTGTTGCTCCTTTCCAATCATCGCATCAATAAATAGAGACCCACCGTAAAACGGAAGCCGGTTGCCGGTCGAAGTGTCAAAAAACACCTCACTCTCAACAAGGCCATCCAAAAGTGCAGCCTGAAGTAGATCCCGCCTCGCCTCAAAGATATCTCGGGAAGCAGCATCAATATCAGCCCTGCCAAGTGCAGAATCGAGCGTGTCGTGCTCGCGACACCACGCGCATTCCCTTCTTCCAAAGTTCGGCAGAGCAACCTTCTCCACGACGGTCAGTTCCCCTGTACCTGAGTATCGCGCACCAAGTACCGCGTAATTCCTCATCACGACTGGGTCTGACGGCCGCAGAAGGCCTATCATAATGTGGATGTTCGGCATTGCATGGAGCGACGTTTCTCTTAAATGCCGCTTCAAATCACCAATTGTCTGACCCGTTAACACCGCTGGCAGAAGAAAGATCGACCTAGAATCCTTCATATTAAGCGCTTGCAAGCAATCCTTCCGACTGGCGATTTCACGCCAGTCGGAAACTACGTACACTTCGGAACCCTCCAAAAGCCCAGGAGCGACCTTACGCAAGCTTTCATGCATCGTCAAACTTGCAACGGATCCATCGATAAACACACTCTGGAACGGAGCGACGTTCTGCACTCTGCTGGCCAGACACTTCAGAAAAGCTTCGTCCGCAAAGAGCTTGTCGAGAGCGACATGGTAAGCATGATGCCGACGAAGACCATGCCTAGTGTCGGAAGTTGTGGAGCCATCACGATGGAGAGTGAAGAGTCTTCTACCGCAGTATCGAGCCCAGAAGTCCGCATCCTCTTTTATATCCAGAACGACAAAGGGGAGAACTTTGGGCACCCTATAATCTGGAAAGTAGCTAGATGCGCTAACCGAAAGCACCTCGACTTCGCTGGATGCTTCGGCTTCCTTTCCACGTAGACCTCGGCTCTCCAGAAGCTCACCAATCGAGCAAAGGACAAGTTCTGAGTACTCGCTCGTATTAGGAACTGAATAGATTGCAACTAGCACTGCCGAATCGCGTGCGTCATAATCAGCTAGCTGATCGACTATTGCTCGCTCTAGGCCTCCGGAAGAGTAGAAACTCGACAGGAAAAGCACCCTACCATCAAGCTTCTTGGCTGCCTGGACAGCGTCGAAAATTAGCCTTTCTTTGTGCGAACTCGTCGGAATATAGCTTGGTGAGTACGACCAAGTAATTCGTGGCAAACTTCCATCGGTTGATCCCTCATAGACCATCAAGTAGTCTGCAACAACAGCGGCGGAAGTCGAAATGCTCCACGTATCGCACATGATGTGTCTTACACCCTTCAGGTGCTCAATCGTCCAGAAGAAGATGGCAGAGAAAAAGCCAGAGCGCGATTGCAGGTTCCCTATCCGAACAAAGTAATCCGAAAGGTGACCAGAAGGTAGCTCGAACAGTGCTGCACCCGCATGCTCAAAAAGAACATCTGGGCTTGAAAGGAAGTCGAGGAATTCCGCTTGCCGGATGGCCAAAAGCACATCCTTCGACAGCACGGAGTCTGCTATCAGGTGCTGCCAGATATCGTTTCCTTCAGGAATGGACACACTAGCAATCATCGGTTGGTAGTCGCTCGTCCATATTACAAGCTGGACATTTGACGCAATCGCCGGTGATGCAGCTTTTAACCCGCCTATCATGGCAGAAAGGCTAATTGGATACTTTGCCCAATTGACAGCCGCGGGGAGTCGGTAGACAAAAATGGTCTCGTCGCTCTCGCGGCCAATCCTTACAAGTCCTCTACTCTTCTGCGCTGCCTCCATTGTCTTCAACTTACTGAAAACGCTCAACTGCGCGTCCTCTTGGTCGCGCTCAAACTGATCGAGCTGGATGTCTACAACTCTATATCGCAATAGCTATATCTCTAGAATGACTGAGAATGCGGTCCCACGAGAGAGCCGCGATTTTTGCTCTGTCTGCTCAATGTTGCTTCCTCTATCGTCGAAGTATATCCCTCCAGGTGTCTCTACAACTATTCGAGCGGAAACTTCGCGCGCAAGTTCTCGAACGTCATTGAGGCCTTGGCCCGCTCCCGGAACTTCGCGCCCTGCCATTTTGTCGTCAATAATGCGCTTCACATTCAATGTGTCCGGAAGACTTGCACGCTTCGGGCTAAAATGGCGAACATGGCGCTCAATACCAGGTCCAGTGTCGCAGTAAGAGAATATGAGAACTCTTCTTCTCTGCCGAGAGAGCCGCTGGTAGATTTCCGTCGCTACGCTGCTAAGTTTTGGATAAAACGATTGAAGCTGCAAGTCGAACTTGGCTTGACTCATCGCGTTCGGATCTAGGAGAGTAATGTCAAGGAAAGTTAGTACGCCAAACAGGTAATCTTCACCTTCAGTCGAGAAATGCTCCTTACTGAACCGATTATAGTTCCTATTGAACGTTGCGTCTGCATTGGCGTGAGACAGTGCATTCTGTACGAGTTGCAAATGCATAAACTCGACGAAGCTTTTTCTTAACATGGCGCTTGCGTCAAGCGATGCTGGAGATACTTCAATCGAGTGCTTCTTCCATACTTTGTCCACTATTCTCGATATTCGCGGAAGAAATGCTTCTTTCCCGCAAGTATCAAATACATCTCGTTGAAAGGTGTTATTTTCTATCGAGGCTCTTATTCTTTGAACATGTAGATCAAGTCGAAATGTAAGTGTGTCTTCGCGCGAAGCATCACTATTCTGATTACCTAGTAATCCTTCGAAGTTTGCGGCAGCTTTGAATTTGCCATACTCCTCTCTTAAGTGCGGGTCACCCCTTAGACTGCCCAACCAAGACAAGTGTCCAGATATAAGCTCATACTCTGCGCGTGCTTGCTGAGATTTGGAAGTCTCTGCGCGATTAATGAACCTTCGAAAGAGTCCATTTAGGGTTTCGAGAGTTGGCTTGGTACGATCCAAATAGTGAACCACCGCATTTAGGCGATGGACTTTCCGCCCTAGGTGAGAGTTTTCGGGAACGAGGCCATCATATATCTCGGATATCGATCTTTCTGCCAAGGTGGCTCCCTCCGTTGCTAAGAACTTACTCTGTCTTCATTTGCTGGCAAGAGCTCATTGAGGATTCGGTACCACCATGCTGGGAGGGCAGCACTCACGCGCTGCCCGTCGCCATGCGATACACCGGGATGCCCATCTTGCGGGCTTTGTCGGCCAGGTTGTCCTGGATCCCCGTGCCCGGGAAGACCACGACGCCGATCGGCATGCAGTCCAGCATCTGGTCGTTGCGCTTGAAGGGTGCGGCCTGGGCGTGTTTGGTCCAGTCGGGCTTGAAGGCGACTTGAGGCACTTTGCGGTTGGAGGCCCAGGTGGCCGCGATGCGCTCGGCGCCCTTCGGTGATCCACCGTGCAACAACACCATGTCGGGGTGCTTGGCGTGGATCTGATCGAGTCGGTCCCAGATCAGCCGGTGATCGGTGGTGTCCCCGCCCGAGAAGGCAACCTTCGGCCCCGGGGGCACCAGGCTCTCGGTCTCTGCGCGTTTCTTGGCGGCGATGAAGTCGCGGCTGTCGATCATCGCGGCGGTCAGGTGGCGATGGCTGGTGCGCGAGCCCGAACGCGGTGACCAGTGCGTGCCGGTGGCCTTGAGGAAGAGGTCGGCAGCGGTTTCACGGAAGAGTTCCATGCTCTCACGCCGATCAATCAGGCCCTGTCCGATGTCGATCAGGGTTTCCAGCTGGACGGATTTCACCTCGGAGCCGTCCTGTTCGCGCTGGAGGCGTTTCTGCGCTTGCTCGTTATCGTCGAGCCTGGTCTCGATCCGCTCGGCGGCGCGGTGGAAGGTGTTGACGGTGGACCACAGGATTTCGTCGAGGTCGAAATCGAGGCTGGTGTCGGCCATGGTGGAAATCAGGGCGTCGAAGATGTCGGCGACGGCGGTCTGGATGACCTGGTCTTCGGGCGTGATCCGGGGGTCGGCCTCGCCCGCTGCGGGACGGTAGCCATAAAGCTGCAAACCTTCGATCATGGTGTCGGTCGGCGAGGAGGTGTGATCGGGTTCGAACTCTTCGTGGGCGTACATTGGGATGCTCCTTCGTCTGGACCGCGTCCGTCGCGGCCTTCTGGCGACGAAAAGCCGACAAGCGGGCCGGTCTGGCAGCCCGAGCCTTTTGCGAGGGCCTTGATGGCCAAGCCCGACTATTTTGCCTCGCGATGCAAAGGCAGGGCTTGCCCTGCCGGCGGAAAATAGTCGGGCGCCGCCATTGCCTGACCGGACCGTTTGTGGGCCGCTCGCCCTCTCAAAGGCCGAGGCGCGGTCCCGATGAGGAAACCGCACCCCGTATGCCCATGATGAGGTCGGACCGCTGGGATCACTTCGCTCGACGGGTTACATGATCCTGCGTCAGGAAGAGGCTGACGTCCTCCGGCGCGAGTTGCACCCGTATATGCGCCCGAAGGGCATCCAGACCGCAGGTGACAAGATCGTCGTTGAAATCCCCCAACGTGGGCGAAAGCGTAATCGCCTCGATCCCGACCTCGTGCGCCCGGGCGACCAGGCTATCCCTTGCACCGTCCCCCGCCGGATCGTTGTCGCGGACGATATACAGCCTGCGCAGATGCGCCGGAAAGAGGAGGGCTGCGAGGTGCCCGGCCGACAGCGCTGCAACCATCGGCATCTTGGGCAGGGCCTGACGGAGGGAAAGCACGGTTTCGACGCCCTCCCCCGCTGCCATGACCTCTTTGGCCACCCCGAACCGGACCGCGTGGCCGAGCAAATCCCCCATCGCCTTCCGCTGTGTGTCGACAGGTGCCTTGCCACTGCCGTCGCGCGCGAGCCAGGTTCGGTGAACCCCGGTGACCTTGCCTGCGATGTCAGTGACGGCCCCGATCATGGCGGGCCAGGTCTCGGTCTGATCCTCGCCCTTTCCCCGATAGTAGCAGTTCGGGTGGAACTTCAGGGTGCCTGTGTCGCGGAGATCGGTGATGCCCCGGCCCCGCAAATAGGTTGCTGCCAGGGAGCCTTTGAGCGGACCGGACATGCTGAGAAGCCGCCGTGCCGCTTCTGACGATCTAGAGGGTGCGGGAGCAAGTTTCGGGGTTGGGGGGCTCGGCACAGGGTCCAGTTGCGGCAGGCTGAGAAAGCGGCGGGCTTCTTCGACGACGTCGGCGAAAGTGCTGAGCCCGAGGCTTTCGCGGATGACGTCGAGGAGGTCACCATGAGTTCCCTCGGACGGGTCCTGCCATTTGCCCGCGGCGCCTTTGCCCGAAGTCGGGCCGGTGAGGCGCACGAACATCGAGCGCCCTACGGTATTGCGGACATCGCCGACCTGCCAGTAATTGCCATGCCTCCGCCCGTTGGAGAGATAGGTTCGGCAGACCGCCTCAGCCTGTCGTCCAAGGCGCTGCGCCAAATCTGCGGCATCAATACGGGACATCAGGCAACCTCACGCTCGGAAATGCGCGAGATAGGCCAGAGGTTGAGTAGCTTGGCAAGCACTCCCGCGCCATCTGGCCCGACGGGCACGAAGAAGCGCAGTTTCCACGAGATGATCTCGCTGAAGAGGCCATAGGTCCGAAGCCGCTCGCGCAACCCTTCGGTGAACCCGGTCAACTCGATCCGGTTCACCCCCATGACGCGGGAACGGCGAAGTTGCAGGCCCTCCGCGAGATCGAGGATCGTCTTGCCCTCAAGCAGCGCGGCATAGGCCTGATCCGCGGTCAGGTCTGGCACCCCTGCTCCGGTCGCCGTGGCGGCCCAAGCGGGCGAAACTCTGCGTCCGATGATCCGCTCGCCGTCATCGGTCTGAAGGCGATAGACCCGGGTTTCGTCCTGAGGCAGGCGCTTCCAGACCGGCAAGAGGAGACCCGAGACGACATGCAGGATGCTGTCGGTGAACTCGGGCACTTCGGCGACTTCGGCATTCCATGTCGCAACAAAGGTCGGGCGATCCGTCTCGACCCATTGCGTGCCGCCCATGAGGCGGATGGCGATGTTTTGCGCCTCGGTCGGTCGGATCAACCGCACCCGCCGTTCGATCTCGCCATCATCCAGCATCAGGCTGGTCGTCGGCACCTGCACCGCCGCCCGACCAGAGCGAGTGTTGATCATTAGGACGGCGCGCGGATCGTCGAGTTCAGCCAGCGCCTCGTCCAGCAGCCGGGGCCGATTGCGGCGGCGCTCCGTGATGGAGAGGAGCCGGGTTTCCGCGCCGGTGGTCGGGTGGGTGTAGATCACCTGCCGGTCGGTGACCCGGAAACTTTCGGCACGGAGCGTCTCCAGGCCAAGGTCATAGGTGCCCGACGCGATGGCCCCGTCGATCCGCGCCTCGAGAAGTTGCTCGAAGGCCGTAAAGAGGATGCCCTGCATCTCGATGGTCAGGGCCAGGAGCCGGTTCAAGAAAGTGGGAATCGGCGGCAGGTCATCCTTGATGCCATTGGTGTCCATCAGCTTCAGGCCGGTTGCCGCCTCGAAACGCTGCAACGAGCAGCCTTCGATCTTGCCGCGCACGATCAGAAGGTAAAGCTGACGCAGCGCATCGCGGGCATAGAGGCTTTCGAGATTGTCCTCGGGCCGGAACAGCCCCTGCCCTCCCGTCTGACGTTGCCCGCGGGTGATGGCCCCCAATGTGTCGAGCCGGCGCGCGATGGTGCTGAGGAAGCGCTTCTCCGCCTTCACGTCGGTCGAGATCGGCCGGAACAGCGGCGGCTGCGCCTGATTGGTCCGGTTGGTGCGGCCAAGGCCCTGGATCGCGGCGTCCGCCTTCCAGCCCGGCTCCAGCAGGTAGTGCACGCGCAAGCGCTGGTTCCTGGCCGAAAGCTCGGCGTGATAGCTGCGTCCGGTGCCCCCGGCATCGGAGAAGATCAACACGTGCTTCTGGTCATCCATGAATGCGGAGGTCTCCGCGAGATTGGCTGAGGGCGCGCGGGTCTCGACCGCCAACCGCGCCGCCGAGCCTTCGCCCTTGCGGATGATGCGGCGCGATCGGCCCGTGACTTCAGCCACCACATCCGTCCCGAAGTGCTGGATCACCTGATCGAGCGCGCCTGGAACCGGAGGCAGCGAGCCCAAGTGTTCCAGCATCTCATCACGCCGGGCGACGGCCTCGCGGCATTCAACCGGCTGGCCATCCCGGAAGACCGGGCGGGACGACAGGTTACCCTCGCCATCGGTGAAGGGCTCGTAAAGCTGCACCGGGAAGGAATGCTGAAGGTACGAACCTACGTACTCCCTCGGAGTGACATCAACTGTCAGATCATTCCATTCTTCGGTCGGGATTTCTGCCAGCCGCCGTTCCATCAGCGCCTCGCCGGTCGAGACGATCTGGATGACGGCGGCATGGCCCGCCGCCAGGTCGGCAGTGGCCGACCGGATCAGGGTCGGGGTTTTCATCGAAGTCAGCAGGTGGCCGAAGAAGCGCTGCTTGGTCGATTCAAAGGCCGAGCGTGCGGCGGATTTGGCCTGGCGGTTCAGCGTCCCGTCTGACCCGGTGATGTTCGCCGCTTCCATCGCCGCATCGAGGTTGTTGTGGATGACGGCGAAGGCGGCGGCATAGGCATCGTAGATCCGGCGCTGTTCTTCGGTCAGTTGATGCTCGACCAGTTCGTATTCGACGCCGTCATAGGAGAGTGACCGCGCGGTATAGAGGCCGCGGGCGCGCAGATCGCGTGCCAGGACTTCCAGGGCCGCGACGCCCCCGGCCTCAATCGCTTCGACGAATTCGGCGCGGGTAGCAAACGGAAAGTCCTCGCCACCCCAGAGGCCGAGCCGTTGCGCATAGGCGAGTTGTGGACCGTCGTGGCCCCGGTGGCCGAGACATAGACGACGCGGGCATCTGGCAGAGCATGCTGCAGGCGCAGGCCCGCCCTGCCCTGCTGCGAGGCTTCCACATCGCCACGCTCGCCCTTGCCGCCGCCCGCATTCTGCATGGCGTGGCTTTCGTCGAAGATGATCACCCCGTCGAAGTCGCGGCCGAGCCAGTCCACGATCTGCCGGACGCGCGAGACCTTTTCGCCGCGATCATCAGATCGCAGCGTTGCATAGGTGGTGAATAGGATGCCTTCGGACAGCGTGATCGGCTTGCCTTGGGCGAAGCGCGACAGCGGCGTCACAAGGAGCCGTTCCTGGCCAAGCGCCGACCAGTCGCGCTGCGCATCCTCGATCAGCTTGTCGCTCTTCGAGATCCAGACGGCTTTGCGGTGCCCGCGCAGCCAGTTGTCGAGGATGATCCCGGCGGATTGGCGGCCCTTGCCTGCCCCGGTGCCATCGCCCAGCATGAAGCCGCGGCGGAAACGGACAGCATCATGCGCGCCGTCAGTCGCTGCGTTGACCGTATCGAAGGTCTCATCGACGGTCCAGCTTTCGGCGAGGTGGTCAGAATGGGCTTCGCCGGCATAGATCACGGTCTCCAGTTGGGCATCGGAAAGCCGACCGCGAATGTCGGCAGGCAGCTTCGGCCGATAAGTCGGGCGGGGCGGGGCGACCGAGGCCATCGCAGCGGATTGCACCAGTTTGGTCGGATGCGGCACCGCGCCGGGAATCCTGATCGATTGCAGGTCGTATTCTTCATAGATGGCATCTGACAAGCGCGCGGCATTTGGCGGCACAGCATCGATGATCTCGTAAGCAAGCTCGATAGCCGCCGGCGCGAAGGTGGGTTTGCGCATTGCCGGGGCCGCATTCGCCCAAGCGAGATAGCCCCGCACCGAGCGCGCCGCAGAGGGCTGCGTCGGTGACGGAGGCTTCGGCAAATCCACCGACAGGCGCGGTGGCACATGGTCGGCGATCCAGCCGAGCAGGGTCGCGACGTCTGGCGCCATGCCGAGCGAGGCCGGGAACAGAGAAGGGTCGGCAGCGGGGACCTTGTCGATCACTGTCAGCCGCGTCGGAAACGTCGTGCCGTGCCTTGCATAGACCGAGCCGTTGATCGCCGCCGAAAACACGACGGTCCCGCGTTGCTGCAGACCGATGAAAGCTTCGCGCCAGGCGGGCATGTCGGGGCCGAACCCCGCGCCGGTGATCGTGACCAGTCGCCCGCCCGGAGCGAGACGCGCCAGCGCCGAGGCGATGTGTCGGAACGCGGCGTCCTGCACTTTGCCAGTGACGTTCGCCATGACGGAAAATGGCGGGTTCATCAGGACGACCGACGGCACGGATTCGGAATCGAGATGGTCATGGATCTGTGCCGCGTCGAAGCGGGTGGCAGAAAGGGCCGGAAAGAGAGATGAGAGGAGATCAGCCCGGGTGTCAGCCAGTTCGTTGAGGATCAGGCGGCCACCGGAGATTTCGGCAAGGATGGCCAGAAGGCCGGTTCCGGCTGATGGCTCCAGCACCACGTCGCCGGGCGTGATCGCTGCGGCGGTCAATGCCACAAACCCGAGCGGGACTGGTGTCGAAAACTCCGATGACCATTTGTCAATAGGATAGCCATGCGTTTCCCGCCGCCCGGCTTGAATGCCGTTCGTCATCTTCGTTCTCCTTGCGGTGTTGGCAGAGGTCAGGGCACCCGACTTGTTCGACGGTTGCTCAAACTCCGATGCGGGGATCGAAACCCCATTATGGTAAGCGTCAGAGGCGTTCGTTCATTCTGCTGTCAGATGTCCGGACAGGTCCGGATCTCAATTCTCGATCGACGGTTTGCCTCGTCCCGCGTCAGATGCCCTGGCCACTGCCAACATACGCACATGCGGGATCAGACGGCCTTCGGCATGGCGCTGATCGCCGTCGCCCAGATGAAGCCGACCAGTTCGCGGGCAACGGCAGCTGCGGCAACGGTGCTGCGCTTGCCTCTGCCTTCGAGGCGGCGAAAGCGCTGGTTCAGTCGCACTTGGGCTTTCCACCCAATGTCCTTCAGCGCCTGGCTGTAGTTTTCCCGTTTCAGCATGAGCAGCACGCCGACCTTGGGGGGCCATTTGTAGGACCATGCGGCCTCGACCAGCATAACCCTCGCAATCTTGTTGCCCGCTTTCGTGATGCCGCCGGGCCGCTGCTTGCTGCCGCTGGAGTATTCGCTGGGGACCAGACCGAGATAAGCCATCAGTTGGCGCGGACTGGCAAACCGGGAAAAGTCGCCGATCTCTGCGGCGAGGGTTGCGGCGATGACCATCCCGATCCCCTTGAACACCTGCAGTGCGTGCACCACCGGAGCGAGCGTCCAGCCCGGGATCAGATGGACCATCTGGCCCTCGATCTCGGCCTTGCGGGCCTCGGCCTGGTCCAGGCGATTGATATAGCTCTGCAGCGCGAACTTTTGGGCAGCATGCTCAAGCGGCAGGGATGTCAGCCACTTCCGATAGCGCAGGCACCATGCCTTCGACTTGCACCGCAGTCCATGCTTGAGCAGAAACATCTGGATCAGCGCGCGAGCTGCCCGGACGTCTTGCGAAGCGACCTGGCGCGCCCGAACCAGATCGCGCATCGCCTCATGGGTGGCGTCGGGCACCCACACAAAGGTAAGTTCGCCTGCGCGAAGCAGCCGCGCCAGCATCAGCGCATCTCGCGTGTCGTTCTTCACCCGTTCACCCGGCCGCTTCGGTGTATGGCTCGGTGCAACGATCCGGCAGACAATCCCCATCTCTGCGAGCTGCCGGTAAATCCCGTAGCCACAAGGACCTGCTTCGTAGGTTACCTCGATCTTGCCGTGGCGCTGAACCAGTTTGCGCATCAGGCGCGAAACAGCGTCGGGCGTGTTGGTGATTGTCCCATACATCCGGACCTCGCCGTCCCGGCCAGCATCGGCAATCGCAACCGATATACTGTCCTTGTGCACGTCCAATCCGACAAAAGCATTGTAGTCTTCCATGGCATCTCCTGGGGCTGCGGCCCGAAGAAGAGTGCGGACCGCGATCACTCAGCGGCGATCCTGTCCCACGTCGGCTGGAGCGCCAAGAATGGTCATGCCATCTGCTGCAGCGTCTGACTTTCCTCGGAGCGACGGGTGTGACTGGGCAGAAGGCCCGCGATCTTCGACAGGGCAGTCAGTCGTGCAACTGGCGTGTCAGCCTGACGGAACATGGCAACTCCGTACTTCCTCAGGAACAGAACGGTCGCGGCCTCGCAGGCGTCATACGCCGTCTTCCAGTCCCAGAGGCCGGAGGCATCAGAAACGCCAAAGGCGGTTTCCATGGCCGCGCGCAGCATGGCGGCGTCGACGCGCTGCCCGCGTTCGAGCAAAGGCAGCAGCAGGCCGGCCGCAGCCAAGATTGCAGAGGCCGGGGCGACCGGCGCTTGCGCCAAGGTCGCCGGGGAGAGGTCGTTCATCGGGAAATCCTCAAGAGAGCGGGAACGGGTCAGGCCCGATCAGCGCTCTCTCTCACCCGCCGGACCTGATCCGTCCCGGCACCCCTCTCCCTCTTCGCGCCAGGGACAGTCGCCCGAATGGGTGGAGACTGCCTCGGCTGGCTCCAGTCCGAAGGACCAGGGCCCGGTCCCGGCAGAATGCCGGGAGGTGCCGTCCAAGTATGGTTGATTTCCGACAAAAGATAGTCCGATCCCTCTGTCACGGAGCCGTGAAGCCCCAGACTCACCGAGATTTCGATCAGGTTTAACTCTCCACAACCACTAGCAGGTGCCTCTTGACGCCGCACTCGCCTTCGCCACTATGAGCTGATCTCGAGCAGAGGCACAGAATTCCAATGAAGCTGATAAAAGCGCACGCAACCAATTATCGAAACATCATCGACTCGAATCCGGTCGATATCGGCCAATCAACATGCTTGGTTGGAAAGAACGAAGCCGGAAAGACCGCTTTCTTGAAAGCGCTCGAGTGCCTTCGATCAACAAACCCAGAATTCAAGAGCTACGGAAAGACGGAGAATTACCCGCGGCGATATCTGAGCGAGTACGACAATAAGCACGAGGATGGCGATGCAGTCGTCATGAGAACCGAGTGGGAATTGGAACCGGCCGATATCAAGGTAATCGAAGCAGCGTTTGGCGAAGGGGTTCTGAATTCCAAGACTATCACAATTCAGAAGGCTTACGAGCAGGACACCACAACTTGGTCCGTTCCTGTGGACGAGGAAAAAGCATTCGGCAATCTTGTAAAGCGCTTCGCTCTGGACCAAGCGGATCGGGTTCCCCTTGTCGCCGCGAAATCGACCAAAGCCGCGATGAAGATCCTTGAGGCGCTGCCGACACCGACCGAGCGCCAGGCTGAGCTTCTGGCCGCGATCAAGAAGTTTCGGGACGGCTCAGCACACCTCCACGCCATCGACACCCTGAACGCCCGGACGCCAAAGTTCCTCTACTTTTCGCACTACGACCGCATGAGCGGTGCCCTTTCCATAAACAAGATGAATTCGGACAAGCAACAAGGCCGACCCCTCGAAAGCGGCGACAGGGTGTTTCTCGATTTTCTGGAATATGCAGGGACGACGATTGAAGAGCTGGCTGCCCTCGACAAGTTCGAGGAACTGAATGCCAAGTGCGAGGCTGCGGCGCTTCGGATCACCGAGCAGATTTTCGAGTATTGGACGCAGAACGATGATCTTGAGATAACGGTCGTCCTCTCAGAGGGAAAGGCGGCAGACCCAGCACCTTTCAACAGTGGCCCTATCGCCCGCGCCCGGGTCAAGAACACCCTGCACGGCGTGACCGTCCCTTTCTCGGAGCGATCCGCCGGGTTCATCTGGTTCTTTTCGTTCCTCGTGAAATTCGCCCAGATCAAGAAAAGCCACGGCAATGTCATCCTGCTCCTTGATGAGCCTGGGCTGACTCTGCACGGCACCGCTCAAAAGGACCTCTTGCGCTATTTTGCAGAGCAGATCGCTCCGAAGCACCAGCTGATCTATTCGACCCACTCGCCCTTCCTCGTGCCGGCCGATGATCTTGCCAGTGTGAGGACGGTCGAGGACGTGGTGGTTCGGGATGATCGCGGCAGGAAGCAGTCCAAGGGCACCAAGGTTCGCTCAGACGTTCTCACGACCGATCCGCAGACCAACTTCCCGATTTTCGGAGCGATGGGCTTCGAAGTCACGCAGACGCTGGTGATAGGCAAGAACACACTGCTAGTCGAGGGACCGAGCGACATCCTGTATCTGCAAGCGGCATCAGCTGCGCTCAAGGCGGCGAAGCGACCTCACCTTTCGGCTCATTGGGCAATCTGCCCATCCGGCGGCATCGACAAGGTGCTGCCGTTCGTGCGGCTGTTCTATGGGAACAAGCTGAACGTCGCTGTGCTCACAGACTATGACCGTGGGCAAAAGCGCAAGCTCGAGGATCTTCACAAGGCAGCCCTGCTCGAGAACGAGCGGATCATCCTTGCCACGGAGATTGCCGGAAAGGACGAAGCCGACATTGAGGATTTCTTCGATCCCCGGTTCTTCGTGGATTTGGTCAACAAGACCTATCAGCTCGGCAAAGCGCACCAGCTCACCGTGAAAAAGTTGATGGAAGCGGACGAAACGACCGAGCGGCTGGTCAAGAAGACCGAGGCCTACTTCCGGGTGCTGCCGCCACAAAGCCCCGAATTCAGCCACTTCGACCCGTCGATGTATCTCTTGCAGCACCCCGAGCTTCTGAGCGGCACCGAGGATCAAGTCGTGAAATCACTTGAGCGGTTCGAAGCCGCTTTCGAGCGGATCGGCAAATTCATCTAGCAGTGCTTCGGCCCCGGTCTTTCGACCGGGGCCTTTGCTTTGGCGATCAGTCGCCCCGGCGGGTGTTGGGGCGGGACCAGATGAGGCTCGCGCCCTCGCCGTCTTCGTCATCGAAGAGGTTGGCGTAGATGGGTGCCGCAAAGCTCGGATCGTCCAGCTTCAGGCCCAGGTATGCTCGGCCCTCGTTCGAGGTCTTCGTCCACGCGGCGCCGATCTCGGCCCGGCCGACCAGGACCCGGTGGGTGGGGGCGTTCTCGCCCGAGGCCCCCGAGGTCGGGACGAGGCGCACACCCTTGGCCTGCAGGCTGAGGGTGAAAATTTCGCCGGTGTATTCGGTGCCGGTCTTCTTGAAGGTGCCGATGGTCGCCATGTTCTTTCTCCGTTTTGCTCTGTCTCTAGCCCGCGTCCTTGCGGCCTCGATGGCGATCGAAGAGCCCGGAGGCGACCGCTGGTGCACCCCGCTTGCGGGGCCTGACAGCACAGGAGGAACTTTCTTGTCCCGCGAGGAATGGAGGTGCCCGCACCGACAGGGGAAGAAAGTTGTGACGACGCTGTTGCGCCGAAGCGGTCGAGACGAAGACGTCCTTCGGGCAGATCAGCCCATCACCAGAGGCCGTTTGGACGCGGGCTGGGACAGACGGGGAGAGGAGATCAAGGCGACCCTGAAGGCCCGTCAGGAGAGACCGGACTGGCACCACAGGCGATGAGACCCCTCGGCCCATCAGGCATGCGTGAGCCTACCTGGCCTGCTGCCTCGCGGCATCCGCCGCCCCCTTGGGTTCTGGTCTGCCGGCAGAGGGCAGAGCAGCAGACGATCCTCGAACGACCCGGCCGCGATAGGGCCAAGATGCTGGGTGATCAGGGCTGCGGTCTCCACCACCTCCGCCCAAATCGGGGACAATCAGACGGCGGGGCTGTTGCCCAGGCCCCCCTGCCCCACTCACCGCCAAGCCGATGATCGCCTAGCAAAGGTCTGTCGAGACCACTGGGGCCATGATGGCCCGATACGATCGCTGACGTTGGGCAGTGCGTCTGCGCCTCATGTGCAGCATAAGCCAGTTCCATCCGCCAAATGGAAACACCCCCCGACGAAACCGCCGGAGGGTGCCACAGGATTGCGAGGTGCCAGTCAGACTTGGGCCGCTAGATGTCAATCGATCGCCTTAAAGATCTCTCCAGCCTCGGGATGGTCGCCCGCGAACTCGTAGAGCCGCATGTAGGCTTCCGACAGCTGATCGGCTTCGTGCTGGAACGACAGATGCGACAAGGCAAAGAGAGTGGCGATGATCCCGGCAGCCTCGGCCGAAACCTCGCCCATATAGCCGTTGGTCTCGCAAAAGATGCGGAAGCGCTTGTCAGCGTCAGGCGAGAGGAACAGGGGCTGGCCGTCCCGCTCGTGGAAATGCCAGAGGCCGCCGGTGTAATCATCCGGGGCCAGCCAGGACATGAACTGATAGACGGCGCGCTCGCCGATCAGCATCAGGGCCGGGCTGAAGAGGGCGGGCAGGAAGGCCATGCGGCGCGCATCGGGCACGACGGTCGCAGGTTGCAAGGTGGTTGCTGCATCGGTCATCGGAAATCCTAAGGATCAGGGGTGAAGGACGCGTCCCGGCAGTTCTCTCGACCCGCCCGAACGCCCCGGATTTCCGACCCAACTCTCGCTCTCTCACGGGCGGGGAGTTGAATTTGTTCCCTATATGTTCTATATTGAGAGCAACGATCCGCATGGGAGACCCATCATGGATGCTGCCCCTTTCGCCCAGCCCGCCACCGAACGCCAGATCGCCTATGCGCGGTCGCTGGCACTCAGGAACCAGAGCCTGCTGCCTTGGGAAGTCCAGCAGGACCGCCGCTCGCTCAGCGCCTGGGTCGAGGCGCAAGCGAAGCTGAAACCGTCCGACTCCGGACAGCCGACGTCGAAGCAGGTGGCCTTTGCCGAGCGACTGGCAAGGATCAAGCGCCGCGCGGTGCCGGATGAGTGCTTCCGCGACCGGCAGTTGCTGTCGCGCTGGATCGACTGCAACAGGTAGGCCCGCAAATTTCCGGGAGGGACCGGTCAGGCCGCAAGGCTTTGCCTTGCGAGGCTCCGGGCGAGGTCGCGCCAGAAGGGATCGACGAGACGGCCTTCCAGCGCACGTGCCCGAAGGATCATGGCATCCGCTGCAGTCGGATTTCCGGCATCAACGGCTGCCCGGGCCTCGGCTCGCAGATGGCACGCCTCGCTGACCACGCACCGCGCCTCGGCATCACTGGCCACGGGCGCACACCAGGCGATCACGCCCGCCTGCACCGCACCGGCCAGAACGAGGCAGTGGTCGGCATCGAGGATCGTGACGAACTGCGGCACCAGCCGCAGATCCGGTCGCGACCCGCGGCGATCAGACCCGGGGCGACGGTGGTGGCTGCTTTCGCCATGGCCACCGCGAGGTCACAGAAGGTGCCGAGATCCACCTCGCGGTCGAAGCGCAGCTGATCGAGCGCCGCGTCATCCCAATGCGCGCGGCACTGGCCGCTGACGCGGAGCGGCAGGCGGGTCGCGAGGCGCAGATGGGCCAGGGCACCGCCAACGAAGTTGTTGCGGGAACCGAGGAAGGCGGTCTGGGAAATGGGGGCGGTCATCGGGGTCACTCCGCGACGGGCGGCGGGAGACCTCCTCCCACCTGTCGACCCGTCACGGACCCTCTCCCCAGCCTCTGCCTCTGGCGGGTGCCCGACCGCAGATCAGGCACCCGCCCTGCGGCTCGTCACCCCCCTGCCCTGCTCCGCCAGCCGATGAAGCTCGACGGGCCGTCATAGACGGCATGGCACGCTTCATCGATGACGAAGCCGAAGCGGCCGACTTTGTACTCCCCGGAGTGGACAAGGAAGCGGCGTTCTTCGGCGTTGGCCTCTCGACGCCCGCCTGCGTGGCGACGACTTCGGTGAAGCCGCGCTGGTGGTCGGAATAGATCGCCGAAATCACCACCCAGTCTTCCGCATGAGCACGGGCGAAGGCCTCACCATCGCGAACATGGGACTCGCCGGGCATGAGCTCACGGCCATGGATCGCCTCCCAGGCATCCGGCCAGCTATGGCGCAGGGTTTCTTCGGCCTGCCGACACTCGAACCCCGTGAAGAGGTCGGGCAAGGCGACAGCCACAGCGGCCCAGTCCGAGTCCTCTTCATACCAACCGCCTGCGTTGCGCAGGAGCGGATGAACCCTGGCATTGCGATCCGCTGCAAGGTGGAAGCCGCCATGACCGGAGGTCGTGTGAAACACCACGCCCTCGCCATAGCGGACCGCACCCTGTGATGGTCCCCAGGGCGTATTGGCATGGGCGCGGAATTCCTGTCGAACAATGGCGGCCTTCTCGCCCTGATGTTCGGCCTGTTCCTGAACGAGGGCGCGGAACGCCGCCTCGTCGGCGAGATCGCCGCCATGGTCGTAGAAATCGGACCGTTTCCAGTCCGAGAGTGGCCTGGTCAGCCGCCAGCCGCTGCCGAGAAAGTGGCCACCCTTGGCTTTCGGGATCATGGCATAAGCGGCATCGCCGATGCGGGCGACGACCATGCCGTCGACGCCGCGGCCGAATTCCGGGACGGGGAAGGAAGCGTGCGTGGATGTGGGAACGGCAGCGTTCATGCGACCAGCGCCTCCACCGCGTCGACGTCTTCGCCATTGAGCGCGGCGGTCAGCCATTCATGGGTGCTGATCCAGCCGATGCTCTTGCGGGCGCCAAGGTCAATGACATGGGCGCCGCCCCCGAACGCCTCGAGTCTCGGCCGGGAACAGGAGTGGGAGTAGTCGAAGCCCCAGAGGCCGGTGAGGTCGAGCTCTTCCGCAAGGCGCAGCACGAAGCGAATGACGCCTTCGACATCGCCCTGCCCGTCGTCATGGAACCAGAGAACGGAACTGCCCGGACCGTCCTGCAGCGACAGGGCGAAGCCCGAGAATTCGGGATCGTCCGCGTCTTCCTCTTCCGCGCGCAAACGCAGGAAGAAATTGAGCGCCGCGACGGCGTTTTTGGGGGTGCCTGCGTCGAGGGCGCAGGAGAATTGGGTGAAATAGTCAGCCACGATGGGCTCCTTTCAAGATGAGAAACCCGGTCCAATTGGCCGGGTCAGGATGGGTTGATCGTTGAGAGGAGGTCAGCCCGCTTCCGCCGACTGGGGGCGTTCGGCGGCGGCCTGCGCTGCGGCATGGGCCTGGAACAGCTCGCGGTAGTAGCGCTTGCGCGCCTCGCGCCAACTGCGGCCCGCGAGCGTGTCGGGATGCAGCCTGCGGATTGCCGTGCGCAGGACGGTGAGGTTCGAGACCTCCGGCGGCAGACCGAGGTGCAGATAGGCCCGGCTCATTTCAGCGGACCTCCAGCACGGGCAGTGCCAAGTGCGGATCGACCTCGGCCTCGATCTTTTGGGTCCGGCCCATCCAGGGCTCTGCCCGGATCGACCGCGCCCAATCGGCAAAGCTTGGGATGAAGCCGAGGTCTTCCTTCACATGCTGCTCGCCGACCCAGCGGGTCGGGATCACCCGACCGGAAGACAGGGTCAGCGTTCTGCCGTGGACCTGTTCCAGCAGAAAGATCCCTTCGGCATGATGCCGCAGCGCCCGGTGACGAAAGTCGGCCAGGATGAGTTTCGAGGCGTCGAAAAATTCATGACAGCCGATGAAATCGTCGACCGTGCCGCCCCATTTTTCACCGAGGAAAGGGCGTGGTGATATGGATGTGCCATCGCCGCCCCCTCAGAAATCATGGGTGTAGAGTTCGGACGAGGTGAACCGTTCGTTGAACTCAAGGTGGATGGTCCGGGCGCGGGCATCGATGCAGAACTCGCCATAGGCGCCGTCATTGTCCTGCCAGCCGGAATGGGTGTCAGACAGGAGGTCGTAGACCAGTTCCTCAATAGCGCCTTCAAGGGTCAGGCGGCGCTCGGTGGGTGCCCCGCTCTGCCAGTCGATGCCGGCAAAGGTGATCTGGGCGGCGGGCAGCGTGACGCTGGCATCAAGGTCACTCCGGGCGTCAATGCTTTCGATCTGGCCGCTGTCACCCGACCCGTCAAAACTGACGAGGACATGGGCAATGCCGACCTGACGCAGCCCATCGAAGAGCGCCTCCTTGTTCTTTGCGTGCAGCGCCACTTCGGCAGCCTCACGCTCGGCCTGTTCGGCCATGATCCGCGCCAGGTCGGGCGCGATTTCAGCGGCCGCCGCAGCGCGGCCGGGAAGATGGATGGTCATGTCGGGATCTCCGGGAGAGCGGATGAAGGGCGAGCTCGCCGCTGCTCTCTCTTCCCCGGCGGGCTCGCCCTGCCCGCCCCCATCTCGACCTCTCCCTTGACGGACCCCTGGGTTCGGCGTCGTTTTCCCGGACGGGCGCGCTGGAAGAGCGCGGCCCGAAGAGGGGAGTGAGGCGCTTTCGCGCCTCATTGCCAAGGGTCTATTTCCAGGGCGACGAGCGCCTCGTCGCCGTCGTATTCATCGGACGGCATCGCCCCGTGCGTGCCGTCCCCGGCCTGAAACACGGTGATCGCGACCATCAGCGTGGCGGCAAGGCTGGCGGCGTAAGCGGTGGCATCCTTCTTGGACATGGGGTCGGCTCCTGTCTTCCTGGGGGCGGAGGACCATCCCCCGCGCAACAGGCGCCCGAAGTGTCTGACCGGATCTGCAATCACCCTCGTGCGTTCGGCTCGTCCGAATCCGCGAGGGCGGCACGCCCGCGTAGCCGACCCCTCTGGGGTTGAGTGTCAAAGAGACGGATCAGACCAAGGACAGCGAATGGAAGCGGGGGATGGGGCTTTGACCCGGGGACTGGAGCCCCTGCCCCGTCCGAGGATGCCCACCGCTCGCCAGCTTTAATGCCATGCGGGTCACCGGCGATCAGCATGGTTCAGAATTGGGAAGGAATCGCAGCGTGCTGCCACAGTTGATGAATACGGGCGGGCCCGCCCGCCATATGGAAATCGCCTGGCACGAGGTCGATGCGCCGAACCCTTCGGCACCGGCTTCCTTCCGGCCGAACTGGCCGTCGCGCGAGGGATCGTCGCCCGAATGGGGGGAGACTGCCCGGCAGGCTCCAGTCGGCACGACCAGAGCCCGGCCCCGGCCCTGCCGGGATGTGCCATGATCTCTTGGGCGGAACGGCCTTTCCCTTCCAGCTCGCGGATCCAGGCTCAAGATCACGACACTTGATTGTCAGAAAAACATAGCTTATTTTCTGACACATGATGATGCAAACCGCCTCTGTTCCCGATCGGTCATGAAGCGTGTCCGTGCAAACGGACGCGGCAGCGTCTTCACGCCACGTGATTTCCTCGACATCGCGGCCCGCGCCGCAGTCGACCAGGCCCTGTCGCGGCTGGCGAAATCCGGCCAACTGAGGCGACTTGCCCGCGGGCTCTATGATTTTCCCAAGCTGCACCCCAAACTGGGGCCTCTGTCCCCTGTGCCGGACGATGTGGCACAGGCTCTCGCCCGGGAAACCGGTTCCCACCTGCAAATCGACGGCGCCCGCGCCGCAAACGCCCTTGGCCTTTCGACCCAGGTTGCGGCCCAAAGCTCCTGGCTCACCGATGGCCCCTCCCGACGTGTCTACTGGGCAAGCGCATCGTGGACCTCCGCCATGCCTCGCCCAAGCATCTGATCGCCCCCGGCAGCCCAGCCGGGACTGTCGTTCAGGCGCTGCGGCATGTCGGCGTGTCCCGCGCTGCAGATGTGGCGCAAGTCGCGGCCCGTACCCTGTCGGACGGCGACAAGAAGATCCTCAGCAAGAGCGCAGCTCAAGCGCCTGCCTGGATGCGCGCTACTCTTCTGTCGATTGCCGGTCACGGATTGGGCGATCTTCGTGGATAAGGTCGCCCGCCTCCCAGCCGCTGAGCGGGCTGCACTGTTCGGGGAAAGCGCCGCCGCGAGAGGTGTCTCCAACACGATCATCGAGAAGGACTTCTGGGTCTGCTGGACCCTGCGGCGCATCTTTGCCATGCCGAAAGGCGAGACGGCCTCACTTGTCTTCAAGGGCGGGACCTCGCTTTCCAAGGCATACAACGCGATCCGGCGGTTTTCCGAAGACATCGACCTGTCGTTTGACCGCGCCGACCTCGGATATGCCGGTGATCGTGACCCTGAAATGGAAGGCCTCGGCCGAAAGAAGACGGAGAAACTGATCGACGATCTCGGTGCCGATGTCGCGGCCCATATCGCAGGCAGATTTCTCCCTACCCTGCGGGCCGCCTTCGTCAGCGCCTTGGGAGAACCTTCCCAGGGAGAATGGTCTCTGGTCATCGATCCTGCCGATGCCCAGACAGTGAACTTCCACTACCCGCCTGCGTTTGCCAGCGCCGAATATGCCGGAATGTCTTACATCACCCCCCGCGTGAAACTTGAGCTCGGAGCCCGTGGTGATCCCTGGCCAACGGAGGAAAAGGTGATCCTGCCCTATGCGGCCGAGGACTTCCCCTCATTCTTCGAGGACCCCGACACAACAGTGACCGTCCTCTCAGCGCGACGCACGTTCTGGGAGAAGGTCACGGCACTCCATGCAGAAGCCCATCGGCCAGAAGGCTCCCCCACGCCGCAATATTTCTCGCGACACTTCTACGATATCGCGATGCTGCTTGAGACCGTCGAGGGGAAGGCGGCAGCGCAAGATTTCGACCTCCTGGCGCAGGTCGCGCGGCACAAGTCGATCTTCTTTCGCTCTGCCTGGGCAAGCTATGATACCGCGAAGTCTGGATCGCTGCGGCTCGTGCCCAGTGAAGAGAGGATCAAGGATCTCCGCGCCGATTACCGAGCCATGGGCCCGATGATGTTCGACGCGAAGGCACCTGCCTTCGACGAAATTCTGGCCCGGATCGGGCAGTTCGAGGACGATGTGAACCGCTGAGGTTCGTCGGGAGCCAGAGACCGGTTATCGCCGATCAGGAAGAAGCCTTCGGCCCCGGCGTTTCGACCGGGGCCTTTTGCCTTTGCGATCAGTCGCCGCGGCGGGTGTTGGGGCGGGACCAGATGAGGCTCGCGCCCTCGCCGTCTTCGTCATCGAAGAGGTTGGCGTAGATCGGAGCGGCGAAGCTCGGATCGTCCAGCTTCAGGCCCAGGTATGCTCGGCCCTCGTTCGAGGTCTTCGTCCACGCGGCGCCGATCTCGGCCCGGCCGACCAGGACCCGGTGGGTGGGGGCGTTCTCGCCCGAGGCGCCCGAGGTCGGGACGAGGCGCAC
>JAAURK010000095.1 GCA_012032275.1 Tabrizicola sp.
TCTGCCGCTGCGGCGGGCTTGCCCTCCGCCTCGTCAAGCGCGGCGGCGGCAATGGCGGTGGTCTTGATCGCGGTGGTGTCAGCGGTTCCGGAGGGCGGGGCCCCGCCTCTCCGGCGGCTGCTACCTCGGCGGGCACCTCTTCGGCCGCCACCTCCTCCACGATCTCTTCCTTCTTCAGCGCCACGATCGCAAGCTGGGCGGGCTGGCCCGCGATCATGCCAAGCGCTGCCGCCGCGTCCGACGATACCTGAAGCTTCGGTCCGGGCGTTTCACGCTCTCGCTGGAACAGCGCCCCGATCACGGTCTTGCCGTTTTCGGTGTTGCGCATCATCACGCGCTGCGGGTCTTTCGCATCGGGCGACGAGATCCATGTCCCGCCAAGCGATGGCCGGCCGTCCCAGAGCGCCTTCTCGTTGGCCTGAAACAGCTCCGGCGCCTCCACATCGCGGTCGCCCTTGCGGGTGGTCTTCTTCACGCCGGTCCCAGCTTCGGCCCCGCCGGTGGCTGCCTTGTCCTTGCCCGCAAGCGGCCCCGCGCCATCAACGCAGCCCGCAAGCAGGCCACTGGCAGCCAGCCCGATCAGCATTTGCCGGAATGGAATCCTCGTCATTCTTCGCCCTCGCCCCGACGCGGTCTCTGCCGCCGCGTTTTACCTGCTCACCTTCCGGATTTCAGCGCCCTAGACGACAGGCGCGCTCCGGTGACGATAAGATCATACCGCGAGGAGTGGTCATTGGAAAGGGCCGAGATACCAGATGCTGTTCACGATCGGCGGATTTCACCTGTGACATGCCCTTTCAGAATCGCCCTGCACCGGTTAAGGCCTGTCGCGTCATGGCAGGGTCGGCAGGGCCCTGCCCGTGCCGTGGAAGGGTGGCAGAGTGGTCGATTGCTCCGGTCTTGAAAACCGGCGATGGGAAACCATCCGTGGGTTCGAATCCCACCCCTTCCGCCAGTTCGACGTGTGAGGCTGCGCTGCGTGCCGTCCGGGACTGCGGGCGGCCGGGACAAGGACCGATGCCATGACCAGAGCTGTCAGCATGACCCGGTATGGCGGCCCCGACGTTCTGGTCTGCGGCAGGGTCGCGTCGCCCTCGCCCGGGGCGGGCGATATCGTGATCCGCACCATTGCCGCTGCGGTCAATCATACCGACCTTGAGATCCGTGCCGGTAACTGGCCGATCCGCCGCGCCGCGCCTTTTCCCTATGTCCCCGGGGTCGAGGTGCTGGGCGAGGTGGAGGCATTGGGCGCAGCGGTCAATGACCTTCGGCCCGGGCAAAGGGTCATCACGATGATGCAGGGCCTTGGGGGCGTGCGGGCAGAGCGCGCGGGCGGCTATGCCGAACGGGTCGTCGTGCCCGCAGAGACGGTCGCCTGCCTTCCCGACAGGCTGGATCCGCTTGGCTTTGCGGCAGTCGGCCTTGCAGGTGTTACGGCCCATGCCGGTCTGCGCCGCATGGGCGCGCTTGGCGGAAAGCGCATCCTGATCACCGGGGCTGCGGGGGCGTCGGCTCGGCGGCGATCGGTGTCGCGCGGGCGATGGGGGCTTCGGTCACCGCCCTCGTCTCGCGCCCGGAACAGGCCGACTTTGCCCGCAGCCTCGGAGCCGCGGAGGTGATCCTGTCGGAAAGGGGGGCATCTGCGCCCCTCGCATCGCTGAGCGTGGACGGAATTCTTGATACCGTTGGCGCCCCGGTTTTCGCGGCTGGCCTTGCCGCGCTGAGGCCGAATGGCGTGTACTCGCTTGTCGGCGCGGTCGCGGGGAGCGCGGTGGACTTCGATCTCTGGTCGCTGCTCCGGCCCCTCACCCTGACCGGCTATTCGTCCGAGGATCTGGATGGCCCCACGCTTCGGGCGGCGGTGGCCGAGCTTGCCGATTGGGTTCTGACGGGCAGGATGGCTGCCCCCGACCACATCACCGTCCCGCTTGCCGAGGCTGCCCGTGCCCATGCGATGCTGGAAAGGCGGGGACATAAGGGCCGCATCCTGCTGGTGCCATGACATCCATCGCCCATTGCTGCGGCCATCGTCCCGTGCCGTGATGCAGAGCCATCGGTGCGCCTGAGAAGCCGGAGCCCAAGCGGCGATTTCTTCCCGGTCATCGCGGCCCCACCGCGAATGCGCGGTCTCCAGCGAAATGTCATCATCCTCTAGCCTTGCGCGGAAATTGCCGCTACTCTTCCCGCATGACCCGGGGGACACATCCGGGCGCGAAGGCAGAGCAAAGAATTCAGGCGGTTCCCATGACTGAGATGGTCTATGGCTCCAACCCCATTCGGGTGACGGAGCCGGTTCTTCCACGCTGGTGGCGCACGATCGACAAATGGACCCTGACATCGGTGTTCATCCTGTTCGGATTGGGGCTGCTGCTGGGCCTTGCCGCCTCGGTTCCACTGGCCAACCGCAACGGCCTTGAACCCTTCTATTATGTGCAGCGGCAGGCGATGTTCGGCGGCATTGCGCTGGTCGTGATGATCGCCATCTCGATGATGTCGCCCGCGATGGTGCGGCGGCTGGGGGTTCTGGGTTTCGGCATCTCCATGGTGGCGCTGATGCTGCTGCCGATCCTTGGTACCGATTTCGGCAAGGGCGCGGTGCGCTGGTTCAGCTTTGGCTTCGCCTCGGTGCAGCCTTCGGAATTCCTGAAACCGGGCTTCGTGATCCTGACGGCCTGGCTCATGGCCTCGGCACAGGATCTGAACGGCCCGCCGGGCAAGACCGTGTCGTTCGTGATCCTGACGACGGTCGTTGGCTTTCTTGCCATGCAGCCCGATTTCGGGCAGGCGGCACTGGTGATTTTTGCCTGGGGGGTGATCTATTTCATTGCCGGGGCACCGATGACGCTGATCATGGTGGTCGGGGGGCTGGTTGTCGCCGGGGGGCTTGGCTTTTACGAATCGAGCGAGCATTTCGCCCGCCGCATTGACGGGTTCCTCTCGCCCGATGTCGATCCCCGCACCCAGCTCGGCTATGCGGCCAACGCCATTCAGGAAGGCGGCTTTTTCGGGGTTGGCGTGGGCGAGGGGCAGGTCAAGTGGTCGCTGCCCGACGCGCATACCGATTTCATCATTGCCGTCGCGGCAGAGGAATACGGGCTGATCCTGGTGCTGGCGATCCTGGCACTTTACGGCGTGATCGTGGTGCGCTCGCTCTGGCGGCTGATGAAGGAACGCGATCCCTTCGCGCGGCTGGGCGGCGCCGGGCTTGCCTGCATCTTCGGGGTTCAGGCGATGATCAACATGGGCGTTGCCGTGCGCCTTCTGCCGGCCAAGGGGATGACGCTGCCCTTCGTTTCCTACGGCGGATCCTCGGTCATCGCGGCGGGGATCACCATGGGGATGCTTCTGGCGCTGACCCGTGCGCGTCCGCGCGGCCAGATCAGCGACGTCTTCAGGCGGGGCCGCTGATGACAAGGCTTCTTCTCATCGCAGCGGGCGGCACGGGTGGGCATATGTTCCCGGCCCAGGCGCTGGCCGAAGCGATGGTGGCCCGGGGCTGGAGGGTCAAGCTGTCCACCGATCCGCGCGGTGCGCGCTATGCCGGTGGCTTTCCATCGGCGGTAGAGATCGAACAGGTCTCGTCGGCCACTTTCGCGCGGGGCGGGGTTTTAGCGAAGCTCGCCGTCCCCCTTCGCATCGCGGGCGGCGTGATCGGTGCGGTGTGGTCCGCGCTCCGCGACCGGCCCTCGGTTGTGGTGGGGTTTGGCGGCTATCCGTCGATCCCCGCATTGTCGGCGGCCTGGCTGCTGCGCCGACCGCGGATGATCCACGAACAGAACGGCGTCCTTGGCCGGGTGAACCAGGCCTTTGCCGCCCGTGTCCAGCGAATCGCCTGCGGCACCTGGCCAACCCGACTGCCCGGCAGCATCGAGGGCATTCACACCGGCAACCCGGTCCGTCAGGCCATTCTCGACCGCGCCGCCGCGCCCTATATCCCGCCCGGCGATTATCCGATGAGCCTTGTGGTCATCGGCGGCAGCCAGGGCGCGCGCATCCTGTCCGATGTCGTTCCGGCCGCTCTTGCGGCGCTGCCGACCCGCTCCGCCGCCATCTGCGCGTCACCCATCAGGCGCGCGAAGAGGATGTCGCCCGCGTCGAGCAAGCCTATGCAAGTGCTGGCATTCTGGCCGAGGTTCTGCCCTTCATCACCGATATTCCCCGCCGCTTTTCCGAGGCACAGCTGGTGATCTCGCGCGCCGGGCCTCGTCCATCGCGGATATCTCGGTGATCGGGCGGCCGTCCATCCTCGTCCCGCTCGCTTCGGCCATCCGCGACGAGCAGACTGCCAATGCCCGCGGACTGGTTGACGCCGGGGCAGCGATCCTGATCCCCGAAAAGTTGCTTGACGCGGCCACCCTCAGCAGCCACATCGCGACGATCCTCGGCCAGCCTCAGGCGGCGGGGGAGATGGCCCGCAACGCCCTTGCGCAAGCCGACCGGACGCGACCGAACGGCTCGTCACCATCGTTGAAGACCTTGCAGGAGAGGCGTGACATGAACGCAGCCACCAAATTGCCGATGGAACTTGGCCCCATTCACTTCGTCGGTATCGGCGGCATCGGGATGTCGGGCATCGCCGAAGTGCTGATGACGCTTGGCTACCGGGTGCAGGGGTCGGATACCAAAGCATCGCGGATCACCGATCGTCTGGTCGGCCTCGGCGCCAGTTTCTTCGAGGGCCAGCGCGCCGAAAACATCGGCGAGGCGGCGGTCATCGTGATCTCTTCGGCGATCAAGAAGGGCAATCCCGAACTGGAAGAGGCGCGCCGGCGCAACCTCCCCGTGGTCCGCCGGGCCGAGATGCTGGCAGAGCTCATGCGCCTGCGGTCGAACATCGCCATTGCGGGGACGCATGGCAAGACGACGACCACGACGATGGTGGCCACGCTGCTTGACAAGGGCAACTTCGACCCGACCGTGATCAATGGCGGGGTGATCCACGCCTATGGCTCGAACGCCCGTGCGGGTGCAGGCGAAT
Organism: Tabrizicola sp.; assembly: GCA_012032275.1. GTDB lineage: Bacteria > Pseudomonadota > Alphaproteobacteria > Rhodobacterales > Rhodobacteraceae > JAAURK01. The sequence continues at coordinate 4,979 of JAAURK010000095.1, forward strand.
GGATGGTGGTCGAAGCGGATGAGAGCGACGGCTCGTTCAACCGCCTGCCGGCGACGATCGCCATCGTCACCAACATCGACCCCGAGCATATGGAGCATTGGGGCACCTTCGATGCCCTGCGCAAGGGATTCTTCGATTTCGTGTCGAACATCCCGTTCTACGGCCTTGCGGTCTGCTGCACCGACCATCCCGAAGTGCAGGCGCTGGTAGGCAGGGTCACCGACCGTCGTGTCGTCACCTTCGGCTTCAATGCGCAGGCCGATGTGCGCGCGATCAATCTGAAGTTCGCCAAGGGCGTCGCCTATTTCGACGTCCTTCTTCAGAACGAGGATGAAGGCGCGCGGATCGATGGTTGCACGCTGCCGATGCCCGGCGATCACAATGTCTCGAATGCGCTGGCAGCCATTGCCGTGGCACGTCACCTCGGCATGAAGAAAGACGAGATCCGCGATGCGCTGGCCCGGTTCGGTGGCGTCAACCGCCGCTTCACCCGCGTGGGCGAGGTCAACGGCGTCACCATCATCGACGATTATGGCCACCACCCGGTAGAGATCGCCGCCGTCCTGAAGGCGGCCCGGCAGGCGACCGAGGGCCGCGTCATCGCCATCCACCAACCCCATCGCTACACCCGTCTGGCAAGCCTTTTCGACGATTTCTGCACCTGCTTCAACGAGGCCGATGTGGTTGCCATCGCCGATATCTACACCGCGGGCGAGGATCCGATCCCCGGCGCCAGCCGCGACGATCTGGTCGCGGGGCTCATCGCGCATGGCCACCGCCACGCCCGCGCGATCATCGACGAGGATGACCTCGTCCGCCTCGTCAAGGAACAGGCACGGCCCGGCGACATGGTGGTCTGTCTTGGCGCGGGCAGCATCTCGGCCTGGGCGAATGCGCTGCCTGCCAAGCTGATGGGGCAGGCTGCGTGAGCCTGCCGGTCATCCTTGGCTGTCTCTGGGTGCTTGCCTCGGCAGTGGTGGCCATGCTGCCGATGCGGCGGCAGATGCTGCCTGGCGTCCTGCTTCTGGTTGCGGCGCCCGTGCTTCTGGTGTGGATCGGCTGGGATCACGGCTGGATCTGGTCTGCCGCCGGTCTGCTTGCCTTCGTCTCCATGTTCCGCAACCCCTTGCGCTATTTCCTGCGCCGCGCGCTGGGCCGCCCGGCGCCGCTGCCGCCCGAGCTGGAGCGATGAGCATTCCACTGGTGCTGTCCCTGCTGTGGTTGATCGCCGCCAATGTCATCGCGCTCTTCCCGTCGCGCGACAAGCACTGGCGCGCGGCCTATGTCCTGATCGCCATCGGCATACCGCTGGTCGGCTGGGTGACCTATGAAAACGGCCCGGTTGCGGGCATCCTCGTGCTGGCTGCCGGAGCCTCGATCCTGCGCTGGCCGGTGGTGTATTTCTGGCGCTGGATCAAACGACAGATCGGATAGGCCATGTTCGACAATATCTTGCTGATCGTGCTGGGGATGGCCGGTCTGTCGGGCCTGCTGACCTGGCTTGTCGCAGTGCGATACGGCCTTTTTCCCGCCATCCTTCTTCCCCTTGTCGCAGTCTTCGCCAGTGCGGGGATGTTCTGGCGGTCAAACGGGCTCAGCCTTCAGGACGGGATCGGACAGGTGGCCGGGATCTTCATCTTTGGCCTGCCGATCCTGACCGGTGCGGTTCTTGCCGTGCTCCTGCGCGCGATGATGCTGCGGAAGCGGGGTGGAAATGCCGACTGACATCGCGCTGCTTTGCAGGAAGGCGTCCGACTGATGGAACTGGTTCTGATTGCAGCGCTTTTCGCGCTGCGCCAACGCTCACCGGCGTCATCGCCCGTGCCGGAGCCGTCCGCTGGGCATGGCCCTGAGAAGTCTCTCCCCTCCGCCGAAGTGATTGGTGGCCGGGCGGGTAGGGGAAACCCCGCCTTGCCCCGGGGGCAGCGCTGCGATTGACTGCAGGGCCGAAGATCCCGCCCCGCGGAGAGTGGAACGCTTGCTGCCCTTTGCCCTTCTTTTGCTGATGATCGCGGCGGGCTGGGCTGCATGGAGGCTTGCTCTGCGCCATGGTCTCTGGCCCGGTTTGCTGGTTCCAGCGCTGGCGTTTGCCGGCACCGTGATCCGCTTGGCGCCACCCGGGCCGGGGGGGCCGCCCGGGCCTGTCGCCGTTCAGCGGGGGTTCGAGGTGCTGCTGTTCTGGACGCCGATGACAGCGCTGACGGTGATCTGCGCGGCGCTGGGGCTGTTTGTCCGCTGGCGGTCCCGCTCTCGGCCCGGCGAGTGACGCCCCTTGCGCGGCAGACGAAAGCGCCGCAGAAGGCGGGGATGACGGCCGATCTTCCCCTTCCGCGCGGTGCCCTTATGGCGAACCGTTCGCTTGCCGATCTGACCTGGCTGCGGGTCGGCGGCCCGGCGGACTGGCTGTTCCAGCCTGCGGACGAGGCGGACCTCGCCGCGTTTCTTGCCGCTCTCGACCCTGCGGTGCCGGTCTTTCCGATGGGTGTGGGGTCGAACCTGATCGTGCGGGACGGGGGTATCCGGGCGGTGGTGATCCGGCTGGGACGGGGGTTCAACGGGATCGAGGTTAAGGGCAACCTTGTGGTCGCCGGGGCGGCGGCGCTGGATGCGCATGTCGCGCGGAAGGCTGCCGAAGCGGGGCTGGACCTGACCTTCCTGCGCACCATTCCCGGCTCTGTCGGCGGCGCGGTGCGGATGAACGCGGGCTGTTACGGCAGCTATGTCGCCGATCACCTGCAGGAAGTGCGCCTGATTCTGCGCAGCGGCGCGGCGCTGACCCTGCCCGCCGCCGCCTTGAACCTGCGCTACCGCCAGAGCAACCTGCCGGAGGGCGCGGTGATCACCGCGGCGACGTTTCGCGCGAACCGGGGCGATCCTCTGGACCTTGATGCCAGGATGGAGGACCAGATCGCCCGCCGCGACGCCAGTCAACCGACGAAGGAGCGTTCGGCGGGCTCTACCTTCCGCAATCCGCTGGGCCGTTCTTCCACCGGAAAGCCGGACGATACCCACGAGCTGAAGGCCTGGAAGGTGATCGAAGAGGCCGGAATGCGGGGCGCAAGGCGGGGCGGCGCGCAGATGTCGGACATGCATGCGAACTTCCTGATCAACGCCGGAGGAGCGACAGCTGCCGATCTTGAAAATCTGGGGGAAGAGGTGCGAAAAAGGGTTTTCCAACAGAGCGGTATCACGCTAGAGTGGGAAATCATGCGGGTGGGTGACCACCTTCCTGAATAACAAGATCACGGGTCGCACAAGGCCCGGACAAGGCAGTAAATGGCGGGCACATCGAGCAGGATGGCCCCCCGGGTGGCGGTGATGATGGGTGGACTTTCCGCAGAGCGGGAGGTCTCTCTTGTATCGGGGCGCGAATGCGCCAAGGCACTCCGGGCGGCGGGATATGAGGTGATCGAGGTCGATTGCGGCCGCGATATCTTTGCGCAACTTACTGAAATAAAACCGGATATCTGCTTCAACGCGCTTCATGGCCGCTGGGGCGAGGATGGCTGCGTGCAGGGCGTTCTGGAATGGATGGGCCTGCCCTATACCCATTCCGGCGTGCTGGCTTCGGCGCTGGCGATGGACAAGGCCCGCGCGAAGGAGGCATTCGCCGCCGCAGGCCTGCCGTGGTGGCCAGCGTCATCGCCGCGCGTGAGATGGTAGAGGCGGGCCATGTGCTGCCTCCGCCCTATGTGGTCAAGCCGAACAACGAAGGCTCGTCCGTCGGCGTCTATATCGTGCGCGAGGGAACGAATGCCCCGCGCCTTGCCGCGACGATGCCCGCGATGGTGATGGTCGAGGCCTATGCCCCGGGGAGGGAGCTGACGACGACGGTAATGGGCGACCGGGCGCTTTGCGTCACCGATATCCTGACCGATGGCTGGTATGATTATGATGCCAAGTACAAGACCGGCGGTTCGCGACATGTGCTCCCCGCCGATATTCCGCCAGAGATTACGGCGGCCTGCCTTGACTTCGCGCTGCGGGCGCATCGCGCGCTCGGCTGCCGTGGCGTCAGCCGCACCGATTTCCGCTGGGACGAGGCGAAGGGCCTTGCGGGGCTGATCCTGCTGGAAACGAACACGCAACCCGGGATGACGCCCACGTCGCTGGTGCCCGAACAGGCGGCCTATCTTGGCATTTCGTTCCCCGATCTCTGTGCCTGGATGGTGAAGGACGCATCATGCAACCGCTGACCGCCCGCCGCCCGACCGCCCGCCGTGACCCCGCGCCAAGCCGCTGGGCCTACCGGTTGCAGCGCGTCATGCTGACCCCGCATCTGCGCCTGCTGATCCGCGTCGGCATCCCGGTATTTGCCGGTCTGGGGCTCGTCGCGCTGTATTTTGCGCAGGAGGAGAACCGCGCCGCGGTCGTGGGCGCGATCGACGATCTTCGCCAGCAGTTCGAGGCGCGCCCCGAGTTCCGGGTGAGCCTCGCCTCCGTCGAGGGCGCCTCGCCGGAACTGGCCGCTGCGGTGCGCGCAAAGCTTGACGTGAAGCTGCCGATGTCCTCCTTCGACATCGATCTCGATGCCGCCCGCGGGCGGATCGAGGCGCTGGACGCGGTGAAACGGGCCGATCTGCGGGTGCGTTCCGGAGGCGTGCTGCAGGTGGTGATCACCGAGCGCGAACCGGTCGCGATCTGGCGTACCGAGGCGGGGCTGACGCTGGTGGATGACACCGGTCACCGCGTGGCGAGCCTTGTCGCCCGGACGGACCGGCCCGACCTGCCCCTGATCGCGGGCGAGGGCGCCGACAGTGCCACCCCCGAAGCCCTTGAAATCCTTGCCGCGGCAGGCCCGCTTGCACCCCGCATCCGCGGCCTTGTGCGGATGGGAGAACGGCGCTGGGACATCGTGCTGGACCGCGACCAGCGCCTTCTTCTGCCAGCCAGCGGCCCCGTCCAGGCGCTGGAGCGGCTGCTGGCGCTTGACCATGCCCAGGACATCATGAACCGCGACATCCTCGCCATCGACTTGCGCAATGAACATAGACCGATCCTGCGCCTGACGCCTTTCGCCCTTGGCGAGATGCGCCGCGCCCAGGGTATTGAAACCGTGGAGAACGCACTGTGACCGATCTCTATACTTCCCAGCGGACGATGCGGAACATGCGCCGGGCCGCGATGCAGCGTGGCGTCATTGCCATTCTGGATGTGGGCACCTCAAAAATCGCCTGTCTCGTGCTGCGCTTTGACGGGCCGGACAAGTTGCGCGAACAGGATGGCGTCGGCCCGATGGCGGGCCAGTCGCAATTCCGCGTGATCGGTGCGGCGACGACGCGGTCGCGGGGCGTCAGCTTCGGCGAGATCAGCGTGATGAACGAAACCGAGCGCGCGATCCGCACGGCGGTTCAGGCCGCGCAGAAAATGGCGAATGTCCGCGTCGACCATGTGATCGCCTGTTTTGCGGGCGCAGAGCCGCGCAGCTACGGCCTTGCCGGGCAGCTTGACCTGCAGGATTCGGTGGTCAGCGAACAGGATGTGGCGCGCGTTCTTGCCGCCTGCGATGTGCCCGATATCGGGCAGGGGCGCGAAGTGCTGCACGCCCAGCCGGTGAATTTCGCTCTGGATCACAGGTCGGGCCTTGGCGATCCGCGCGGCCAGATCGGCAACCGGCTGGCCTGCGACATGCACCTTCTGTCGGTCGATGGCGATGCGGTGCAGAACCTTCTTTACTGCATCAAGCGGTGCGATCTGGAACTCGCCGGGATCGCCTCGTCGGCCTATGTGTCGGGCATATCGAGCCTCGTGGAGGACGAGCAGGAGCTGGGTGCGGCCTGCATCGACATGGGCGGCGGCGCGACCGGCATTTCCGTCTTCATCAAGAAACACATGATCTATGCCGATAGCGTCCGCATGGGCGGCGATCACGTGACCTCCGACATCTCGAAGGGATTGCAGATCCCGGTGTCGACGGCGGAAAAGATCAAGACCAGGCACGGCGGGCTTCATGCCACCGGAATGGATGACCGCGAGATGATCGAGATCGGCGGTGACAGCGGCGATTGGGAGAAAGACCGCCGCCGCATCAGCCGGACCGAATTGATCGGGATCATGCGGCCACGCGTGGAAGAGATCCTGGAAGAGGCGCGGACACGGCTTGATGCGGCCGGTTTCGACCATCTGCCAAGCCAGCAGATCGTGTTGACCGGGGGGGCGAGCCTGATCCCCGGCCTTGACGGCCTTGCCACCCGGATCCTCGGCCAGCGGGTCCGGCTTGGCCGCCCGCTGCGGGTGCAGGGATTGCCGCAGGCGGCCACCGGCGCGGCCTTTGCCAGCGCGGTGGGCCTGTGCCTCTTTGCCGCGCATCCGCAGGACGAATGGTGGGATTTCGAAATTCCCGCCGAACGCTACCCGGCAAGATCGCTGAAAAGGGCGGTAAAATGGTTCAAGGACAATTGGTAACCACCAGATACGGAGAGAGAAGCGAAATCCCGCTGAAATGCGGCTGGAATGATCCATATTTTGTGGGAAATATGACTTTTTGCGTGACCTCTGCACAGGTTGTGGATAGAATTGTGCACAAGTTGGCGGTGCGGCGTCCGGGACAGGCGCTTTTTCGGCCAGAAAACAAAAGCGCGGCATAAAAAACGGACAGGCAAAACCCAATGGCACTCAATCTGACGATGACCGAACAGCGCGAAGACCTGAAGCCCCGCATCACCGTCTTCGGTGTTGGCGGGGCCGGGGGCAATGCTGTCAACAACATGATCGACCAGAATCTGGAAGGCGCGGAATTCGTCGTGGCAAATACCGATGCCCAGGCGCTTCAGCAAAGCCGGGCGCATTCGCGCATCCAGCTTGGCGTCAAGGTCACGGAAGGGCTGGGTGCCGGGGCACGGCCGTCCGTCGGGGCAGCGGCGGCCGAAGAAACCATCGAGGAGATCGTCGATCATCTGCGGGGGCGCATATGTGCTTCATCACCGCCGGCATGGGCGGCGGAACCGGCACCGGGGCGGCGCCGATCATCGCGCAGGCCGCGCGCGAGCTTGGCGTGCTGACCGTGGGCGTGGTGACCAAACCCTTCCAGTTCGAAGGGGCCAAGCGCATGCGCCAGGCCGAAGAGGGTGTCGAGGCGCTCCAGAAGGTCGTCGATACGCTGATCATCATTCCCAACCAGAATCTGTTCCGGCTGGCCAATGAAAAGACCACCTTCACCGAAGCCTTCGCGATGGCGGATGACGTGCTTTACCAAGGCGTCAAGGGGGTCACCGACCTCATGGTGCGGCCGGGCCTCATCAACCTCGATTTCGCCGATGTTCGCGCCGTGATGGACGAGATGGGCAAGGCGATGATGGGGACGGGCGAGGCGGACGGGCCGGACCGGGCCGTGCAGGCCGCCGAGAAGGCGATCGCCAACCCGCTGCTGGACGAGATCAGCCTGAACGGCGCGAAGGGCGTGCTGATCAACATCACCGGCGGCCACGACCTGACCCTGTTCGAACTGGACGAAGCCGCCAACATCATCCGCGACAAGGTGGATCCCGAGGCGAACATCATCGTCGGATCCACCCTGGACACGGGCGATGGAGGGGCGGCTTCGCGTGTCGGTCGTGGCGACGGGCATCGATGTGAATGCGGCCAGCCGCGCCGAACCCGCCGTGCCG
>JAAURK010000096.1 GCA_012032275.1 Tabrizicola sp.
CCGTGTTCGACCCTGCCGCCACCGCGGTCGAGGCGTTCAACCCTGCAACCGCGGGCAACATCGGCGGGCTTGGCCTGCGTCGCTGATCGCCTGGCCAGTCGGGGGCCTGCTGGCAGCAGCCGCCGCCTGGGCCATCGGCAAGGTCGCGCTGGGCCTGCGGTCGGATTATCTGGCGATTGCCACCCTTGGCATCGCAGAGATCATCGTGGCCGCGATCAAGAACGAAGACTGGCTGGCCCGCGGAGTGAAGAACATCATCGATCTGCCGCGCCCCTGGCCCGTGCCCTATGAGGTCGCGCTTCAGCAGGAGGCCTGGTTCACCGCCTATGTCGCGGATTTCGGGCTGAATGCGGCCAACACCTCCACGATCCTCGTCAAGCTGCTTTACGCGGTCATGTTCGGGCTGGTGCTCGTCGTCGTGATCTGGCTGTCCGAACGCGCGCTGAACAGCCCCTGGGGCCGGATGATGCGGGCCATCCGCGACAATGAGGTTGCGGCGGAGGCGATGGGAAAGGATGTGACGCTGCGCCATCTGCAGGTTTTCATCATCGGCTCTGCCGTCATCGGCTTTGCCGGCGCGATGATGACAACGATGGACGGGCAGCTGACGCCGGGCACCTACAATCCGCTGCGGTTCACCTTTCTGATCTGGGTGATGGTCATCGTCGGCGGATCGGGCAACAACTGGGGAACGGTGCTTGGCGGGCTGCTGATCGGCTGGCTCTGGCTGGTGGTCGAATTCCTTGGCCCGAACCTGATGGAGATCCTAACGTCGGGACTGGCCCCCGGTGTGCTGAAAAGCCATCTGATCGACAGCGCGCAACATATGCGGCTGCTGACCCTGGGGGTTATCCTGCTCGTCGTAATGCGGTTCAGCCCGCGAGGGCTGATCCCGGAGAAGTGATCCGATGACCAAGGCTCCTGATCGGCAGTCGGGGGAACGCCCGTGGTGTCTGGTGATGGCGCTCTGGGGCGACAAATACGGTGCCGCCCATGTCAACGAACTGGCGGGCGAGGCGCGGCGGCAGGCGCCCGGGCTGACGAAGATCGTCCTGCTGACCGACCGTCACCGCCCCGATGTTGCACCGATGGTCAGCCAGGCCGCCTTTCCCGATTACTTCCAACGGCCGGAGTTCTTTCAGGACGGCTATCGCATCAAGCTTTCCATCTTTTCGCGCCTCGTTTTGCCTGCCGACATGCCATGCCTCTTCGTCGATCTTGACACGATCGTCCTTGGCGATCTCGGCCGGATCGCGGCGCTGGTGTCCGGCCCCACCGACTGTTTCATGATGCCGCCGACAGGTCTTGGCTTTGGCCGATTGCGCCGGATCACCGACCGGATCCGGCCGGGGATGAACTATCCCACCGGCAATTCATCGCTGGTGGCCTTCCATTCCGGGGCAGAGCCAAACCTCGCCGAAACCTTTCAGCGCATGCACGCCGCCGGAACCGATGTTGACGCGCGCTACATGCTGATCGACGACCGATTCATCTCATGGTTTGCCCGCGACAATCTGAGGGCAATTCCGAACGATCTTGCGGTCATGTTCCGTCGCGAGTTCCTGTCGCGATCCCTCACCTGGCTTTGGCTGAGAGGCCGTCTGCCCGCGGTGCGGCGCCGGCGTGAGGGGCTGGTCGCGATCACTTTGAACGGGGCCGCCTTTTCCGCCGACAGCATGGCGGACATGGCGGAGGGCACGCTGATCAGGGAGGCGAAGGGGCGCAAGGGATACTGGAGCGAGAGCTGGATCGGGCCGTCATGGCAGAAGATCATCGCCAGTTGCCGTCGCGTCGTTGCCGCGCGCCAGACCGCGGGCGCCGCCTCGCCGGAGGTTGCACCCGAAAGCAGGCGATGAAGACGATACCGTAGCGACATATTCTGTCGTGGACGAGCATGCCCCGCCCCGTCAGGCCGCGCCAATCTGGGGCGTCAGATCAGGAGTGGCCGATGAAGTCTCATACCCGTGTCGTTGTGATCGGTGGCGGCGTTGTCGGCTGTTCGGTGCTGTATCACCTTACTAAGCTTGGCTGGTCCGACGTGATGCTGATCGAACGGTCAGAGCTGACCTCCGGCTCCACCTGGCATGCGGCGGGCGGGTTTCATACGCTCAACGGCGATACCAACATGGCCGCCCTGCAAGGCTACACGATCCGGCTTTACAAGGAGCTGGAGGCGATCACCGGCATGTCCTGCGGGCTTCACCATGTGGGCGGGATCACCCTGGCCGACAACGAGGCCCGGTTCGAGCAGTTGAAGGCCGAACGCGCCAAGCACCGTTACATGGGGCTTGATACGGAAATCATCGGCCATGATGAAATCCGCAAGCTGACCGACGGCATGGTCAACCTCGAGGGCATCATCGGCGCGCTTTACGATCCGCTTGACGGCCACCTCGACCCCTCCGGCACGACCCATGCCTATGCCAAGGCGGCGCGGATGGGCGGGGCGGAGATCGTGCTCCACAACCGGGTGCTGGAGACCCGGCCGACGAAGGACGGCTGGGAAGTCGTCACCGAGAAAGGCACCGTCACCTGCGAGCATCTGGTCAACGCGGGCGGCCTTTGGGCGCGGGAAATCGGGGCAATGGCGGGTGTTTACCTGCCGCTTTTGCCGATGGCGCACCAGTATCTGGTCACCGACGATATTCCCGAGATCATGGATATCCTTAAATCCGGCCGCGAATTTCCGCATGTGATGGACCCCGGCGGGGAAAGCTATCTGCGTCAGGAAGGCCGCGGCCTCTGCATCGGATTCTATGAGAAACCCTGCGAGCCCTGGTCGATCGACGGCACGCCATGGACCTTCGGCCACGAGCTTCTGAACGAACAGTTCGACAAGATCGAGGACAGCGTCACCTTCGCGTATCGCCGCTTTCCCGTGCTGGAACGGACCGGCGTCAAGCGCGTGATCCACGGCCCTTTCACCTTCGCGCCCGACGGCAACCCGCTGATCGGCCCGGTCCAGGGCTTGCGCAACTACTGGTCGGCATGCGCCGTGATGGCGGGCTTCAGCCAGGGCGGCGGCATGGGACTCGCGCTTGCGCAATGGATGATCGAGGGCGAGGTTGAGCGTGACCCGCGCGGCTTTGATGTTGCGCGTTTCGGCACCTGGACAACGCCGGGCTACACCGTGCCGAAGGTGATCGAGAACTATCAGATGCGCTTCAGCGTTTCCTACCCGAACGAGGAACGTCCCGCCGCCCGCCCCTTCCGCACCACGCCGATGTACGAGGTGTTTGACGGGATGAACGCCGTCTGGGGCCAGCAATACGGGCTGGAGGTGGTGAATTACCACGCCCTGCCCGGCGAGCCGCGCTATGAAGAGCCGACGTTCAAACGCTCCAACGCATGGGAGGCGACGAAGGCCGAGGTGATGGCCGTCCGGACCGGCGTTGGCATCAACGAGGTGCAGAACTTCGGCAAGTATCGCGTCACCGGCCCGAACGCCCGCGCCTGGCTTGACCGGCTCATGGCGGGGCTGATCCCGAAGCCCGGGCGGCTGAGCCTGACGCCGATGCTGGCACATTCCGGCAAGATCATCGGCGATTTCACCGTGTCCTGCCTTGGCGAAACCGAATTCCAGCTGACCGCAAGCTATGGTGGGCAGGGCTGGCATATGCGCTGGTTCGAGCAGAACGCGGCCGAGGGGGTGCGGGTCGAGAACATCTCGGACGCCCGCTCCGGTTTTCAGATTGCTGGCCCCGAGGCGCGAACGCTTCTGTCGCGCGTGACCCGGAGCGATGTGTCGGCGGCGGCCTTCAAGTTCATGGATGTGCGCCGGATGACCGTGGGCATGGCCGATTGCATCGTCCAGCGCGTCAGCTACACCGCCGATCTTGGCTATGAGATCTACACCGATCACATGAGTGTGCGGCACCTTTGGAACACGCTCTGGGGCGCGGGGCAGGATCTTGGCCTGCGTCCGTTCGGGATGCGGGCGATGATGTCCCTGCGGCTGGACAAATGGTTCGGCAGCTGGGGCCGCGAATTCAGCCCTGATTACACGCCGTGCGAGACGGGGCTCGACCGGTTCATCCGCTGGAACAAGGATGCCGACTGGATCGGCAAGGCCGCGGCCACGGCGGAAAAGGCGGCTGGCCCGGCGCGGAAGCTGGTGTCGTTCGTTGTCGACGCGCGCGACGCCGACGTCGTTGCCTGGGAGCCGATCTGGCTTGACGGCGCGGTCGTGGGCTTTTGCACCAGCGGCGGCTATTCGCATTTCACCGGCCTCTCGCTTGCGCAGGGTTTTCTTCCGGCTGACCGCGTTGCCGACGGGCTGGATGTGGAAATCGAGATCCTTGGCGAACGGCGCCGGCCAAAGTTCACCTCTCCCCGCTTTTCGACGCGGACGGGGCGCGAATGCGCGGTTGAGGATATCGCCCCGGGGCGGCAGCGGAGGGCATTTCATGACCCAGCCGGAAATCCTGATCCTTGCCGCGGGCGCCTCTTCCCGGATGCGGGGCGCAGACAAGCTGGCAGAGCCGATCGGCGGCATACCCTTGCTTCGTCATGTGGCGCGCGTGGCGCTGGCGACCGGACTCCCGGTCAACGTCGTCCTGCCACACAGCACCTCCCCGCGCCGCGCGATGCTGGCCGGGCTGGCGGTCCGGATCCTCGACGTCGGTCACCCCGAGACCGGTCTTTCCGAAAGTTTCAGGGCCGGACTGGAATGCCTGCCACAACCCGCTCCCGTCATCGTGCTCCTTGCTGACATGCCAGAGATCACCACATCAGATTTGTCTGATATGCTGTTGAAATGGCAAGATTATCCGGAAATGATCCTCAGGGGGTCCACGCAGGACGGCCGACCCGGTCACCCCGTCTGTTTTCCGGCATGGAGCCGGGCGGAGCTTGTCACGCTGACGGGCGACGAGGGCGCGAAAAGCGTGCTGCAACGGCACCGGGAGCGCACGATCCACGTGCCACTTCCCGGCGATCACGCGACCACCGATCTTGATACCCCCGAGGAATGGGCCGCCTGGCGCGCGTCACGCGGCCAGTAGCACCCGCACCTCATGCGCCTTGAGCGAGGTTCGCGCCGCCGGATAGCGGGCCCCGTCCCTGTCGAGTTCCGGGAAGAGATCGAGAATTTCCTGCCGGGTGCTCGCTTCCATCGACGTCAGCATCCGCTCGGCGGGCTGGAAGCTTTCCGTCCAGATCCCGTCGGACTGCACGATCTCGTGCCGATCAAAGAGGATGTGGATATAGGTGACACCCGTCTCCGGCAGGGCGCGAACCACGCCCGAATGGCCGACAAGATGGGTCGCGGCGACCAGAACTTCCGTCTCGCCAAACAGGATCTCGGCCCGGGCATCTGCCATCAGCAGGCGGTGCTGCGGCGAGACCATCATGTCGCGCTCCAGACCCTCGATTGCCCCTGCCGGAACGGCAACGGGCGAAGATCGGGCTGCGCAACCAGATCGGCATGCGACAGCACGCGCCGCCCGACCCAGCGTAGCGGTTGCAGGCCGTGGTCGCGCGTCATCACCAGATCGCCTTCGCGAAGCGCCTCGACAGGAACCTCGCCACGATCGGTCACGATCATCGATCCCGGAGTGAAGCAGGGAACGACATTCTCGATCTCGGTGAAGGTCATGGTCCCGATGACGGTCACGCCATCGGGCGCAAAGAAGGTCACCGTGCCGTTTTCGTCATTCAGCGGGTCATAGACGATATCGGTGCGCGCCCAACCATAGGCCGAGAGGTCGAGCGTATCGAAATCAAGACCACCCGCGCTCGCGCCGTTTCCACCATCCGCAACATCACCGATATCGCCAATGATCGTATCCTGATCGTTGCCGCCGTTGATGACATCGGCGCCCGCCCCGCCACTAAGGAAATCCGCCTGACTGCCGCCAAAAGCGTGTCATTGCCGTCGCCGCCAAGAATGCTGTCATTGCCATTCTCGCCGCTGAGCACGTCGTTGCCCAAACCGCCAAGAATGGTATCCGCGCCGTCGCCGGTGAAGATCGTGTCGTTTCCGGCACCGCCGTCAACACTGTTGTCGCCCGAGAGTATACTTCCGGGAACATCGTCGATCAGATCATTTCCGTCGCCGCCCAGAACGGTATCGTTGCCAGCGCCGAAGTTGATCGTATCATCCCCGGCACCGCCATTGATAACGTCAGCCCCATCGCCCCCAAGCAGGCTGTCGTCCCCTGCACCGCCGAAAAGCGTGTCATTACCGGCGCCGCCGTCCAGCGTATCTTCCCCGTAACCACCGAGGATGCTGTCATTCCCCACACCGCCATCGACGAAGTCATCGTCGCCCGCAATCGTGGTGAAATGGACGTCAGAGACAAGAATGCCCTGCTGGCTGCTGTTGAGGTCCGAATACTCGATCACGATCTGCGCGACCGGACCCTGGACATAGACGAGCACCGAACCATCGGCACCCGCCGGCGACGTGGCATTGCCAGTGGCCGTTACGTTGTTGCCGGAGATGTTCAGCTCGGCCGAGGTCGTGGTGATCGAAATCGGAACAAGATTGCCCGCCGCATCATAGGCAAAGACATTGACCGTATCGATGAAGTTGCCAACGTCGATGTCCGAGATGCGGAAATAGACATCCTGGACGGAATCGTCGAGACCGCTTCCCGCAACCGCGTTGAAATCCATCGTTACGGTGGAGTTTCCGGGTCCGCCCGGCCGCGTCAGAACGGCGGCAGAGTTCGGATCGAACTCGCGTCCACCGGGCAGTTCGTCGACTGGGGCATAGATCGGGATGGCATCCGCAGTGCCGCTGATCGGACCGTCATCGATGGTGAAGGCCGACCCCGCACTGCTTTCGGTGTAGCTGACCTGAACGTTGACCACGCCCCCGACCGTCTGGGTGAAGCCGCTTTCGATATTCGTTCCGCTGTCGGCCTGTGCATCCCAATCCAGAAACAGATTGGCCGTCGCCACCGGTGTTTCCGGGCCTGCGGTGATCACATCATCGCCGCCGCCGCCGAAAATCGAGTCGTCCCCCGTCAGGCCGGAAATCGTATCGGCTCCATCCCCGCCGGACAGAACGTTGGCACCGCCATCACCAGTGATATTGTCGTTGCCAAGACCGCCGGTCACGTTCTCGATCTGACTGAGTGCGTCTGTTCCTGCCGCACCCGAAGCAGTTCCGGTCGACAGGTTGACCGTCACAGCCCCGGTCGCGTCCGCATAATCCGCCGTATCAAGACCGGTGCCCCCGACGAGCGAGTCGTTTCCGGCGCCGCCATTCAGCGTATCGTTTCCGCCACCGCCAAGCAGCGTGTCGACCCCGCCGCCGCCGGAAATGCTGTCATTCCCCAGGCCGCCGTCCATCTGGTTGTTGCCAGTCGATCCGATCAGCGTGTCATTTCCGTCGCCGCCGATCACATTCTCGATGCTGCTCAGCGTGTCCGTGCCGGCCCCGCCAGTCGCGGTGCCTGCCCCGAGGTTGACCGCAACGGCTGCTGTCGTGCCCGCATAGCTCGCGGTGTCGGTGCCGCTGCCGCCGCTGAGCGAGTCATTGCCCGACCCGCCGTTCAGCGTGTCGTTGCCGCTCCCGCCAAAAAGCGTGTCGTTGCCACCGCCACCCGATACGGAATCGTTGCCGCCGAACGCGTTATAGACGTCCGATCCCGCGCCGGGCGCGAGAGTGTCGGCATTGTTGGTTCCGTTAATTGTCGCCATGATCCACGCCCACCTAAAACCCTACGCAATTTCTTAACGCTTCATTAAGCTATAAAGATGGCAAAGTCCCGACAAGCGATGCCGCCCCATGCCAAATTCACAGCGTCATGCGCAGATGCTGCGCAAGCGTCGCTCGTGGGTATTTGTAAACTGAATCTTAACCACTTGCACCGGTTTTCAGCACCTGCTGACCAGCAGTTCCGGGTATTGGGGGACTTCCGCCTATCGGCGCAGGTCGGCCGCCTGATCGCGGCTGAGCGTCCGGCGTGCGGGCTCGAACGCCGCACGGCCCTCTGCGGTCTTGAGATCCGGGAACAGTTCCAGGATTTCCAGCCGCTGGGAGTTTCCCATCCCTTTCAAGGTGTGGTCGTCGGGCTGGAAGCTTTCCGTCCATGCCCCATCCGAAAGGATCACCTCATGCCTTTCGAACATGAAATGAATGTAGGTTGTTCCACTCGATTCAACGGTTTGCACAGCCTGACCGGCCATCAGGTGCTTTGCGGCAACCAGAACTTCGGGCTCGCTGAAGCTGAGCGTGGTTCTGTCACTGGCCACCAGAATGCGATGGTTGGGCGAGACCATCATGTCGCGCTCCGGAATCCCCTTGCCCAGGGATCCTTGCCGCACCACGATCGGCAGCAGATGCGGGCTGGCTTGAAAATCATGCAAAAACAAATGGTTCTTGCCGACCCACTGAATCCGTTGCACGCCGTTGTCGCGGGTTATGACGCGGTCGCCGGGCTTGAGATGCTGCGCGGGCACTTCGCCCTGGTCGGTGGCAATCATCGTGCCGGGGGTAAAACACGGGGTCACGCCTTGCACGTCGGCAACGCTATCCACGGGCCCGTGCGTTTTCGAAAAAGCATGTGTCATGCTCAATTCCTGTCCTGCTTGTAGTAACATATGATCAAAATCGATGGTTCCAAGATATCCGCAAGATCGGATCATGGAAAGGCGAAAACCCGCTGACTGGCGGACCATCGGGCGATTGCGCAGCCCGGCCGCAGGCTTTGCCCGACGATTGCCCCATTCGCCGCGCCCTGCCCCGGATCGGAACGCCGCCCCGGCTCCGTCGTTCGCGTCAAGGTTGTTTATTCAGAGCCACTTAGGCCGGAAGATGCGGGGCCAGAGACCGGCCGGGCGAATCAGTTGCGAATCAGTAAAACCGGTGGTGCCCGAGGCGAGAGTCGAACTCGCACACCTTGCGGCGGAGGATTTTGAATCCCCTGCGTCTACCATTCCGCCACTCGGGCCACCTCGCGGCGGTTTAGACCGGGGGAGCGAAAGCGTCAATCCACCGGCTCAGAGATCGTCAGAGGTCAACGCCTCTTCGCAAGCGGCCAGCTGACCCGTCTTGACCCCGATTGCAAACCAGCGCGAGCGCTGTTCGGACGTGCCGTGGGTGAAGGTGTGCGGCATCGGTCGCTGCCCGGCATTGCGCTGCAGCGTATCGTCGCCGATCTGGCGGGCCGCATTCACCGCCTCTTCCAGATCGCCACGCTCGATCGTGCCAAGTGTCTGCGCGGCCTCACGCGCCCAGATGCCTGCAAGGCAATCGGCCTGCAGTTCCACCCGCACCGAAATGGCATTGCTGTCAGCCTCCGATACCCGCTGGCGCATGGTGTTTGCCTTGCCGAGGATCCCCAGTTCGTTCTGCACATGGTGGCCGATTTCATGCGCCACCACATAGGCGGCGGCGAAATCGCCCTTGGCGCCAAGGCGGCGTTCCAGCGTCACGAAGAAACCGGTATCCAGATAGACCTTGCGATCCTGCGGGCAGTAGAACGGCCCCGTCGCCTCGGACGCACCGCCACAGCCGGACTGCGTCGCATCCTTGAAAAGCACCAGCGTCGCCGGACGGTATTGCTGGCCCAACTGCTGGCGGAAGACCTTGGTCCAGATCTCTTCCGTATCGGCAAGCGTGACCGAGACGAATTGACCCGCGGCCTCATCTTCCGCGGTCAGCTCTCTGGGGGCACCAGAGGATCCGGCACCGGGGTCGTTCAGCAGCGGGGTCACGTCGACGCCAAGGAAGTACCCGATCAACAGCACTGCGATCAGGCCGACGCCGCCGATGCTTCCGGCCCCCGCCCCGCTGACGCGCCTGCGGTCCTCGACGTTGCCGCTGCCGCGACGGCCTTTCCACTGCATGATGGTCCTCCCCCTTGGCGCCGGTTCCGGGCCCTCGGCAAAGTCTAGCGGGTTCACGATAGCGGCAGAAGCCCTTTTTGGCGGGGGCCGCCCTTCCCTTCACTGCCCCCCGGGCCTAATGTCCGCCAGACCTCACGCCAGACGAGACGATGATGACCCGCGCAGAGCTGACCCTTGTTGCCACCCTAGGATCGGCGGCGCTGCTGGCCGGAGCCTTCGCGTTTCAGCATATCGGGGGCATGGCGCCCTGCCAGCTTTGCCTCTGGCAGCGCTGGCCGCATGCCGCGGCGGTCCTGATCGGCCTTGTCGCGCTGACCACTGGCTGGCACGGGATGGCATGGCTTGGCGCCTTGGCGGCACTGACCACCGCAGGCATCGGCGTTTTCCACGTCGGCGTGGAGCAGGGCTGGTGGGAGGGGCTGGCCTCCTGCACCGCCGGCTCCATCGCAGGCATTTCGGCCGCCGATCTGCTGAACCCCGATGTGGCGGTCGCCGCACCGGTGCGGTGCGATGCGATCGCCTGGCAGATGTTCGGAGTATCCATGGCAGGCTGGAATGTGATCCTGTCGCTGGGTCTGGCGGCCATCTGGGTGCTGGCCGCCACGCGCAAGGCCTGAGACGAAGGCAATCCGCGCGCGGCCCTAACGCGCAAGCCGCTGATATTCCTGTAGCGCGAAGCGGTCTGTCATCCCCGCAACATAGTCCGCCACGATGCGCGCCAGTCCCGTCTCCCCCTCCGCTTTGGCAACATCTTCCTGCCATTCCGGCGGCAGAAGCGTGGGATCGCCCAGAAAAAGGGGAAACAGCCCGTCAACGACTTCGGTCACCCGCGCCCGTTCAGCCATCACCGATGGGGCGCGGTACATGCGGGTGAACAGAAAGCCGCGGATCGCCTTCAGCTCTTGATACAGCGGTTTGGAGAACCGGATGATCGTGGTTCCCATGTGGCGGATATCGTCCACCGACTGCGGCATCGCCGCCTCCAGCCGCCCCTCTGCCACGGCGATCACATCCTCGACCATCCGCCCGAAAACCCGGCGAAGCGCCTCGTGCCTGCGGCGCATCCGTTCCAGCCCGGGATAAAGCTCGTCGACTTCGGCAAAGGCCGGGCCGGTGACCGGCAGTTCCATCAGATCCTGCTCGTCGAAGAGGCCCGACCGCAACCCGTCGTGGAGATCGTGATGCGAATAGGCGACATCGTCGGCAATCGCCGCCACCTGCGCCTCGGCGCTGGCGTGGGTGTCAAGCTCCATGTCCCAGGCTGCATTCACCTCGGCCAGCGCATAGGGCAAGGCTCCGGCATGCTTGGCATCGGCATTGGGGCCGGTCACCGGACCATTGTGTTTTGCAATGCCTTCAAGGGTTTCCCAGGTCAGGTTCAGGCCATCGAAATCGGCATAGTGACGCTCCAGCCGGGTCACGATCCGCAGCGCCTGCGCATTGTGATCAAACCCGCCATAGGGGGCCATCAACCGGGCCAGAGCATCCTCGCCGGTATGGCCAAAGGGGGTGTGGCCAAGGTCATGGGCCAGCGCGATCGCCTCGGCCAGATCGGTGTTCAGCCCCAGAACCCCCGAAATCGTCCGCGCCACCTGCGCCACCTCGATCGAGTGGGTCAACCGTGTCCGGTAATAATCGCCCTCATGCTCCACGAAGACCTGCGTCTTGTGCTTCAACCGGCGGAAGGCAGAGGAATGGATGATCCTGTCCCGGTCCCGCTGAAACGGCGAGCGGAAGGATGACATCTTTTCCGGCCAGAGCCGACCCCGCGACTGGTCGGGCTGGCAGGCAAAGGGTTTCAGCATTGCGGCCTCTGCTTGTTCGGCACCTGTCCCTGACCTATATTCGGCGCAGGACCGGAAGGATACGGGAACAGCCATGGAACTTACGCTCCCCCCTCGCGTGACAGACCGTGCCTTTGCCCGGCTGGCCGAGATCGCCTCGGCTACCGGAGAGCGGAGGGCGCTGCGCGTGGCCGTCGATGGCGGCGGGTGTTCGGGATTTCAATATGATATCCGGCTGGACGATCCCGCTGGCGATGATCTGGTGCTGGAAAAGGATGGCAACCGGGTGCTGGTTGATCAGGTCTCGCTGCCGTTCCTCGCCAATGCGGTGATCGACTTCACCGAAGAGCTGATCGGCGCGCGGTTCGTCGTCCAGAACCCGAACGCGACCTCAAGCTGCGGTTGCGGGACATCCTTCTCGCTCTAGGAATTTCTGCTCGCCTTCGCCGGGTTGTGGTCTAGCTCTGCCGAAAAGCGGAGGGCGAAGATGACCGCAGTGCTGATGCTTGGATCGGCCCCGATGGTGATGTCGGCGGTGGGCTGGCCCCGTGCGCCCTTCGACAGGATCGTGGCGATCAACAATGCCTGGAGGGTGCGGCCGGACTGGGATGCGATGATCCACCCCTGGGATTTCCCGGCCGAGCGGGTGCCGACGCCGGGCCAGGGCCAGCGGATCGTGACCGAGGCCGACTTCGTTCCGGCGCAGAATGACTGCGGTGGCATTGTCTTTGCGGGCGCTACAATGGCATTTACGGCCTGCTATTGGGCGCTTTCTGCCCTCAAGCCCAGCGTCATCGCGATGTTTGGCTGTGACATGCATTATCCAGCCGGTAGCCCGACGCATTTTTACGGCATGGGCGCACTGGATCCGCTGCGCCCGGATGTGACGCTGCGCTCGCTGGAGGCAAAGTCGGCCCGGCTGATGGTGCTGGCGGCGATGCGGGGTTGCGCGATGGTGAACCTTTCGACCGGGCCGTTCGC
>JAAURK010000097.1 GCA_012032275.1 Tabrizicola sp.
AGCGGACAGGGTGACGAAGGCGCGGACTGCCGCCGCCACCCGGCTTGATGCCGCGATGGCCGCCGAACTGGCTCCGCTGAAGATGGAGCGCGCCCGCTTCGTGACCGAGATCGCCCCGGGTGAAGCAGGCCCCGACGGCCCGGACACCGTGACCTTCATGGTCGCCACCAATCCCGGCGCGCCATCCGGCCCCTTGAACCGCATCGCCTCGGGGGGCGAGTTGAGCCGGTTCCTTCTGGCGCTGAAGGTCTGTCTTACCGGAAACGCACCGGGCGTGACGATGATCTTCGACGAGATCGACCGCGGCGTCGGCGGGGCCACCGCAGATGCTGTCGGGCGGCGCCTGAAGGCGCTGGCAGAGGAGGCACAGGTGCTAGTGGTGACGCATTCGCCGCAGGTCGCGGCCTTGGGAAGCCGCCATTGGCGGGTCGAAAAACGCGTCACAGGCGATCAGACGCTGTCCTCCGTCACGGCCCTTGATCCGGGGGAGCGGGTGGAGGAGATCGCCCGGATGCTGGCGGGCGACACGGTGACCGACGCGGCGAGAGCGGCGGCAGAGGCGCTTTTAATGTAATATTGTCAAATAATTGTTCGGAAAAATTGATGTAAAGTATCAATTGCGCGGCGGGACCAGCTTTCCGGGATTCATCAGATTCATCGGATCCAGCGCCCGCTTGATCTCGCCCATGATCTGCCAGCCCGCGCCGTGTTCGGCCTCCATCAGCGGCAGCTTGCCAAAACCGATCCCATGCTCGCCAGTCACCGTCCCGCCAAGCCGGAGCGCGCGCTCTGCCATCCGGTTCGCCAGCCCTTTGCCGCGGCAATCTCTTCAGTCGCGTCCGGCCGTACCATCAGAATGGCATGGAAATTCCCGTCTCCGACGTGGCCGAGGATCGGGCCCGGAAGGCCGGAGACGGCAATGTCGGCGCGGGTCTCTTCCACCGCAACGGCCAGCGCGGAAATCGGCACGCAGACATCTGTCACGATGGCCCGCGCGCCCGGCCGGCTGGCAAGGATCGCCGGATAGGCATCGTGCCGCATCTTCCAAAGCCGGGTTCGGTCTTCCTGGCGTTCGGCCCAGCGAAACCCCTCTGACCCGAAACCGGCAGCAAGTTCGCCAAACCGCGCGACGTCGTCGGCCGCCCCGGCGGAGCTTCCGTGAAATTCGACCAGAAGCTGCGGGGCCAGCGGCAGCGATGTCCTGGAATAGGCGTTGCAGGAGGCAACCGTTTCGGCGTCGAGAAATTCGATTCGCGCCAGGGGCAGGCCGCTTTGCAGCGTGGCGATCACACATTCCACCGCCGCGCCGATCGAGGGCATTGCGCAGGTTGCCGCCATCACCGCCTCGGGCTGGCCATGAAGCCGCAGCCGAAGCTCGGTGATCAGCCCCAGCGTCCCCTCGGCGCCGACAAAGAGCGCCGTCAGATCGTACCCTGCGGCGGATTTCGGTGCCGCGGTTCCGGTGCGGATCACCCGACCATCGGCCAGGACCACCTCCAGACCCATCACATTGTCCCGCATCGTCCCGTAGCGCACCGCCGTCGTGCCCGATGCGCGGGTCGAGGCCATGCCGCCAAGCGAGGCATTGGCACCGGGATCAACCGAAAAGAACAGCCCGCTGGTGCGCAGCGCCGTGTTCAGCTCTTCCCGCGTGATCCCGGGCTGAACCGTCGCCAGCCGATCCTCCGGCCGCAGCTCGATCAGCCGGTTCATGTGCCGGAAGTCCACCGTCACGCCACCGTCGAGCGCCAGCGCATGACCCTCAAGCGAAGTACCCGCGCCCCATCCGATCAGCGCAAACCCGTCCCGGCTGGCAAGCTTTGCCAGGGCCGCAACCTCTTCGGTGCTGCAGGGAAAGACAACCGCGTCGGGAAGACCCGCCGTCATCAGGCTTTCGCTTTGGCCATGCTCTGCCAGAATGCCCGGGGCGCGCGTCAGCCGCTCGCCGAAAAGCGCGCGAAGGTCGGCAAGGGTCGGGTCCGCAAGCATGGGTGCCAGAGTATCGTCGATCCGTCGGCTGGCAAGTCGGCACCGTCGCCGAGACACTGGCCCTTTCCCCGGTCTTCGGGTAATCGGGGCGAAAGCCTGGGGCAGCCATCGGAAGGGGCCAGAATGAAAGCCGCCGTCATCACCTTTCCCGGATCGAACTGCGACCGTGACCTTGCCGTGGCCTTCAGCGCCGCCGGTTTCGCGGTGACGCGGGTCTGGCACAAGGACAGCCAGCTTCCGGAGGGGACCGATGTCGTGGGCATCCCCGGCGGGTTTCCTTCGGCGATTACTTGCGCTGCGGCGCAATCGCCGCCCAGTCGCCGATCGGTGGCGCAGTGCGGGCGCATGCGGAACGGGGTGGGTTCGTGCTTGGAATCTGTAACGGATTTCAGGTGTTGACGGAAATGGGCCTGCTGCCGGGCGTGCTGATGCGCAATGCGAGCCTCCGCTTCGTCTGCCGCAGCCAGCGCCTGCGCATCGCCACCGTGGACAGTGCCTACACCGCTGAGTATCGGGCGGGCGAGGAGATCCGCCTGCCGATTGCGCATCACGACGGCAACTATGCGATCGATGCCGATGGTCTGGCCCGCCTGCAGGGCGAAAACCTGATCGCTTTCAACTATCTGGACAATCCGAACGGCTCGGTCGCCGATATTGCCGGGGTTCTTTCCACCAACCGCCGGGTCCTTGGCATGATGCCGCATCCGGAACGGGCGATTGAAAGCTCTCATGGCGGGGAAGATGGCGCGGGATTGTTCGCCTCGCTGATGCGCGGGATGGCGCTGGCCTGACGCGTCTTGGCTTGAGACGGCCCGGCGTCGGCCCTACTCTTTCGCAATGACAGCGATGGATCAAGCGGAAGTGTCGGACACCACCCATGGTATGCCATGGCGGGTGAAGGTCGTGATCGGCCTTCTGATGCTGCTTGCGGTGGCCGTGGTGCTGGTGTCGAACCGGCTGCTGACCGACCGTTTCGCCGAAGCGACGCGCAACCGGGCTGATGTGCGGCTGGCACTTTACACCGGAAACCTGATGTCGGAACTGCAGCGGACCTCGGTCGTGCCGCTGCTGCTTTCCCGCGATCCGCAACTGATACGCGCGCTTCAGGGGGACGAGTTTGCCGAAACCTCCGCCAAGCTGATCGCGCTTCAGTCCGAGCTTGGCGTCGCCTCGATCCGCCTTCTGGATGCGGATGGCCGGGTTGTCGGCGCGACCGATCGCAACGTGCTTGGCACCAGTTTCCGGTCGGAAAGCTATTTCGTGGATGCCCAGCGCACCAAGGACACCGTCTTCGTGGCGGCCAAGCGGGAAGCGGGCGGCTATGATTTCACCTATTCCCGGGCCGTCGCGGCCGATTCCCGCGTGGTCGGCGTGATCGTGGTTTCCGTCGATCTGATGAAGTTTGAACGGGCCTGGGCCGGGTTGCAGGATGCGGTCGTGGTCACCGACAGCGAAGGCACCATCGTTCTGGCGACCGAGCCGCGCTGGCGTGGCCTGCCGGTCGGCGAGGCGCTGGCCGTCCGCGACGCGCCATCCGCCATCGCCCGGGCGTTGCAGGCAACGACCGACTGGGCGCAGGACCGGCCGGACGCCTATATCCAGGGCAAGGCGGTGATGAAAACCGAAACCCGCGTGCCGTTTCGCGGCTGGCGTCTTCAGACGTTCACGGCTTACGATTCGGTGCGAGAGCGGGTGAACGCGATTCTTGCCCTTGAGATCATGGGCTTCGCGATCCTGATGGCGATCACCTTCTACCTTCTGTCGCGGCGGGCCTGGACCCGGTCCTTGTCGTTCCAGCGCGAGTCGGCCGAACTGCGGATGCTGAACGCGCGCCTGCAGCGCGAGATTGCGGAACGTGAAAAGGTGCAGAAAGACCTCGAGGTCGCCGAACTGACTTTGGCGCAATCGTCGAAGCTCGCCGCATTGGGCGAGATGTCGGCCGCGGTCAGTCACGAACTGAACCAGCCGCTTGCCGCGATGAAGACCTATCTGGCGGGCGCGCGCCTTCTGTTGCAGCGCAAGCGTCTGGAGGAATCGCTCTCCAGCTTTCAGCGGATCGACGATCTCATCGAACGCATGGGGGCGATCACGCGGCAGTTGAAGTCATACGCGAGAAAAGGCGGCGAAGCCTTTGAAGCGGTTGATCTTCGTGCTTGCGTCTCTTCGGCGCTGTCGATGATGGAACCGCAGTTGAAGGCGCGGGTGGTCAAGATCACGCGCGGGCTTCCCCGGCAGGCAGTGATGGTCATGGCCGACGGATCCGGCTGGAGCAGGTGATCATCAACCTTCTGCGCAACGCGCTGGATGCGACCAAGGATGTTTCGTCGCCCCAGATCGATATCCTGTTGTCGGCAGGCGATACGGCGATCCTGACGGTTCGTGACAATGGCCACGGGATCACCGATCTCGAGAACCTGTTCGAACCCTTCTACACCACGAAGAAACCCGGCGAGGGCGTCGGGCTTGGACTGGCAATTTCAAGCGGGATCGTGACCGACCTTGGCGGTCGGCTGACCGCTCATAATGGCGAAGGCGGCGGCGCCGTCTTTGAAGTGCAGTTGCCGATCCTCGGCAGAGAACAAGAAGCAGCAGAATGAGGTCCCCATGGCGCGGGCAATGAAAGTCGCAATCGTCGATGACGAGGCGGATATGCGGCAGTCGATCAGCCAGTGGCTGGCCCTGTCAGGCTTTGACACCGAAACCTATGCCAGCGCGGAGGACGCGCTGAAAGTCATCGGGCCGGAGTTTCAGGGCGTGGTCGTGAGCGACATCAAGATGCCGGGCATGGACGGGATGGCGTTTCTCAAGCGACTGATGAGCCAGGATTCCGGGCTTCCCGTCATCATGATCACCGGCCATGGCGACGTGCCCATGGCGGTAGAGGCGATGCGGGTGGGCGCGTTCGACTTTCTGGAGAAGCCTTTCAACCCCGACCGGATGACCGAACTTGCCAAGCGAGCCACCCAGGCTCGGCGGATGACGCTCGACAACCGGGCGCTGCGCCGCGAATTGTCGGACGGCACGATGATCATGAAAAAGCTCATCGGTTCCTCCCCCGCGATGGAGCGGCTGCGCGAGGATATCCTTGATCTGGGGCAGGCCGACAGCCATGTCCTGATCGACGGCGAGACCGGCACGGGCAAGACGCTGGTGGCCCATGCGCTGCATGCCGTGGGGCCGCGGGCGTCGAAGAAGTTCGTCACCATCTCCTGCGCGGCCTGGGGCGAGGATCAACTTGCCGGGCGGCTCTTCGGCCCGGCGGAGGATGGCAACCTGCCGCTGGTCGAGGAGGCGCGGGGAGGCACGCTCTGCCTGGAGGATATCGAGGCGCTGAGCCATCCTTTGCAATCGCGGCTCCTGACCATGATCAACGATCAGGGCACCCCGCCAGAAACGCGGATCATCGCGATCTGCAACCAGCACGCGCCCGATACGACGCTGGAAGCGGTGCTGCGGCCGGATCTGTTCTACCGGCTTGGGGCGATGACCATCGTGCTGCCGCCGCTGCGGAGCCGGGGAGAGGACATCCTCCAGCTTTTCACCCGGATGAGCGAGCAATTCGCCGAGGAATATGGCTGCGACGCGCCGCAGGTCATGGCGCAGGAAGCGGCGCAGCTGCTGCAGGCCCCCTGGCCGGGCAATGTGCGGCAACTCGTGAATATCGCGGAACGGGCGGTTCTGCAGAACCGGCGCGGGTCGGGATCCATCGCCAGCCTTCTGATGGCCGACAACGAGGCCTCGGGCCCCGCGCTGACGACCGAGGGCAAGCCGTTGAAGGACTATGTGGAAGCTTTCGAGCGGATGCTGATCGACAACACGATGCGGCGGCACAAGGGGTCCATCGTGGCGGTGATGGAAGAGCTTTGCCTGCCGCGCCGGACCCTGAACGAGAAGATGGCCAAGTACGGGCTGACCCGGGGAGATTATGTCTGACGGGATCTGTCCACGGTGGACAGCCTTTACACATCCAATGAAATCAATTTCTTGGGCGCGGGCGCTCATGAACTGTCAACACGTGCGCGGTCGGCGGACCGCCTCATCCGGGGCGGTTTTCGACTTGCATCGCCGGGGGCCTTGTGCCTTTCTCCGGCGCTGAGATCGCAATCTGGGGTTCATGATGCGTGGCGTGGCAAAGAGCGTGGCAGTGGCCGGGATGATGGCTCTGGCCGCGCCTGCGCGGGCGGAATGTCTGGGGCAGGGCTGCTATGACGGGTTCGCGACCTTTTTCTTGGGAGTGTTTGTCGCGGCGATAGTCGTGTTGGCGCTGGTCATCTGGGGACTTGTGGCACTTGCAAGGCGCTGGCGCCGCTGACCGCTGCCCGGGCGGAGTGTATCTGCGGCGGGGGCCACGACGGAATTTCGGACTTTCTGCTGACGGTGGCCGCCTTGCACTGGCTGAACTTGGTCGACCGCTGAGAAGGGCACGTAACAGCCGTGCGAAATTCGCCATTGCCCTTGGTCGGGCTTTCCCGGTAGGGTCGCGGGAAGGCAGTGGACTGCCCTTGGAATTCTCTCCCTCTTCGCCGGATGCGTCGTCTCGTGTCCCGAACCGGGAGCCGGATCGGTCGCAAGGCCGTGCACATTGCCCGCAAGTCCCCGGATTTGCTGGCTTGATTAGGTGGGGGGCCGCAAAGCCCTTCAATTGTAACCGCGATGAGGCGTAAGGGATTTCTGCGTATCGGTGAGCTTGGCCCCTTGGGCCGAACGCCCGTGCATGATCCATCCGTCCGCGCACAGACAAGCCGCCCCGTCCGTTGCGATCACCCCGCTGGTCCGCCAGTGGAACCGTTGCGCCCGGGGCGCAGTGGACAAACATGTCAAAGAAAATGCTTATCGATGCCACCCACACCGAGGAAACCAGGGTGGTCGTGGTCGACGGAAACAAGGTCGAAGAGTTTGACTTCGAGACCGTAAACAAACGCCAGCTCGCCGGAAACATCTACCTTGCCAAAGTGACCCGGGTGGAGCCTTCGCTTCAGGCCGCTTTCGTGGATTACGGCGGCAACCGGCACGGGTTCCTGGCCTTTGCCGAGATTCATCCGGATTACTACCAGATCCCCGTCGCCGACCGCAAAGCGCTGCTTGAAGAGGAGCGCGCTTTCGCACGCGCCGAGGATGACGAGGAGCCGCGCAGCCGCCGCCGCGAAAGGCCGAAACCGCAGGCAAAGGCCGAAGCCGTCGCCAGCGAGGATGTCGTGGTCACGGGGCCTTCCGGGATGGATGTCGTCGATCTTGACGAAGGAAGCGATGACGAGACGCTGGTCGCGGTGACGGAACCGGATTCCGGCAATCCTCCCGAGGCTGCGGCCGAGGCGGAGAATGGCGAACGCCCCTACCGCGCTGTCGATCACGCAAGCGACACCGACGACGAGATCGAATCCGTCGCCGAAGAGGACGTGGCCGAGGAAATCCGCGCTCCGCGCAAGCCGCGCGCCCGGCGTTACAAGATCCAGGAAGTGGTCAAGGTGCGCCAGATCATGCTGGTGCAGGTCGTCAAGGAAGAACGCGGCAACAAGGGGGCCGCGCTGACCACCTATCTGTCGCTGGCCGGTCGCTACTGCGTGCTGATGCCGAACACCGCCCGGGGCGGCGGCATATCCCGCAAGATCACCCAGGCCGCCGACCGCAAGAAGCTGAAGGAAATCGCCGGCGAGATCGAGGTGCCGGATGGCGCCGGGCTGATCATCCGCACGGCGGGCGCCAAGCGGACGAAACCCGAGATCAAGCGCGACTACGAATATCTGATGCGGCTGTGGGAGCAGATCCGCGAGCTGACGCTGAAAAGCATCGCTCCGGCGGCGATCTACGAGGAAGGCAACCTGATCAAGCGCTCGATCCGCGACCTCTACAGCCGCGAGATCGACGAAGTGCTGGTCGAGGGCGAGGCAGGCTACCGCACCGCCAAGGACTTCATGCGGATGATCATGCCAAGCCACGCCAAGCAGGTGGTGCGCTACCAGGAACCGATGCCGCTTTTCGCCAAATATCAGGTGGAAAGCTATCTCGGCGGCATGTTCAACCCGGTGGTGCAGCTGAAGTCCGGCGGCTACATCGTGATCGGTGTGACCGAGGCTCTGGTTGCCATTGACGTGAACTCCGGTCGGGCGACCAAGGAAGGCTCGATCGAGGACACCGCGCTGAAGACCAACCTCGAGGCGGCGGACGAGGTGGCACGGCAGTTGCGGTTGCGCGACCTCGCGGGTCTCATCGTCATCGATTTCATCGACATGGAAGAGCGCAAGAACAACGCCTCCGTCGAAAAGCGCCTGAAGGACAAGCTCAAGACCGACCGGGCGCGCGATCCAGGTCGGCCGGATCTCCGGCTTTGGCCTGATGGAGATGAGCCGCCAGCGTCTGCGCCCGGGAATGCTGGAATCGACCACCCAGCCCTGCGCGCATTGCCACGGCACCGGGCTGATCCGGTCGGACGATTCGATGGCGCTGCAGGTGCTGCGCGCGCTGGAAGAGGAAGGCACGCGCAAGCGGTCGAAAGAGGTGCTGCTGAAGGCGCCGATCGGCATCGTCAACTATCTGATCAACCAAAAGCGCGAACATATCGCGATGATCGAGGCGCGCTATGCGATGTCGGTGCGGATCGAGGCCGATCCGATGATGGTGTCGCCCGATCACGTGATCGAAAAGTTCAAGACGGCGACGCGTGCGGTGCCCGATGCGACGGCGGCCATCTCGGGCAACGCAAGCCTGATGGGTGAACCGGTCGAGGAAGAGGACGATATCGTCGAGGATATCCTGGACGAGGAAGAGGACGATCTGGCCGCAGAGGGCGATGCGTCCGACGAGCAACCGCAGGCAGAGGCCCGCGGCGATGGCAAGAAAAAGCGCCGCCGTCGTCGGCGCCGCCGGGGCGGAGCGCGCGAAAACGGTGCCGAGGATCAGCCGAAACCGGCCGACGATGGTGCATCGGAAGAGGTCGCAGCCGAAGCGGCACCAGCCGAGGGTGCCGAGGCCGAACCGCCAGCGGCCAAGCCGAAACGGGTGAGAAAACCGCGCAAACCAGTGGAGGATGCCGCTCCCGCTCCCGCCGCAGCAGTCAAGGCCGAAGCCCCGGCTCCCGATGCGGTCGCAGATCAGGCGCCGGTCGTCGCGGAAGCGGTTGCCGCAAAGCCGAAGGCCACTCGGACCCGCCGCGCCGCCGCACCAAAGGCAGCAGAGCCGGCGGCCGCCGCACCGGAAGAGACGCCGAAGAAGCCGACGCGCTCACGCAGCACCAAGGCGAAACCCGTCGCGGCCGCTGTCGATCTGCCGCCGCTTCAGGCAGATCCGGGCCCTGCCGTCGCTGTCGAGACCCGGCCGGTCGCCGATGCGCCCGAAGCCCCATCCGACGCGGCGGATGAAAAAAGTCGAAAAAGCGCGGCTGGTGGTCGCTCGGCCGCTGACATGAGTAAATCTGCCTGACGCTTTCCAGAGCGCCGGGCAGAGCCCCGCTCCCCCGGTTTGCCGGAACAGCAGTCCAGTTTCGTCTCACCGGGCCAGAAGGGCGGCGTCCGCGCCGCCGACCCGGATCAGATAGCGGCTTGTTCCGCCGTCCTCGCGCGCCCCGAGAAAGGCATGCCCCGTCTCGGCGCAGAAATGCGGCAGATCGAGCGCCGCCATCGGGTCGGTCGCGCGCACGCAGAGCACGGCGCCCGGCGCCATCGACCGCAACCGCTTGCGCGCCTTCAGCACCGGAAGCGGGCAAAGCAACCCCTCGCAATCCAGTTCCACGTCCCACTCCATCGACCGCCCTTTCATCTTGGCCCAAATATCCCCGCCGGAGGCTCCGCCGCCAGCCCCATATCCCGCCCCCTCCGCACCAAAGGATCGTTACAGGACGGCCACGTCAATGTGACAAGCCTTCCGCGTGACGTCGTGCGAGGAAGACAGTATGTCGGACGGAAGGAGATACCATGTTCGGAGCTGAAATCATCGACGCAGCCCTGCTGCCCGCGATGCTGATCGCGCTGGTGGCGGGCGTGCTGTCGTTCCTCAGCCCCTGCGTGCTGCCCATCGTGCCGCCCTATCTTGCCTATATGGGCGGGATCAGCATGGGCGAGATGAAGGGCGATGCCTCGGCGCGGCGCCGCGTCATCCTGCCTGCACTGTTCTTTGTGCTTGGCCTTTCCACGGTCTTTCTGCTGCTTGGCTTCACCGCATCGGCCTTCGGGGCCTTCTTTCTCGGCAATCAGGAGTATTTCTCCATCGCGGCGGGCGTGGTCGTCATCGTCTTCGGGCTGCATTTTCTCGGCCTCTTCCGCATTCCGCTGCTTGACCGCGAGGCGCGGGTGGATGCGGGCGACAGGGGCGGATCGGCCTTCGGCGCCTATGTCCTCGGCCTCGCCTTCGCTTTCGGCTGGACGCCCTGCATCGGCCCGCAGCTTGGCGCGATCCTGAGCCTTGCAGCGCAGGAGGCGAGCACCGCCCGCGGCACCGTTCTTCTGGGCGTCTATGCGCTGGGGCTTGGCCTACCGTTCCTGATCGCGGCGCTGTTCATCGAAAGGTCGATGGGGCTGATGACCCGGCTGAAGCCGCATATGAAGATCATCGAGCGCGCCATGGGCCTGTTGCTGCTGGTCGTGGGGCTTGCCCTTGTCACCGGGGCCTTCACCGATTTCAGCTTCTGGCTGCTGGAAACCTTCGACAAACTCGGCATTCCGCTTCTGGGCTGAAATCGTTAAGCTTTCACCGGCAGAATGGTGAAATGCGGTTGGATATCCCTGATCATACGGACCACGGCCCCGATGCGTTCCGACGCAGGGTTCTCTACATTCCCGGATATGATCCGTTCCCGCCCCGGCGCTACCGCGAACTTTACCGCAAGGAAGGCGCTGCGCAGGCGGCGATCTCGGGCTATCAGATCGCGATCGCCGCGAAAGCGGCCGCCGGGCCCTATGGCTGGCGGGCCGAGACGCGGATCGGTGGCCGTGCGGCAGTGGCCGAGATTGACGTGCTTGTCTGGTCCGACATCGTGCGCGCCTCCATGGCGCAGGGAATACTTGCCACCTATCTGCAGCTTCTGCGCACCGCCTGGGCCTATATCGGGTCAGGGGCGCTCTTTCGGCTGATGCGGCTGCGCAAGGGGCCAATGATCGCGGCGCTTTATCCGATCGTGTTTCTCTTGCTGCAACTGCTGGCCGCCCTTCTGGTTGGCGGATATCTCGCGGCGCTGGCGGCCGATCACTTCCATTGGCTGGCGGGAGCCGCGCTTGGCACCGCGACGGTGGTGGCGCTTCTTCTGTGGTTCCGGTCGCAGGATCACCGGGTGTTCGCCTATTATCTGATGCACGATTATGCCTATTCGGCGCAGGCGAAAGGTGCGAACCCGCCCGCGCTGGAGGTGCGGATGGCCGAATTCGGCGCAGCAATCCACGCGGCATTGAACAGCGATGTGGATGAGGTTCTGGTCATCGGCCATTCTTCGGGCGCGCATCTGGCGGTCTCGATCCTCGCCGATCTGATCCGTGCAGGGCTGCCCGCGGACCGGCCCGCGCTCGGGTTTCTCTCGCTCGGGCAGGTGGTGCCGATGGTCTCGTTTCTGCCCGGGGCCACGCGGCTGCGCGCCGATCTTGGCTACCTGTCGGCGCGGGACGAGATCACCTGGATCGATGTCACGGCGCCCGGCGACGGCTGCGCCTTCGCGCTTTGCGACCCGGTCTCGGTGACCGGGGTCGCGCCGGAGGGCAAGCTCTGGCCGCTGGTGATCTCTGCCGCCTTCACCCTGACGCTGAGCGCGGAGCGCTGGCGCGCGCTGCGCTGGCGGTTCTTCCGGCTGCATTTCCAGTATCTGTGCGCCTTCGATCGGCCGGGGGACTACGACTACTTCCAGATCACCGCCGGACCGGTGACCCTGGCAGACCGCTTCCGGGGCCGCAGCCCCTCGAAAAGCCGGATCGAGGCGCCGGTGAACCGCTGGAGGGGGGTCTCATGATCCCGCCAAAACCCGCCGCCCGGCCGGACCGGATCTCGCTCTGGGGATATCTGCGTCTTTTCCGGCGCGACATCCTGTCGGCGCAGCCTGCGCGGCTTTATCGGGCCTGGATGGCAGAATTCCGGACCCCGTTCTTCCGCAGCTATCTGTGCAACGATCCCGCCCTTGTGCGGCGTGTCCTGCAAGAGCGGCCGGACGATTTCCCGAAATCGGCGCGGATCACGGCGGGGCTCGCGCCGCTTCTCGGCCAGTCGGTCTTTGTGACGAATGGCGCGGTCTGGCGGCGGCAGCGGCGGATCATCGACCCGGCTTTCGAGGGCGGTCGGCTGAAGGAGATCTTCCCCGCCATCTGGGCGGCGGGCGAGGCGGCGGTGGCGCGGATGGAAACCGGGGTCGTCGAGGTGGAGGCGGCGGCCAGCCATGCGGCGGCCGACGTGATCTTCCGTGCCTTGTTCTCGATCCCGATCGAGGATGCGGTGGCCGGTCAGGTGTTCCGGGAGTTCCGCGCCTATCAGCGGACCCAGCCGATCCTGAATCTTGCCGCCTTCCTGCCGCTGCCGCGCTGGTTTCCCCGTCTGCACCGGCAGGCGACCCGGGCTTCGGCGGCGGCGATCCGGGCGCTCGATC